>JAURGE010000038.1 GCA_030833925.1 Alphaproteobacteria bacterium
CTAAGATATTTACCTTCTCAATCTTAAGTCTTTCGGCTCTTGTCGCTAGCTTTGCTTCGCTCCCCATGTCAATCGCCATGTTATCGACAGCATTTATTGCGGCAGGCGCCCTACAGGGTAGCCTCCTACCTGCCCGTGATATGCTCGTTCGTCAAATTGCACCTCCAGGGCAAATGGGGAAGCTATTTGGCTTTACCTCATCGGGACTGGCACTTGGCAATGCAATTACACCCGCTATTTTTGGCTGGGTTATGGATAATGCCGATCCACGCTGGATATTCTGGGGAAGTGCTGCTTGTATGCTTGTAGCCTTGTTGACCTATGTAGAGACCCGCCGACAGGCGGGGTGACTGAATGACTGATAAAACTCGCCATATTCCACCCTCACCAGTTCTGTTTCGGCGAAATCGTGATGTTCCCGCTGAGGTTATTTCAAAACTGGAAGGCGTTGAGGAGGGTCATGGAGAGAAGCGTCTCGCCATCAAGCCCCTTATTGCCGGCAAAAGTATGCTGTTTATGGAGGCCCATCGCCCACAGGGGCTGATAGACCCCGAACATGCACACAAAGACCATGAATCAATTTGTTACCTTGTTTCAGGCAGGGTCCGTGTTGTGATTGAGGGTGAAAGTTGGATTGCTGAACCTGGCGACGTTTGGGTTCACCCGCCGGGCGTAAAGCACTATCACGAGGCTCTAGAAGATTCTATCCAAATAGAAATCAAATCCCCCCCAACGAAGACTTGGTCCTAAACCGGACGAGTACCCTTAACCGTTACCCGAAATCCGGATCGCACTTCAGGAAAATAGTCCCACATCGCGTAGTGCTGGACTGCACGATTATCCCAAAACGCGACCGAGTTCTTTTCCCATTTAAAACGTACTTGGAATTGTGGTTGGGTGATGTGATCTGTCAAAAACTTAAGAACAGCCGCACTCTCGCTCTTTTCAAGTTCTGGAATGCGCAGGGTGAACCCTTGATTTACAAAAAGCGATTTCCGCCCTGACACTGGATGAGTGCGAACGATGGGATGCCTTGCTTCAGGATAAACCTTCCCAGCATCATCGACGCCTTGGTGTTTATAACGCCCCCGATAAAGTTTCTCGCCAGAATGTATGGCTGTCAAAGTGGCTAAAAAGCCTTTCATAGGTTCCGAAAGAGCATCATATGCTGCCCCTGCACTGGCAAAAAGGGTATCTCCACCGCAGGTGGGAATGGTGTGTAGATGAAGAATAGAGCCCATAGGTGGCTCCTCTAGGCAGGACACATCCGAATGCCAGAGACCGCCAGCTACAAACTTTGATTTTTCATCTGCATGGATGACCAAAACTTCAGGATGGCCTTCTGGCCCAGGGGAACCTGGATGGATATCTAGCTCGCCGAATCGCCGCCCAAACTCTTTATGCTGATCCAACGTCATTTCCTGATCGCGAAAAAAGATAACCTCATGGCGCATTAAGGCGTCGTGAACCTCTTGAAATTGCTGGTTTCCGAGAGGCTGCGCAAGATCAATTCCCGAAATCATCGCACCTATACGCGGCGTGATGGGTTCAACCGAGATCGTTTCATAGGTCGTCATCGCCAGATCCTTTTTCCCAGAAGCTACTCTCGATGATCTCTTGTTTGGAGGCTCAAGTCCAGCGAGCATCGTCCTTTCTGTCTTCCGCAGTTAACAATGTGGTGGTGAACACATCTGTATCAACACAGAGGTCATAACGGCGTGAAAGCTTACGACGAACCTCGGCCTCCATAGGATTTTCTGGGATTTTCGATCGTTCCCACATCGCGAGATTTGGCCTTCGAGTCAGCAATAGGCTCTCGATAAGCCCGTCCTTGAGTGTATGAAATTTCCACAGCCCGATAACCTGACTATCGTATGCTGCTTCGAACCCAGGCCAAGCACCAGCACAAAGACTAAGAAATTCAGGCCAATCTGGCTCCGGCGTTGTAAAACGCCGAAAGGCATAATTGCCCTGAGAGGAAGGCGCTCTTCCGTTAATTGGGCGAAGGGTAGGTTGCATATCAGCCGCAGAAGCTTTTCGCACTGGTGGCAGAACCCCAGCCAATGCTGCGTCGGCCACGTTTGTGTCACCACCCGGCCAGCGTGTAATGATTTGCACCTCGTCGCGCGGGCGTCCAATCTGGCTGCGCCATGCACCGAAAAGTGAACCGCCCAGGGGACCAAGTACACCCTGGATAGCAAGCGCCGCCTTACCAACTTCACTCCATTCCTTCGAGGGCATCAGCAAGGTGTGAAGTCGGTACGTTGCATCATCAACCATCAATTTTCTCCCATGTAACCAGTTTATACTAAAGGCCGAAGCTGCTAAGCCCTGGATATGAAGATGGGAGAATAGTTTTGGTACGTGACATTGGTGATCATGAACACGGGACAGCAGCGATACGAAAAAGACTCGAAGCTGGCGCTAGACCAGGCTATCTCCGCGATTGGATCTATGGAGCAATTGATGGTGCGGTTACAACTTTTGCCATTGTAGCCGGGGTAATTGGTGCCGATCTATCAGCACGTATTGTTCTGATCCTGGGCTGTGCCAATCTTCTTGCGGACGGTTTTTCGATGGCAGCCGCCAACTATTCCGGAACGAAAGCCGAGCATGATGAAGCTGAACGCCTTCGTGTAATAGAAGCTCGGCACATTCGGGAAAATCCTGAAGGTGAACGTCGTGAGATCCGCGAAATTTATCGATCTAAAGGGTTTGAAGGCGAAGCTCTAGACCAAGCCGTCGAAGTTACATCGGCCGATGAGGATCGCTGGATCGAATTCATGTTGGTTGAGGAGTATGGACAACCTCCAGTGCTACGTGAACCCATGACCGCCGCCCTGATTACTTTTGCAGCCTTTGTCGCCGCAGGCGCAATGCCATTGCTGCCGTTCCTTTTCTTAGAAGAGACTGCTGGTCCTGCCGCACTTGCACTTACGGGCGCAACATTTTTCCTAACTGGCGCAGCAAAAAGCCGATTTTCAACCAGACATTGGAGCCGTGATGGGCTAGAGACCCTTTCTATTGGGCTCGCCGCAGCAGCAGTCGCCTACGGTGTTGGTTGGCTATTGCACGGTATTGGAGGCTAAGCCCTTATGTGAGGGTTTTTTGGCTGATAGAGGGGCTTAAGGCTTCCAACAGCAAAAAATCTCTCCCCTGCCACTTCGATCTCAAATTCTCTGGAAATATTCCGCTCAGACACATAGCCCAGCCCGGTTGAAACACCGAGGCTATGGCCAAAACCACCCGAAGTGATCCAACCAACACATTTTTCGCCAGCAAATATAGGTTCGTTTCCGTGAAGAAGTGGCACTGGATCCTCTAATCGGAACGACATCAGTTGCCTTGATGGTTGAATATCCTTCTTTGCAACAAGCGCCGCTTGACCAACAAACTCCACGTTTTTGTTCAAGCGTAAAAAGCAATCTAAACCAGCCTCATAGGGATTATCTTCAGGGCTGATATCATGGCCCCAATGGCGATAACCCTTTTCCAACCTTAGCGTGTTCATCGCATACATCCCTGCTGGAACTACTCCAAGTTTGGAACCTGCATTGTAAAGATCGCTCCAAAGCCGAGGGGCTTCCTCCGCCAAACATGACACCTCCCACCCGAGCTCTCCGACATAACTTATCCTAGTCAGGCGACAACTTACCTTCGCCACTCGTGCCACTTTTGCTCTACCGAAGCGGAAGGCAGAGTTCTCGAGATCCAGTTCCGTTAGTGGCTGTAGCAATTCCCTAGCGCGCGGGCCCATAACTCCAATTACCGCGAACTTCCGAGAGACATCAGTAATAGCGACATCTTTAAAAGTATGAGCCATGCGTGAGAGCCTTGTTAAATCACGCTTGGTTACTGCTGCACCAGTGGTAACAAGGAAGCGATCAGTGTCCAACCGTGTCACGGTCAGATCAGCTTCGATGCCACCTTTGCTATTCAACCACTGAGTATAGATTACCCGCTCGATAGGGACATCTATAAAATTCGATGAAAGGCGCTCCAAACAGGCGAGCGCATCCCGACCCTCAACAAGAAATTTTCCGAAGGAAGACTGATCAAAAAGCCCTCCAGCGTTGCGCGTTGCATAATGTTCCAACGCAACATTCTGAAACCAATTAGTTCGACCATAGCTGTAGTCATAAACACGCGCTTGGCTGGCTCCAGCGTACCAGTTAGGTCTTTCTTGCCCAGCGACGGCCCCAAACACCGCCCCCACCGCTTCCGTCTCCTGATGGATTGGGGACAGAAAAACGTTTCGGCTCGTTTCAAACTCTCGACCTGGCCAATGCATGGCGTAAAGCAGCCCCAGCGCCTCTGTTACTCTCGGAACCAGAAAGTTCTGCTCTGCTTCATGAGAGCCGGCACGCTGCACGTCGACCGCCGTTAAGTCGAAGGGCATTTCACCCCCATCAATCCATGCTGCCAATGCCTTACCTGCACCGCCGCCTGATTGGATCCCTATCGAGTTAAATCCGGCAAGAACGTAAAAACCTGGGAGCTCTGAAGTTTCCCCAAGGTAGTATCTTTGGTCTGGCGTGAAACCCTCTGGACCATTGAAAAATTTTCGCAAGCCAACTTTTGCCATAATTGGCACACGCTTCATGGCAAGCTCGAGTATTGGTTGAAAATGATCAAAATCTTCAGGTAATTCGTCGAAGCAAAAATCTTCTGGAATTCCGTCTAGGGCCCAGGGTTTTGCCTTCGGCTCAAAAGCCCCCAGTAAGAGTTTCCCAGCATCTTCCTTATAATAGGCGCAGCCATCCATATCGCGCAGAACCGGAAGCGTTGAAGGCAGCTCCTCAATCGGTTCTGTAACGACATAAAAATGCTCACACGCCTGGACAGGCACCGGCACGCCAGCCAAGCGACCAAACTCGCGCGCCCACATGCCAGCAGCATTCACGATAACGGGACTTTCTATAGGACCTTTGCAAGTCTCAACTCCTCCCGCACGCCCCCTAACTGATCGCACAGCGTTAACCTTGACACCTTCGATGATTTTAACGCCTAACTGGCGCGCACCCTTTGCTAGTGCTTGGGCAAAATCTAACGGATTGACCTGCCCATCAGTTGGATACCAAAGGGCGCCAATAAGATCTTTCGTCTCCAGCAAAGGCCAAAGCCCGCGAGCTTCACCTGGATCCAGCAGATGCGCCTCAACGCCCATGGCATGGGAAAAAGAATAAGCGCGCCGATGTTCTTCCCAGCGTGCTGGGTTATCTGCGATCCCCAAGCTGCCGTTTTGTTTGAAACCCGTCGCCTGTCCCGTTGCATTCTCAAGCTCCGAAAATAGTGGCTGAGATTCCATTGCAATCCGGGTCAAAGTCGCAGATCCAATGTTAGACCTAACTAATCCTGCCGCGTGCCAGGTAGTCCCCGATGCGATCTGCTTCCGCTCAAGAAGCACAAGATCACGCCAACCAATCTTTGCCAGATGATATGCAACCGAAAGTCCTGCGATGCCGCCTCCAACTATGACGGCACTAGCAGTATTAGGAATTTGAGTTTCCAATATAAATTTGGCCTTTTTTAAGATTTTTTGATCAGAGGTTTTACAAAATCGTATATCTGCTAGCAGCTTTATTGAAGAGCATTGCCAATCAACGTACAGGAATTTTCTAAGTGGAAAAGCTCGGGTACGATCATATAAAATTCTCTGATTAATTGAGGTAGCCGCATGAATTTAAAGGATCACATCCGATCAGTTCCAGATTTTCCAAAGCCGGGCATCCTGTTCTATGACATTTCAACTCTACTGGCTCATCCCACCGCCTGGGCTGAAACGATTAACCAGTTGGCAAGGGTTATCCGACCATGGGCACCCACAAAGCTTGCTGGAATTGAAAGTCGCGGATTTCTAACAGCGGCGCCACTCGCACTTCACCTTGGCTTAGGTTTTTTAATGCTTCGTAAGAAAGGAAAGTTGCCGGGCAGTGTAGTTTCCTATGAATACGCGCTTGAATATGGGAGTGATACCATTGAAATCCAAAGCGGTGCTGTCAGTCCTGGTGACAGAGTAGTAATTCTTGATGACCTTCTGGCTACAGGAGGAACAATGGCAGCAGCGATAAAGTTATTAGAAAATGAAGGGGCAACTGTCCCAGGAGCCGCTTGCATAATTGAGCTATCGTTCTTAGGAGGCCGAACGAACATCTCGTGCCCAGTTGAAACACTGATCACTTATGATGAATGATTATTTCATTCTGCTAGAGGAATGGGGAGAAAAGCTGGCCTAGCGCCGTTTACACATTATGCGAAAGCTTCTTCCCAAGAACCTCGAGTGGCAGATTTTGAATATTCTGTAGCACGATTTTCAAAGAAATTAGCGTGCTCGAGACCGTTCAGCATCTCATCCATCCAAGGGAGCGGATTGCGTACTATGCCGAATTCTGGCTCCTCAAAACCCAACTGCCCGAGACGCATATCTCCTATGTAACGGATGTAGGACTTAACCTCATCAGCCTTAATGCCCTGAATTGCACCAAGGCTAAAGGCTAGATCAATAAAGGCATCCTCATGTTCTACGATTATGCCGAGGGCCTCTCGTAACTTTGGCTCTAAATCTAATGCACTTTCTGGGTATTCGCGAATAAAGGTGCGGAATAGGCGTATAATTGAATTCGCATGCAAGGTCTCATCTCTTGCAGACCAAGCCACTATTTGTCCCATCCCCTTCATCTTATTAAAGCGCGGGAAGTTGAGTAGCATCGCAAAGCTAGCAAAAAGCTGCAGTCCCTCTGTGAAGGCGCCGAAAACGGCTAAAGTCATCGCGATATCTGACTTTGTCGAAACGCCAAATTGCTGCATGTAGTCATACTTATCCTTCATCTCCTTATAACGGAGGAAGGCTGAATACTCGACTTCTGGCATCCCGATGGTGTCTAGTAAGTGGCTATAGGCAGCTATATGGACCGTCTCAATATTAGAGAAGGCCGCAAGCATCATTTGCACTTCCGTCGGCTCGAAAACCTTCGAATAGTGCTTCATATAGCAATTGTTGACCTCAACATCAGCCTGAGTAAAAAATCGAAAAATCTGCGTTAACAGATTGCGCTCTCCATCAGAGAGCTTTTGCGCCCAGTCACGGACATCTTCCGCTAGAGGCACTTCCTCAGGCAGCCAGTGCAATCGCTGTTGTGTTTGCCAAGCCTCATAGGCCCATGGATAGTCAAATGGTTTATATGTTGCCTTGGCGTCGAGAAGGGACATAGTGCGGCGCTCCTGCCGTGATAATAATTAAAATAGGCCTTATTGGCAGGCGAGACATTCCTCGTAATCAAGCTGCCCGCCCTCCAATGACTGAACCACGGGAGCCGCACTAAAGCGACTAACCACATCAGCCCGCTGTATCGACTTAGAGCGAAGGTAATAAAGTGACTTCATTCCCTTCTTCCAAGCTTGAAAATGCAAATGATGAAGGTCACGCTTATGCACATCAGCAGGCAAAAATAAGTTTACCGACTGGGACTGACATACAAAGGGTGTACGATCTGCTGCCAGCTCAATCACCCAACGTTGATCTAACTCAAATGCCGTTTTGAAAACGTCTTTTTCAAGATCGGTGAGGAAGTCTAGATGCTGAACAGAACCTTCTCGAGTAACGATGGTTGACCAGGTTTCTGCATCATTCCGACCATGTCGGTCCAAAACTTCCTCTAAGTAGCGGTTACGCACACCGAAAGATCCGGACAGTGTTTTGTGAGTGAACGCGTTTGCCGCACTAGGCTCGATCCCAGGCGATGCCCCTCCACAGATGATAGAAATAGAGGCGGTCGGCGCTATAGCAATTTTGTGCGAAAACCTTTCTTTAATACCGTATTCAGCGGCGTCGGGACAT
Organism: Alphaproteobacteria bacterium; assembly: GCA_030833925.1. GTDB lineage: Bacteria > Pseudomonadota > Alphaproteobacteria > Bin95 > Bin95 > VMCJ01. The sequence goes on from JAURGE010000038.1 coordinate 7,838, forward strand.
GCGCCTCTTTCTTCTGCCAACTTGGAAGAAGCAGCGTCAGCCTGCTCACGGATCTGCTTAAACATCCGCATATTCCATGATTTAGCCATGGCGCTCTCAAAGGGTATGTTTTTCTGCTGAAGAAAAGAGTGAAACCCCATAACACCAAGACCAACAGAGCGTTCTCGCATCGCCGCATATTTAGCTTTGGAGAATTCTTCTGGTGCTTGGTCGATAAAGTCCTGAAGAACGTTATCGAGGAACCGCATAACGTCTTCTACGAAACCGGGCACCGACTGCCATTCATCAAATTTTTCGAGGTTCAATGAAGAAAGGCAACATACGGCAGTCCGGTCACCACCATGCTGATCAATTCCTGTTGTTAGTGTGATTTCACTACATAAATTTGATGTTTTTACAGAAAGACCTGCCAGCTTCTGATGCTGCGGTATCTGCCGGTTCACGGCATCAGAATAAATAATATAAGGTTCACCTGTCTCAATCCGGGCCGTCAAAATCCGGATCCAGAGCTCCCGAGCAGAGACTCTCTTTATAAGAGCATGATCTTTTGGGCTCACAAGGGCCCATTCCTCATCGGCCTCCACTGCGCGCATAAAAGCATCTGTTAAAAGCACACCATGATGCAGGTTCAGAGCTTTTCGGTTTGGATCACCACCGGTTGGACGACGAATTTCAATAAATTCCTCAATTTCTGGATGCCATACCGGCATATAAACTGCAGCAGACCCTCGCCGCAAACTGCCCTGACTAATGGCAAGCGTCATGCTGTCCATAACTCGAATAAACGGAACCACACCGGAAGTCTTGCCGTTACCCCCCACCTGCTCACCTATCGAGCGGAGATTCCCCCAATAACTTCCAATTCCGCCGCCCCTAGCAGCCAACCAAACATTCTCATTCCAGAGGCCAACGATGCCACCTAGGCTATCGGAGGCTTCGTTAAGAAAGCAGGAAATCGGCAAGCCACGCTTTGTTCCACCATTCGATAGCACTGGAGTTGCAGGCATAAACCAAAGGCGTGAGATGTAGTCATAAAGACGCTGTGCGTGAGCTGTATCATCTGCAAAATGCGCGGCAACACGGGCAAATAGGTCCTGAAAACCTTCGTCTTGCATCAAGTACCGATCAGCTAAGGTAGCCTTCCCAAATGAAGTGAGGAAAGCATCACGAGAGCGGTCAATGTGGACAGCAATGCCTCGAGCATTTTGAAAAACGTCACGCGCAATTTCGCCACCGAGCGCGTGGGCAGAAAGTGTTGTCCTCTCGATATCCCGCGCTTTATCCAGAGCTTCTATCGCTCCGTCATCGGCAGAAATCCGGCCCGTTCCATCCATCAGGCGCCCTCCATCCACAGCTTGGGGAAAACATTTTTCCCAACTTGCCACTACATCTTGTGTTTGATCAATCTCAACAATCTACATGAAGGAGAAAAAGATCGCTATTTAAAAATACAAATAGTTCTCAACAATGAGAACAATATAGGAACATTTTAAAAAGGGAATACTTTTGTAGTTCTTCCGGCTGTCCGGAGGACGCTTAAAGCACCAACCTTGCTTTAAATAATAGGCGGCATCAAACCTTCATCAAGGCTATCGGGGTCCTAACTTCTATTGCTTTAGCTCTCGACCCTCGAGGATATTTGGGCACTTAAATATCTGGCTGTTAGGAAAGAAAAAATTCTTGCTCATGTAATTTAATTTAAAATTTATCTCGCCCCTCAAAAAACACTGAAACCAACTCAAGTTACATCTCAATTCCAACCCAAATTCCTTCGGATATTTGCAAAAACATCCAGAGTTTGGGCGTGGTCGCCTGCAAAGCGAAGACATATGTGCTCTACGCCCGCGTCAGCATAAGCCTGCAGCACTTTTGCCGCCCCTTCAGCAGTTCCGGCGTAGCTATATTGGACTTTCCTCATCACATCAGGACGAGCCCCGTAATAACTGGCCATGAATTCATTCATTCTGGCTTCGGCTCGCGAAACATCTTCATCAATGGCAAAGGTAGCGTAAAGTGCTCCGGTAACGTCTCTTGGGTTCCGCCCTTCAGCAATGATCTCTGCATCAAGCAGCGCCCGCTGGACCTTCCATCCCTTTGGATCAGGCCCATTAGGAAACCACCCATCAAATTCCCGAGCAATTCGCTTAAAAGCCGCCTCCACCTTTGCTCCAATCCAGATGGGTGGACCGCCTTTCCTGTGTGGTGTTGGCCCCAAAATAGCCTGTTTCATTTGCCAACGACCATCCCAATCAACTGGCTCACCAGTCCATAACGCGCGCGCCAATCTAAGACCTTCCAACATTCGCCCAACACGTTTTTCGAAAGGAACGCCGCAGGCCTCAAACTCGTGGCGGATGTTCGGGACATCTGTTGCAATACCAACACCTAATATCAGTCTTCCTTCACTGGCCTGATCCAACGTTGCACAAGTATGAGCTAGCAATACAGGGTTTCGAAGTGCGGGGAGCAGCACCGCGGTGCCTAATTTAACTTTACGGGTACGGCCAGCTACCGCCGCCAGCAAAGTTAAAGGTTCATGTCGGGGCCTAGCGATCACAGAGTCACCAATCCAGACTGAGTCGAAACCAAGTCCTTCTGCCCGTTCTGCCAAATCTAGGAGTGGTGCGGCTTCGGGCCGCCCCTCCATAACGCTCTCTCGAGTAGGCAACAGATATCCAAGTTTAGGCGCCATGGGATGCTCCATCAGCACTGTTCACGAAGTGCCTTAACAAACTCTCCAAGCCCCAATTGTCTCTCCCTTCTGAGTCTTTCGGCAGAGAGAATGGACCGGATCTGACTAACACTATGCTCTATATCTTTATTGATGATTACGTACTCATATTCTTGCCAATGGCTCATCTCAGAAGACGCTTCTGACATTCGTCGTTCCACCACTTCTTCAGAATCTTGCGCTCGGCGACGGAGGCGCTGCTCCAATTCGATGGTTGATGGTGGGAGAATAAAAACACGAACAAGATCACTTGAGGCTTTTTCTTTGATTTGTTGAGTGCCTTGCCAGTCGATATCAAAGAGGACATCTCGTCCCATAGTCAGCGCTGCTTCGACGGGTCCCTTTGGTGTCCCATAATAGTGGTCGAAGACCCGGGCATGCTCAAGAAACTCATTTTTGTTTGCGCGTACTCCAAATTCTTCCTTATCAACAAAAAAATAATCGCGACCTTCAGTTTCCCCAGGTCGCTTTGGGCGGGTTGTCGCAGAAATTGACATCTGAAGGAGAGGCTCAACGTCGAGCAGCTTTCGTGAAATAGTTGTCTTTCCTGCGCCAGACGGCGAGGACAAAACAAGCATCAAACCTCTTCGTTGAATTAACTCTTCTTGCATCTCACACCCCCACGCTACTCAATATTCTGTACCTGCTCACGAAAAGCATCGATAGCCGTTTTTAAATCCATTGCCACCCGCGTTAAGCTAAGGTCCGCGGATTTAGAGCTTAGCGTGTTCGCTTCACGGTTGAATTCCTGGGATAGAAAATCCAGCCTGCGGCCGACAGGACCACCCGCCGCAATTAACTCACGAGCATGGGCAACGTGAGCTGTGAGACGGTCCAGCTCTTCGGTAACATCAATTTTTACAGCGAGCGCGGCAGCTTCTTGGACAATTCGTTCCTCCGAAACCGAGACAGCATCTCCCATAAGTCGAATCAAGGTTTCCTTGTATCGGCCAGCAACCTGCTCAGGTTGGCGCGCCGCCAACGATTTTGCTTTAGTTACTAAGTCTAAAATCGTCGAAAGAATCTCTTCTAGAGCTGTGACTACTCGCCTACCCTCGTCCGCGCGCGATTTAGCTAAATCATCTACAAGCGAAGGAATATCCCCAAGCGGCGCTGTTCGCATAACCTCATCACTATCGGCGGCCCCACTTGATTCTAAAACACCACGGATCTGCAAGAGACCGTCAATTCTTGCGGGATGGATTGGCGCCCCATTTGGCAACTCAATTTTCGACAGGTCAGATATAAGTCCTTGCAACACATCAAAATTGACGCGTGGTCGGCTTATGCTATCAGCCCGCTCTACAGTGAGCAGTCCCTGGATGGAGCCACGCTTAATCTGTGCCGCAATCGCTTCTCGTAAGACACGCTCAACCTGCTCAACAAAACCTGGAGCACGAACACGTATGTCCAGGTTACGGCCATTAACGCTACGCAGTTCCCAAACCCAAGAGACATCTCCTACACGACCTTCAATTCGAGCAAACCCTGTCATGCTAGAGATCATCTAAATCCACGCTCCCTTTGAATGCGCCGCCACCTAGCTACATTGCGATTATGTTCCAACAAGCTACGGCTGAACACATGGCCCCCAGAGCCATCGGCTACAAAATATAATTCCTCGGTCTTCAGCGGATTGGCTGCCGCCATAAGAGAAGCCCTACCGGGGTTGGCAATCGGCCCTGGAGGCAAGCCCGGCCTGGAATACGTGTTATACGGATCATCATACTTGAGATCAGCATATGTCAGACGCCGCGAAAGCGTCTTTTCTCCTCGGGTTATCGCATAAATGGTTGTTGGATCCGACTGCAGTAACATTCCTCGATTGAGTCGATTAATAAACACTCCTGCGACACGTGACCGTTCGCCCGAGACCGACGTTTCTTTCTCAATTATTGAGGCAAGCGTGATCAATTCCAGAGGTGTACTTACGGGATGTTCTGAAGATCTTGAAGCCAACGCCTGGGAAACGACCTCTCGCATAGCATGCTCCATCCGACCAATTACCTCTTCCCGCGTATCACCCCAAGAGTAATGATAAGTTTCAGGTAAAAGTGTGCCTTCAGCAACACTCTGAGGCGTTTCACCAACAAGACCAACCGCTCCGTGAACTATCGCCAGAACCTCTGCCGTCGTGGAGCCCTCTGGCACCGTGAGCTTTCGCACGACAGTTGGCCCCTCAGTAAGGAGTTGAAGAACATCACGAGGAGTTGCGCCGGCAGGAACGTCATATTCGCCCGCCCTAATTGCACCCTCCTTGTCGTTAACGCGCATCAGCAGGCGGAAGATAAGGCTATTCTCTATAACGCCCATCTGCTCAAGACGCACCGCCACTTTGGACGGCAAGTCTCCACGAGCAACTAGAATACGGATTTCAGAGCGCGCCGGGCCAACTGCATCAAAACGGTCTACAATATCCCAAATCGCAAAAGCACATAAACCCAGCGCCAAGACCGCCAGGCCAAAAACGGCTCTTTGCATAAAATTGGCTCAAACAGCCTGGAACAGCACTGAGGCGTTAGTGCCACCAAACCCAAATGAATTAGACAGTGCAACACGTATTTGGCGCTCTCTCGCCTGCTTTGGCGCGAGGTCTAAATCACAGCCCTCCGAGGGATTATCCAGATTTAGCGTTGGCGGCGCTACGCCATCTCTAATTGCAAGAATAGAGAAGATTGCTTCAACTGCACCAGCTGCACCTAAAAGGTGACCAATCGCCGACTTTGTTGAAGACATTGTAAGCCGTTCGGCATCTGCACCAAATAATCGCTTAACTGCACCCAATTCGATCTCGTCGCCTAAGGGGGTCGATGTACCATGGGCATTAATGTAATCGATGTCTGCGGTGCTTAAACCAGCGCTTTTGAGACAAGCACGCATAGCACGAAATCCACCATCTCCATCCGAAGCAGGAGCGGTGACATGGTAAGCGTCTCCACTCATGCCGTAGCCGATGATCTCAGCATAAATTTTTGCACCGCGCGCCTTGGCTTGCTCATATTCCTCTAAAACGACAACGCCAGCGCCTTCACCCATGACAAAGCCATCGCGATCTACATCCCAAGGACGAGAGGCGCGGGTAGGTTCGTCATTGAAACTCGTTGAAAGCGCGCGGGCAGCTGCAAATCCTGCCATTCCAAGGCGGCATATGGCCCCCTCTGCCCCACCAGCTACCATCACATCAGCGTCACCCGCGCGAATTATTCGGGCAGCATCGCCTATAGCATGGGCTCCTGTAGCGCAGGCCGTCACAACCGAATGGTTGGGCCCCTTAAGACCGTGTCGAATTGATACTTGGCCAGAAACTAAGTTAATCAGGCTAGCGGGAATAAAAAATGGTGAAACGCGACGTGGTCCACGTTCATGCAACGTCACCGATGTTTCATAAATAGTCTCAAGGCCACCGATGCCAGAGCCAATCATGACGCCAGCACGCTCCATCAGGTCTTCATTCGAAGTATCGATGCCCGAATCTTTAATTGCGATGTCACTGGCGGCCACGCCGTAAACAATAAATGCATCTACCTTCCGGCGATCCTTAGCCGGCATAACGCTCTCAAGGTCGAGCTCGCCTTCTCCCTCACCAAATGGAAGCTGGCCAGCAATTTTAGCAGGCAAATCTGAGGTATCAAAACGATCGATAGACCTAATACCAGATTGGCATTCAAGCAATCGCTTCCAGGGATATTCGAGACCGCACCCCAGAGGAGTCACCAACCCCATGCCCGTCACCACTACGCGCTTCATAGCGATCCCCCAAACTTGACGGAGAGAAGCGCGTGGTCAAGGCCAACGCGCCCCCAGCACCTAAACGGCGTTAGCTATCAGCGTGCTCGCTGATATACTCAATAGCGTTTTTAACAGTGACAATCTTCTCTGCGGCATCATCAGGAATTTCACAACCAAACTCTTCCTCAAACGCCATAACGAGCTCAACAGTATCAAGACTGTCAGCGCCTAGATCATCGATAAAGCTAGCATTTTCAGTAACCTTACTGTCTTCGACGCCCAGATGCTCGACGACGATCTTCTTTACGCGCTCAGCTATGTCGCTCATGCCCAGTTTCCTTGGTGTTTAGTTCCTATCTGAATAACGGGTTTTGCAGCAGTTTCGCAATGCCTAAACCTATAAAAAAAGAAAGCTTTGAACTGTTTTAGGGTTTTTGAGGACCGTATTATCCCCCGATCAAGCCCATAAACGAGTACAACGGCCTTTTTTCATAGCATTGCCATTCCCCCATTCACGTGAATGGACTGGCCTGTAATGTATCCTCCTGCATCAGAAGCAAGATAGAGGACTGCCGCGGCAACATCGTCTGGCCCACCCATCCTTCCTGCTGGAATACGCTCCAATATTGCAGTCTTCTGCTTTTCATTAAGTGCATCAGTCATGGCGGTCTCAATAAAACCGGGAGCAACGCAATTGACAGTGACGCCCCGGGCAGCCGTCTCAGCAGCGAGCGAACGGGTCATCCCAGCCAATCCGGCTTTAGCTGCTGCGTAGTTAGCCTGCCCAGGATTACCTGTGTGCCCCACAACAGAGGTTATATTTATAATCCGCCCCCATCGGCCTTTGAGCATACTCCTTAGTGCAGCGCGCGACAGTCGAAAGGCTGCGGACAAGTCGACGGCGAGAACGCTTTCCCAATCGTCGTCATTCATTCGCATAGCAAGGCCATCTTTTGTCATGCCTGCATTATTGACAAGGATATCGATAGACCCCGATGCGACTTCCGCACCTTTAATTAAGTCATTCACATCAGCTGGGCTCGACAAATTGCAGGCGAGGGCAACAGCCCGTTCGCCTAACTCCTTGACCAAATCATCAAGAGCAGCTTGTCGAGTACCAGAAAGGACAACGCTAGCCCCAGCGCCATGCAAAGTCCGAGCAATCGCTGCCCCGATACCTCCGGTCGCGCCAGTCACAAGAGCCGTATGATTAGTAAGGTCAAAAGAAACAGCCATTGAAGATAGTCCAGTTTGTAGATTCGGACGCGAAGTATCCGCTAATGCAGATATTCAAGCAAAGTCTAGCATCCACAAAATCTTTCACTTCTTCAAAGCTATAAGTATCGTCTTTAAAGTAGAGGAATTCGCATTGCGAGGAGAAAGCCTATGAACGCTAGCCCCCAAAACCCTGAAGCAGTGCTTGAGGTCAAGGATGGCGTTGCCGTCTTTACCTTGAATCGCCCCGAAAAAATGAATGCCATTAGCCAGGGCATATTTGACAAAGATCTTCCCCAACTTGTCGACCGAGTTGAAAAGGATCAAGAAATACGAGCACTCGTCATTACTGGTGCCGGCGGCAATTTTTGTTCTGGCGCCGATGTCACACGGATGCAGGGCAAAGATGGGAAGCCAGCGACAAGCAGAAGTTCGGGGCTCCGCAATACTCTTGGACTTCTATATCGACTTATCAATTTGCCAAAGCCAACGATCGCAGCCGTGGATGGTATCGCTTTCGGCGGAGGTTTTAGCTTAGCCATGACGGCGGACATCATGTTGGCCACTCCCAGAGCACGATTTTGCCTTGTGTTTGGAAGAATTGGACTAATTCCAGATATGGCTATTGCCTATACGCTTCCGCGCGCAATTGGGACCCGACGAGCAAAAGAACTCGCATACACCGGACGATCGTTCGGGATTGAGGAAGCAACAGCACTTGGGCTTATTAATCAAATATGTTCACCGGAAGAATTGTTAGATCGCTCCATTTGGATGGCCAGAAATCTTGCAAAAGGTTCTGGTGAGGCCCAAGCACTTGCTAAATCTCTCTTTGATCGAAGCCTTGGTTCAACACAAGCGGAAATGACCGATGCGGAATGTGCCGCACAAGAGGCTATGCGCAACACTGACTTTCATCATGAGGCCGTCCGCAGATTCCTGGCGAAAGAAAAGCGCCTTTACGATTGGGACGAGATTGCCAAATCGGGATAAATAATTGACCAGAACAGGCTTTTCGTGAAATTTTTCTTCTTTAGGAAAAAGAATCGGAAAGTATTAACAGATGTTTGTTCTAGATCAATTCGTTGAAGATTGTCGTTCAGCTGTAAAAAAAGACCCCACGCACTTGTCGGTGAAGGCATTAGTAGAAGAGGCTTGCGCAGAACCTGACGAGATTTTGCGGGCGCTTGGTGAGCCCACCAAAGCTGGAGCATTTCCAATTTACAATGCGCCAGATCTGACCATCCTGAATCTGGTTTGGGGCAAAAACATGTCAATCATGCCTCATAACCACGAGATGTGGGCAGTGATCGGGCTGTACACAGGCCGCGAGAACAATATCTTCTGGAGAAAGTTGCCACCAGACGCGCATAACGACATTGAAGCGGCTGGTGCCAAATCGATGGGAGCGGGAGATGTATCGCCTTTGGGAGAGGACATTATTCACTCGGTCACGAACCCGCTAGACAAACTCACGGGTGCGCTGCATGTTTACGGAGGTGACTTTTTCAGCATCCATAGAACTGAGTGGGACGCTGAGAATTTGATACCGCGGCCATATGATGTAGGGCGCAATATGGCTGCTTTTGCGGCAGCTAATGGAGAAAAATGAGGCTATGCGTATTAAGCCCGTTGCGGGGGCCCTTGGAGCAGAAATATTAGATGTCGACATTGCAGCGGGGCTTTCAAACAGTGAGACCGCCGCAATCCGTGATGCATTTCTGGAAAATAAGGTTGTCTTCTTTCGCGAACAAAGGCTGACGCCAAAATCTCAGACCGAGTTTGCCCGGATCTTTGGGGAACCCGACATTTATCCCTTCATAAAAGGTTTGCCAGACACGCCAGAAATTACAGAAATTTTGAAAACAGAGGCCGATGCAAAGAACTTTGGGGGCTCTTGGCATTCTGACACCTCCTATATGCCAGAGCCCGCCATGGGCACCCTTCTGTATGCACTGGAAACCCCCGAATTTGGCGGAGATACTCTCTTCGCCAACGCAGCCGCCGCATACGAAGCGCTTTCAGACGGCCTAAAACGCGCATTAAATGGCCTGAAAGCGATCAATTCATCCGATCACGGTTATAAAGGTGGCCGAGCAGCTGGAATGGCCCGTCTAGACGCCATGAAAGGCACATTTAACCCAGCAGCACAGTCATACGAGTCAGAGCATCCAGTCGTTCGAACACACCCAGAGACTGGCTTAAAGTCGCTTTTCCTAAATCGCTCCCACACTGTCCGCTTCAAAGGCATGACAGAAGATGAAAGCCGTGGACTTATTAATTGGCTTTGCGATCATATAATCCGCCCAGAGTTCACTTGCCGCTTCCGTTGGCAGCCAGGCTCTATTGCAGTTTGGGATAATCGGGTGACCCAACATCATGCTGTCAATGACTATCAAGGCCAGCGACGACGGATGCATCGGATTACTCTTAAAGGTGATCGTCCACATTGAAGCGTGCCGAGCCATTACATAGGTATGACTTATCTAACCGCTCACTCTTCTCGATTGTTTCCATTTGCCTACTGGGCGGTTTGTTCCTTTCGATTGTTACCTCCTCTTTTCCAGGAGTTTGGGGTGCACCTGGCGGTCCAATTTTACAAACAGCCGCGGCTCTTGGGGCTTTTCTACTTACGGCCTCATTTGCATCCGTTATGGCCAAACGCTTCGGCTATCAAGGCAAGTTAGGTTTTCGCCTGCATGTATGGCTGGCAAGCGCTGGCAGCTCTTTAGTAATTGCTCATAGTTTACAGAATCTTGGACGAACGCCTGCTCTATTGCTTGTATTGTTGGTTGGGCTTGTCGCACTTGGATTGTGGAGCCGCACAAAGGGCGCTCACCTGGCTGCAATTACCTTTGGAGAGAAGCGTGGTGGCTTTGCAAATCCTAATTTTAAAACTCGAGAACGTTTAAAAGAAATAATTCAGGCCAAAAAACTGTTATTGCAGCACATCGAACCTACTGCTTTGGAGAGTATTTTCTCCCCTCGATTCAGGCACTACCTGCGCACGCCAGTAAAAACAATCCGATACAAACGATTAGCATCACTTGAAGAGAGATTAACTGGCGCGCGAACAGGGCTCCCTCTTTCTCAGGCCTTCTGGCGCTTCGCACACAAACTTCTTGCCTGGGGTTTCATAATTGGTCTTTTGCTTCATGTGCTGATCGTTATGTTCTTCGCAAAATATGCTGCAGGCGGCGATGAACCCTACTGGTTCCACTTTTTGGCTTTGGATTTCTGACTTATGAGCCGCCTAGCCCTAATGATTGATGTGGAGCGTTGCACAGGTTGTAAAAGCTGCGAGGTTGCCTGCAAAGCAGAGCATGGACTCGGTCCAGGAGAGAGACGAAACAGGGTCCTTTGGCTTGGTGGTGAACGACAAAACGGGGCTCCTACCCTAGATTTTTTAAAACTAGCTTGTCAGCAATGTGACCGGCCGGCATGCCTCCGCGCCTGCCCTGTGGAACCAAAAGCGATAGTTAAGAACCCTACAACAGGCGTTGTTAGCATCCTTGAAGATAGCTGTGTTGGTTGTGGCGAGTGCGTTGCTGCCTGTCCCTATGGCGCAATGGGATTTGATGCCGAGGGACATCACGCAGTAAAATGCGACTTGTGCCAAGATCGACGATCAAATGGTGAGGTTACTACCGCTTGCCAGTCTGTCTGCCCGACCAACGCAATTCGGTTTGGACAACGTGAAGAGCTTTTGTCGAAATCCCAGGAGGAAGGCAGACAATTAATCGACAACGATCCTTGGTTATTGGCTCCTGCCACTATTTACCTGGATCGTTTAATCGATGACGCTCGCGACTTCTCCAGCGTTGGCCGAATTGCCCCCGCCGTAGCTGATACAGGCTCAAAGCAACCGCATGACGTCACAGCCTTCCCTTATGGAGCTCCTAGGGAAGAACGCCAAGCAGAACGAATTGAGCCGGGTGGTTGCAACATCTGCTTCAATGCTTGCACCACAAATTTCCATTTCAAGGGAGACAAACTGGTTAAAGTGACTGGCAACCCGGCTGACCCAAAGCTTAAAGGCCGTGTTTGCCCAAAATCCCAACTAACGCTGCAGCTTTACAACTCAAAGGATCGGCTAAAGAACCCGCTGAAAAGGATTGGAGCCCGCGGAGATAACGTCTTTGAACCTATTACTTGGGACCAAGCGCTTGATGAAATTGCCGAAAAACTATCTGAGCTGCGCGAACAACATGGGCCTGATGCACTTGGCATTTTCACTGGTACACGCACAGGCACACTTACGAACAAGGGCTATATTCGGATGTTCTCCCAGATGTGGGGGACGCCAAATGTAGAGACAACAGAGCCTTATTGCTCAAGCGGCAAAAACATTGCCTACAATCTTGTCCAAGGCGTTGGTGGGTCTGGCAATAGCTATGTGGAAGATGACCTGGGTGCAGCCGAGCTCTACGTTTACATCGGTGACAATCAGGCTGAAACTAGACCAGTTCATTTTGGCATGATCAATGACTGGCGCCTGAAAAGGGGCGCCAGGATGATTGTCGTTGATCCCAGGTTCACGGTCACGGCGTCAAAAGCAGACAAGCATCTTGAAATCAGACCTGGTGGAGATATGGCTCTAAGCCTTGCCATCGCTCATCATATTCTCTCGAATAATTTACACGACGCCAAATTCTGCCGAGATTGGGTAATCGGCTGGGAAAAATGGCGCGACTTTATCTTCGCTCAAGGTTATACGCCGGAATGGGCTGCCCCAATCACAGACATTAAAGCCTCTGAGATTAAATCGCTGGCAGAGGATATAGCACGAGCAGATGGCTGCGTGATTTTTGGTAGCCGAGGAATCAATCAGCACATGAACTCGGTGCAATCGAACCGAGCCCTAATGTTCATAGCTGCGATAACGGGGAACTGGGGGCGCAAGGGTGGCGCCTATTTTAATATGTCGGCATCTGTGCCTGCCGAGGCCAATGCGCCAATGAACCGTCGAACACCAATAACGCGGCCGCGCATCCGCACCAGCCCAACTGGTTGGACCGAGGCGATGAGTCAAAGCCTGCCCTATCCCATGAAAGCATTAATTACCTGCAATAATCCAATGGCTCTTTGGCCCGATCAAACTGAGAGTCGGAGGGCTCTCGCTTCGCTGGATCTTTTGGTCCACATCGATATCTTCCCGAATGAGACGAGTGCTTGGGCCGACTATGTGCTTCCTGCAGCTACAGGAATTGAAAAAGGCGAGATAGGCCGCGCCTGCGAGGACAGACGGATCGTTTGGATAGACCAAATGATTGATCCACCGGGCGAGGCCAAGCCAGACGGCTGGATTTGGATCGAGCTCGGCAAACGGTTTGGCTTTGAGGACGTACTTCGAGAAGAGTGGAAGGACTCTGCCCGGTTTTGGGACGAGGCGATGATTAACTCAGAACAGATGCGAGGCGTGACGCAGAAAAGGCTGCACGAACGCCCCTACCGTTGGGTTCGCTTTCCAGTTACTTCTGAAGAAGAAGAAGAGCAAGAAACACTCTACCTCCCTGGCACTACCGCCGTTGGCGCTTCTGAAGGCCACCGCTTTCCATCGCCGTCTGGGAAGCTCGAGTTTTGGACAGAAAAACAGGAAGCCATGTTCAAAGCCCATGGCTTGACGGCCCTACCGCAGTTCTATGCGGAACGGGAAACTCTTATTGATCTCCCTTTCCTAGAACTTTTGGATAGTGATGCAGACGAAGGCATTGAAAATGCTTTTCATCGAGGACCAGTGTATGCGCCTCGAGCCCGAATTATTGACAATGAATTGGAAACGCCTGGCTCTAAACTCCGAGCCCAAGGGTTCAACATGGAATTAGTAACAGGCCGACCACCTGCGCCCCACTTTCATAGCTGGACCCACTACGCCTGGCAGGCACAAGAAATGTGGCCAGACTTATATTGCCAAATCCATCCTGAAGCAGCTCATCGCCTTTCTATTCATGATGGACAAACTGTTTGTGTGGAAACAATCCATGGTTCGGTTGAAGCACGCGCTTGGATAACATCAGGAGTTCGAAAAACGGCAGTCTTTCTGCCTATTGGCTGGGGAGAGCGCCAACCTTTCAATCCGTGGCGGCCTGTCAATTTTTTAACTGACAAAACCCAACGCTGTCCGATATCTGAGCAGACGAATTTAAAATCACTTCTCTGCAGAGTTCGGGCCATCACCTAATTTTAAAAGCAACAGCCTTTTAATCCAGAAAAGTTTTTCAACTCTCAGTAAAAACTGTCTTCTGCTTCTGGCGGAAAGGTTGTGGAATTATCAGCGCCACAAATCCATGGATAGGGCTGGGATTTCAGACTGCCACAGTATTCTTAGCCCAAAAATCATTTCCAAAATAACAATCCTGCAAGCCATTTTGTCAAAGCGATACGAGTGATAGGCTCTTTTGAAAGAAGCAATTTGACGGGGCTAAAACATGTCCATTCTAGCAATCGGTGGAGCGGGTTTTATTGGACGGCGACTTGTTCCAATTTTAAATCGCGAAGGCCATGACGTTACAGTCATGGATATAGACGTAGCACGCGCAGCAGATGCCTTTGGTAACCTTGATAACGTAAAAGTCGTACGGGGAGATGTGACAGCTTTTGACGACGTAATTGGGGCAATGATCGAGTCAAAGGCAGAACGCGTTATTAACCTATCTTATTTCATTGGTGAGCTAGAACCTCACGTAGCTTTCAAGCTGGATATTCAAGGCATGGACAACTGCTTTGAAGCCGCCAGAAGGACAGGTATACGGCATACGGTTTTTGCTTCTTCCGTCGCGGTGTCAGGGCAACAATCAAACTTTGGTGAAAGGTTGGTAAACGAAGATGACGATCGGCATGGCGATACCCAGTATGCCGTTAATAAAACCATTAATGAGTGGCAAGCTCACGACTATCGGCGCAGCTACGGCATGACGATCACATGCATTCGTCCCGCTAATGTCACTGGACCAGACAAAAAATTTGGTTCCATCGACCATGTGAACTGCATGTGTCAGCCTGCACGGGGAAATTCTGTTACGTTCCCTCATGCTGATGCAATGCGTTGTGTCATTCACGTGGAGGATATGGCAGAAGCAATGGCTCGGGTTCTCTTGACTGATAAACCAAGCCGCGAAACATATAACTCAGGGGGCACAACGGTCAGCATCGGGGAGCTAGCGAAGATTGTGAAAGAATTCCTGCCCGATGCCGATATTCGCTTTACAGCAGACATAGGTGGACGAGAAACCTCCGGCAACTTCATGATCGACAATAGCCGCTTAATTGAAGAGTTTGGGCTTCAATACGCACCACTCCGTCAACGAGTGAAAGAAGTGATAAACGATATTCGGCAAGAGGAGGGCTTGCAGCCAATTGATTAAGGGATACTCCGTCGATTTTTTGAGTTTTTTTCTTTCGGCTAGGTGAAGGAGTTATTTATTAGCATTAGTTGTTAGAAAACGACGGAAAGAGTTTCACTGTCGCGGTTGAGATAAGTTACTCGGCAATGTGCGCAGGCCTTCTAATATCCTCTCTGAAATAACACCGTAAGGATAATTTTGAATTACATGCTCACACCCGAACGTGGAGTCCCGCCTAGTTAAGATTATTGACGTCTAGAACGCAGGAAGGAAGCAGTATGACTGATCTTCACTTCAGATCGGCGCTTGAAATCGCGTCTTCTATTCGAGGTAAAGAAATCAGTGCTATTGAGGCACTCCGCCATTTTGTTGCCAGGATGGAAAAGTATAACCCTATCCTAAATGCGATAATCCAAACAGATCTGGAGAGTGCCGAGGCTCAGGCAAAAGAGGCGGACATTGCAATCGCTTCTGGAAAATCTCTTGGCCCGCTTCATGGCGTGCCGATGACGGTTAAAGAAAGTTTCAACGTAAAAGGTCTTCCAACCACGTGGGGCGATCCCTCTTTTAAAAATAATATTGCGATAGAGGATGCACTGGCAGTGCAACGCTTCAAGTCAGCGGGTGCCATTGTCTTCGGCAAGACCAACGTACCCCTGATGTTGGCAGATCTTCAAAGCTTCAACGCGATCTACGGAACAACTCACAATCCCTGGAAAGCTGGCGTAACCCCGGGAGGGTCTTCGGGAGGTGCCGCATCAGCATTGGCTTCAGGAATGACAGGACTGGAAGCCGGTTCTGACATAGGCTCTTCGATCCGTTGTCCAGCGCATTTTTGCGGTGTTTATGGCCACAAGCCTACTTACGGAATTTTGCCCCCGAGGGGTCACTCTCTACCAGGAACTCACGCTTTTACTGACATTTCTGTTATTGGTCCGCTTGCACGATCAGCTCACGATCTTGATTTAGCTTTCAACATAATGTCAGGCCCGGAACCATCTGATGCAATAGCCTGGAACTTTGCAGCACCGAAGCCACGTGCCAGCCAAATCAAGGATCTTCGTATAGCCTTCGTTGGCTCCTCACCAACCTGCGAAACCGACGGCGAATATGCCGAAAGGTTGCAGGATTTAGTTGATTGGCTGGCGCGCAAGGGCGCTCACGTGGATGACCGAGCAAAACCAGATCTAGACATGATCGAGGTACATCAGACCTATATAAAAATGCTTCGTGCTGCCACCTCGGGAAGACAGCCAGCAGAGATAATCCAAAAAAACCTGCGTGAAGTTGAGTCATTAGCGCCGGATGATAACAGCTATTACGCGACCATGGCTCGAGGAAATGTAATTCGTCACAGGGACTGGCTCAGTCTAAATAATGATCGAATGCGAATGCGAACCGTTTGGCGAGAATTCTTTAAGGATTGGGATATTCTTATTTGCCCAGTAGCCT
>JAURGE010000039.1 GCA_030833925.1 Alphaproteobacteria bacterium
AGATTTTGCCAATCTCAGAGCTAACCAGCACCCACCCTGCTGCTGCGCTTTCTTAAAAAATGCTGAGTTAATTAACTATTTTTAACGTAAGACAAACGTAAGATAAAAAATTTCGATCAACAGTTGCACTGTCGAACACATGTATAAATTATTGATTTTCTTGGAAAAATATGGCGCGCCCGAGAAGATTCGAACTCCTAACCTCCTGATCCGTAGTCAGACGCTCTATCCAGTTGAGCTACGGGCGCATCTCGTTCATCGAAAGCCAATGAATCAGAGCGCCGGAAACTACTCGATAGCCTTCAGTGTGGCAACCTCTAAACACAAGCCCGTCTTATCGGTGACTAAAATTATTTAATCATTCATTTATAACCAATAAGACGGTTGCATTCTGAGCACGAAAAGACCACCAATGAGGTCTACACTTTAATGACCTAACCGAAAGCGACGGAGCCCTATATGGCAGGCATCTTCGACGCCTTTAAGACCGACATATTTAATGATGCTCCAGGAATGCGACCTCGGCATATTCGTGCTGCCACTCTTATCGCTATTAGATGGGTTGCCATTACAGGTCAGCTAGCAACTGTTTTAGTAGTTCGCTTTTGGTTGGATTTTAATCTGCCCTTAACCTTTTGCCTCATCGCAATTTTAGCATCCTGCATTCTAAATCTGCACCTCATCCGAAAGTACCGTCACGCACACCAAATGAGACGGCGAGACACAAGCTTTTCCCTTGGGTTCGATGCTGTCCAACTTGGATTTCTGCTTGGACTAACAGGCGGTCTGCACAATCCCTTCTCAATGTTGATCCTTGCACCAGTAACGGTATCTGCCGCTATCCTTCCTGTTCGCCATACGATCCGAATAGGATTTTTAGTAGCCATTCTTGTCTCCATCCTCACATTCGTTCACGTAGAATTACCCGGCCCAGCACCTGAGCTTGACCCTATCTATGGGGTGGCAGCGTGGGCAGCAACATTGGTTGGCTTAATCTTTATTGCTGGCTACGTGGCACGAGTAGCCACAGAGCAACGCCGTATGATGCAAGCACTGCATACCGTTGAGGCAACACTGCGACGCGAACAGCAGGTATCAGCTGTTGGAGCGCTCGCTGCAGCTGCAGCCCATGAACTTGGAACTCCTTTGGCCACCATAACGCTAGTTGCGAAAGAGCTATCACTGGAAATTCCTGAGGACACTGAAGCGGGCAAGGACATCGCATTACTCGTGTCACAGACGGAGCGCTGCCGAGCTATTTTAGCAGACCTTACGGCTCGCACTGGCGATGAAAATGATGATACAGGAGCCCGCTTTTACCCTATAAGCCTCTCCGCCCTAATTGAGGAAATTGGCGAAGATCGAACGCCTGAAGGGAAAGTCCTCACTGTGCTCCAGCGTCCAATAGCAGGAGATGCCGGCGCTGAACCGCGCGTCTTGAGGACTCCTGAATTGGTTAATGGATTAATAAATATACTTTCCAATGCCCTCCAGTTTGCGCGCCATCAGGTCTCTGTAAGCGTTGCATGGAGTGCCAAAAACGTTAGCATCACAGTTGTTGATGATGGGCCTGGCTTTTCGCCCGACCTGCTTGAGCGGATTGGCGATCCATATATCTCAACTCGGAAAAATGAAGACGGCCATATGGGCCTTGGATTATTTATAGCACGTACGTTGTTGGAGAATTCGCGCGCACGGCTTACATTTGGGAATAGATCAGGCGCTGGAGCAGAAATCACAGCTTCCTGGTCCCGCGCAGATCTTGAGGCGGAATTAAAGGAGTAGCCATATGACTACAGAAACTGTCGGTGAAAACGTCCTCGAGGAAAAAACTCTTCTTATTGTCGAAGACGATTTACCCTTTCTGAGACGCCTTGCTAGAGCCATGGAACGTCGTGGCTATGAAGTCCACACTGCAGAAAGTGCGGCCCAGGGGTTTCAAGCCGTCCATCTTAAGCCTGCCTATGCAGTTGTAGATTTACGACTTGGGGATGGCAGCGGACTCGATGTAGTAGCCGCACTTCAGGCAGAACGTCCCGATATTCGCGCGATAATCCTCACTGGATACGGCAACATTGCTACCGCTGTAGCGGCTGTAAAAGCTGGTGCGATAGACTATCTTCCAAAGCCGGCAGATGCCGACCAAATAGAAGCGGCTTTGCTTTCTACACCCGACGCTCCTCCCCCACCGCCCGAAATGCCAATGTCAGCAGACAGAGTGAGGTGGGAACATATTCAGCGCGTTTATGAACAGTGTGATCGTAACGTCTCAGAGACAGCGCGGCGTCTTCGAATGCACCGGCGCACCCTGCAGCGAATTTTGGCCAAGCACGCCCCTCGAGAATAAGGGTTAAAGGGAAAAGTAGCGCCCCCCAGCACCCAGAATCACATTCACAATACCAATCGACAGATTGATAGCCACTATACGGCGAATTTGCGGTATCTGTTTAGCCGCTCTTGGAAAGTCTTCGTCCGCTAATGCAACTTGCATGCGCCGCCATGGCGCAAAATAAAGGTGCATGAATAAAGCAATCATCAAATAACCAAGCAGTTGCATGATGTGCAGGTAAACCGGAGCTGCTGCCATCCCCCCATACTCGACAATCAACATATGATTCCCGGTCGCAACCAGCACGAAAACTGCAATCCAGACCCAGCTAAAAAATTTTGTAAAAATGCGCCCCCACATTCTCACTGGCTCGGGCGGTTGAAGCGCTGCCATCGCTGGACGCACCATCATGTACGCAAAAAACATACCGCCTACCCAGATTACGGCGGCAAGGAGATGTAATGATACCATGAGTGAGTGCAGCATAACCGAGAAACTCCTAATAACGATACATTATAGACATTTTGGTGCATCCTACCCTCGCCGGGTCAAGGGAGAGGAATAATGACTTTTCAAGGCGAAGGCCAACTGGGTTGGTTCTTCTGGAGAGCAGTGGCCGAGCACCCAGCGAAAACTGCAGTGATAGATATAAGCCAAGAAGCTGCTCGCGAATATTCTTTTGAAGATCTCAACAGGGGAATGAACCGCGTTGCTTCCATGCTTCGAGGCACAGGCCTTCAAATAGGCGATCGAATAGGCCTTGCTATAACTAACAGGGTAGAGTTTCTGATAACCATGTTCGGCGCAATGCGCGCGGGACTGGTCCCTGTCCCAATCAACATCAAGCAAAACAAAGAAGTTCTAGCTTATATTTTTGCGGACTCCGGTGCCAAAGCTGCAATTGTTGAACCAGCGGCTGGCAGACACATTATTGATGCAGCGTCGGATGTCCCCTTAAAGCTCTCATTTGGAGAAGAGGTCAAAGATTGGTCGTCCTTTTGGGGTGCTGTGCAGAGTGCTAGCGATAACTTTGAGCCACTACCTATCCACCCCGAGGCACCTGCTTTTCACCCATACACCTCCGGATCGACGGGCCGGCCAAAAGGCGTTGTCCTAACGCATTTAAATACGACCTGGCTGATCGAAACTCGGCAGAAATACTGGCCCGCAAAGCCCCAACAGCGTGGTCTGATTGCTGCGCCGCTTTATCACAAAAACGCAATGACCGTAGCGTTTAAGCCAAAACTTAGAGCTGGCGGATCAGTGGTGCTCATGGGCAACTTTGATCCACGCCTCTATCTCCGAGCAATTAATGACTGGAAGGTAACGGAAGCTGGTGGAGTCCCCACCATGTTCTCCATGCTTTTGAAGCAACGGGATCTGATTGAAGAGCTGGACCTATCTTCTCTTCAAATGCTCCGCCTCGGCTCGGCCCCGGCGCATGCCGAATTGATGAACGAGATTTCTCGCACTTTCAACTGCCCTAGCGCTCAAGGGTACGGGCTTACTGAAACCGCGGGCGGTTGTATGGCACCACCTCTGGACGGACGGCCGGTGCCATCTGCATCAGTCGGCACCATCATGCCCGGAACAGAAGTTAAGCTTATTGGGCCGGATGGCGAAGAACGCCACGACGTAGGTGAGTTCTGGATCAAAAGTCCCGCGAATACCCCTGGTTATCACAACCTTCCTGATGCAAATGCGGATCGATTTGTGGAAGGCTGGCTCCGCACCGGCGATATTCTGTCAAAGGACAAGGACGGCTTTTTCTTTTTTGAGGGGCGCATTGACGATATGTTTGTTTGTGGCGGTGAAAACATCTACCCCAAGGAAGTAGAGGATATTCTCCTCATGCACCCTTCGGTAATCCAGGCAGTTGTGACACCTCATGCACACCCAACTAAGGGGTCTTGCCCAGTCGCTGCCGTAGTAACGAACAGATCAGACGTCACAGAAGCAGAATTAAAGGCTTTTACGCTCGCAAATGGACCTGCTTATGCGCACCCCCGACGTATTCTTCTAAAGGAAAGCTTGCCACTGACCGGGGTGAACAAGGTTGACCTTAAACAGATCAAGGCCGAGTTAGATCAATTGGAATTAGAGGGTAATGGGTAAAACCCTTAGATTTCGTTGACCAAAAGAATTGGTTCCAGATTATCTGATTTCAATCAGCAGAAGAGTAAGGCTAGGCAAAATCGTTAAGATACGATGTCAGGATAAATTGAAATAAAATCAAGCGGCCTTACTCATTGAATAATTTTGCCGCTAATGGCGCCAGTAAGCGATTACTATGACCAACATCGTAAGCCTCTACTAACCGCCAATTAAAAGAAATTTTGAGCTTAGCGGAAGCCGCCTTGCCAGATTGGAAAAAGAAGCGTCCGCGCGCCAAACGATGTGGTCCTTGAATCATAGCTTCGGGGGAGCGAAGCAGAACACCACCCTTTGTCTTCCGGTCCTTGTGTCCCAACAGAACTGTGATGCGGCGACTTAAGAAAGCGCGGATATCTGCATCGGGCCCATTTTGGCCCACGCCGTAAGGAAAGCGCTGATCATCAATAGCTGAATAAGCTCCAGCATTTGCAGCAATGATGTGGGATGCACGCGCTTCTGGGCAATATAACGCCAGTCGATGGACAAACTGACCACCTGCAGAGTGTCCATAAAGCCAATAATCATTCCTGGTCGCACCGAAACGCTGGCAAGCCGCGTCAAAAGCTCTTTCTATTACGTTCCAGTTCCATTCTTCCCGAGGAAGAAATGCGCGACGGTCAGGAGTACGCATACGGCCAACTTCGTATTCGCGTGGGGTTGGAAAGCCATCTTTGCCAAACTCTGGGCAAATAAGAAGCGCATTTAAACTTTCAGCCTGAAGCTTCCAATCTGAGAGATAGGTATCCGCGTTTCGCTTATAACCGTGCAAAACAATGAGCACAGGCCCATCAGTGAGCCATGTATCAGGACGGTGAA
This sequence comes from Alphaproteobacteria bacterium, assembly GCA_030833925.1. Taxonomy (GTDB): domain Bacteria; phylum Pseudomonadota; class Alphaproteobacteria; order Bin95; family Bin95; genus VMCJ01. The sequence continues at coordinate 5,300 of JAURGE010000039.1, forward strand.
AATGAACATTCATCAACCCTGTTTCAGACACCGGCTCTTGAAAGACAAATATTCCTGTCTTTGAGGTCAAGCTGCCACGCCCTGAGCCTCTGAAACACCAAGGTGTTCGGCCAGAAGTTCATAGCTTCGCCGACGAATTGACTCCTCATGGGCCCAGGTGACAATGGCAATTTCTTGCACACCAAGCTCGGCACCGAGCGCTTGTATTCGCTCAGCAACGTCAGCCCCCTCACCGACAAAACCATCACGCAGCATCGCCTGAATGCGAATGTTTTCGGCCTCTGTAAAACCTTCAGCCAAAACATCATCTGGCGTCTGCATCGAAATGAATTGTCCCCTATCCCGAGCAAGTCGCCATTTCGCTCTCGGCATGAAGTTTCGTTCCGCTTCCGCCTTGTCATCTCCAGCAAGTGCCCAGACGCAAATTGCTGCGTTTGGCTCTGGCCAGAGTGCAGAGGGTCGATAGTACTGCTTATACATTTGAAGTGCCTGCTCAGCTCCGCGTCCATCAGTAAAGAACCAGGCAAACGCATATGGCAAACCAAAGTGTGCAGCCACCTGGGCTCCATAGTCGGATGACCCTAGCATCCACATTTGAGGTGTTGTGTCACCGGCTGGATAAGCCCTTACTTCACGGAATGGGTGGCCTTCGAGCAGAGGCTCCCCAGATAACCAAGCCATTAAATCTCGAACGTCTGCAGGAAATTGGTTGGGTCGTTCATTAGCATTAGGGTTCAAAGCAAAGGCCGTACGACCATCGGAACCAGGCGCTCGACCCAGACCAAGGTCAATTCGCCCAGGTGCGAGTGCATCTAGCACGCGGAATTGCTCCGCAACTTTGTATGGCGAATAATGGGGCAACATCACCCCAGCAGAACCAATACGAATGCTGCTTGTTTTCATAGCAATAGCAGCAAGCAGCACCTCTGGAGCTGAGCCTAAAATGCTTGGATGATTATGGTGCTCAGACACCCAGAAGCGCTTATAACCAAGGCCCTCACAGAAGCTTGCTAGCTCGACAGTATTGCGAATAGCCTGTCCCTGAGGCTCCCCTGCAACGGCGATTGATTGATCCAGGATAGAATATTGAATAGTCACGGGCTGTCTCAGGCCTCACGATAACGATAGCCAAAGGCATCACCGTTTCGAATGAAGTGGCCTAAAGACGGCGATGGAAAATGAGTGGCTGCGATAAGCGTGTTCGTATCCGCATATTTTTCCATGAACGCATTTCGGGTCTTTAGCCCCTGAACAGGATCAACATCGGGGCGCGCGTGCAGGTGAGTACAAGCACATTGCAGAGGTGAGTGGATGAGGTCACCAGTTACGACCGCTTCAGAACCAGATGACTTAAGAAGTACAGAATAATGATCTGGCGTATGCCCTGGTGTTGGTAACAGCTGAACCCCGTGTGTTAACTCATGATCACTCGTAACAAGCTCGGTTTTTCCAGCCTCCACAATGGGAAGAACTGAGTCTACGAAATGACCTATGGGTTTCTTCTCATTCTGAGCCGTCCAATAGTCTAACTCGGCCTTCGAAAACACATACTTAGCATTTGGGAAAGTCGGCACCCAGCGACCATTCTCAAGCTTGGTGTTCCAACCAACATGATCAGGGTGCAAATGAGTACACATCACCATGTCTATGTCGTTAACAGTCAGGCCCGCTTTTGCAAGAGCATCCATGTAAGTGGTGTCGGTTTTCATATGCCAGAGCGGACGAGTAGGCCTGTCCTTGTCGTTTCCGATACAGCTATCGATCAAGATAGTCAGCCCACCAACCCGAACCACATAGGATTGCATGGTAAACACCATCAAGCCGCTCACAGGATCAAGTGCGTTTGGCTCAAGCATTGAACGGTGTTCCTCTAGTTCCTCCTTTGTTAGGTTTGGGAAGAACTCAAACGGATCAAAACCGGGCAACTCTTGCTCGATCACACGATCAACACGCATATCACCAACATTGAAGGTTAAAGCCATTTTGGTCTCCTGTTTGCCGACATATTAATCCATCACCACGCCGCCGGCGACATTAATTGCCTGCCCAGTAATTTCTCTCGCATCTTTCGAGGCAAGAAACAGAGCTGCATTAGCTACGTCCTCCGGGCTCTGAAGTCGCGCAAGGGGCCAATGTTTAGCAGCAAAATCAGCACCCCGCTCCTCAGCTGAGGCACTACCACCATCCCCCTGGCTCCAGTTCCGCCAGAACATTCCTGCCGAGCGAATATAACCCGGGCAAATTGAATTGACGCGCACGTCTGGACCCAATTCCACGGCGAGCCCGCGAGAAAAACCCAGCACCGCGGCCTTTGAGGCAGAATAAACCGTTAGCTCTGGCCAACCCTTTTTACCTGCCTGGCTCGACATATTAACTATCGAAGCATCTCTTCCGCTCTTTCCAACTTTGACAAGATATGGAGCAAAAGCTTTGGCAGCTAAGATTACACCTTTCACATTTACACTAATCACGCGATCTATCAGCGCCTCGTCTATGTCAACGAGGAGTCCTCTTCCAGGTATTCCAGCGTTGTTGACCAGCGTATCCACCTCACCTAGCACCGCGGCCGCCTTCGCAGACATTTCTTCAACGGCGACCATTTTTGTTACATCGCAGGCAAATGCAGCAACCGCACCCACTTCTTGAGCAGCTTCATCGGCTAGACGCTGGTCAATATCAACAATAGCCACCTTGGCGCCCTCACGTGCGTAAAGCGCAGCTATAGCCTTACCAATTCCACCTGCAGCGCCAGTTACAACCGCTTTGCGACCCTCCATCCGGCCCATGAATCTCTCCTAATCTTTGCAAGGGCGACATCCTGCCTGTCGCCGGCCCCTTAAAGCAATGGTAGAGCGGATCATGGCACGCGGTTCAATCCCATCTATAGAAGCCCTTGCGGCAGGTCATCCACATCGCTGGATGATGCTCGCTGGCGTTTGGTTGCTTTATGCATGCTTTGGTCTGACTTCCGCATCCCTTGCGCCTCTAGTTGGACCCATCACAAAAGACCTTGGCGTTGGGCACGCCGCAATGGGTGTCGTCTTTGGAGCGTGGCAGCTAGTTTACATTATATCGGCCGCGCCCGGCGGCGCTGCCATGGATCGTATAGGACCCCGACGCACTCTTTGTTTTGCTGGTTTGATGATCGCCATATCGGGGATGTTCCGAGCTTCCGCTGATGCTTATGGAATGTTCTTAATTGCAGTCGCAATTTTTGGGTTAGGGGGACCTTTAGTTTCAGTTGGCGCGCCTAAAGTCATTGCACTCTGGTTTGACGGAAAAGATCGTGCTCTCGCAATGGGTATATACATCACCGGACCAAGTCTCGGTGCCATCACATCACTGGCAATTACTAACCCAGTGTTAATGCCTCTATTCGATTATAACTGGCGAACCGTCCTGATAGTTTACGCTGGCATTACTGCCATAGCGACAGTCATTTGGTTAATCATCTCCTCCCATCCGGAAGCTCGTCGCGTCGAAGCAAGTCTTCGGGCTGCGCCCCGCGAACCGCAGCTACTTGTGTGGAAGGAACTCCTTAAGCTCCGAACAGTTCAGATTATGTTGCTGATGAGCGTTGGCGTATTTTTCATAAATCATGGCCTTAACAATTGGCTTCCAACCCTTCTCCGGGCAAAGGGCCTCACGCCCACGTCCGCTGACCTTTGGGCAATGATACCTACCACTGTGGGGGTGGCTGGTTCTCTCCTAATCCCACGACTTGCCACACGTGAAAGACGATTTTCTATCCTAATAGCGCTTATAATTGCTGCTCTATCGGCTACTATTTTGATGCATCTTTCACCTGGCCTCGGCCTCGGCACTGGATTGACGTTGCAAGGAATTGCAAGGTCTTCTCTTATGACAGTATCGATTTTAATCCTCGTTGAAATGCCAGAAATTGGCGCGCGCCGCGCTGGAGCGGCTTCTGGATTGTTTTTCTCTGCTGCCGAAATCGGCGGTGTTACAGGACCTCTTGCGCTGGGCGCAATTTCTGAAGCCACGGGAGGATTCAGTTCGGCGTTATGGTTACTCTCGAGCATAACCATCATCCTGCTGTTCCTCGCAATAAAATTGAAACGCTAATTCAATGACTAATTTCGACCTTCGAGACGCTTGCTCTGATGATGCACTAGATATTCAAGCTATCTACGCACCCATCGTAGAAGAAACAGCAATTTCGTTTGAAATAGTGGCGCCATCTGTCGAAGAGATATCTGATCGAATTCAAGCTTACAGCCTCAGTCATGCCTACCGGGTAGCTGTGCGTGAAAAACGAGTCATCGGCTATGCCTACGGCTCTATTCACAGAACACGAGAGGCCTATCGTCCTTCAACAGAGGTTACCGTTTACGTCGCAAAGACTGAGCAAGGCAAAGGCGTAGGAAGCGCTCTTTACAGGGATCTCTTTCCACGCCTGAAAAATAAGGGTTTTCATGCGGCGTTTGCTGCGATCACGCTTCCTAATTTAAAAAGTGTAACCCTCCACGAGGCGGTGGGCTTTACACATGTTGGCATCTTCAAAGAAGTCGGCAGAAAATTTGATACTTGGCACGATGTTGGCTGGTGGCAAAAGATCCTTTAGTAGCCTCGTTCACGGTTTATCAGGTTCTCCAGCTGATCCCCTTTCAAAACTCGAACGATATTGCCAGCAACTTGATCGGCGGCAGTAGAAGGATTAGTGGGGCCAGAACAATGAGGCGTGATGCGCACATTATTCATTCCCCAGAGTGGAGAATCTGCAGGGAGTGGTTCCGGCTCTGATACATCCAAAAACGCCCCAGAAAGCCGACCATTTTTTAAAGCAGCGACAACGTCTTCAGTGACCGCGATCCGCCCTCTTGCAAGATTGATTAGATAGGCGGGATTAGGAAGTAACGCGAGACGTTCTTCATTCAAAAAACCCTCGGTTTCGCGAGTTAGAGGCATCAGGCAAACAAGGAAATTTGCTCGAGCCATGAATGCTGGTAGAGCGTTAATGCCATGAAAATGGGTAACCCCCGAGAGGTTACGATGGCTACGCGTCCATGCTGAAATTTCGAAACCAAAATTACTTAGTGCTTTACCGACAGTCGCTCCAATCGCACCATATCCTAGGAATCCCACACGAGCTGGCGCTGCCTGCCATGGCTCAAGTTCAAGCCACTCAGCCTTCGTTTGCTGAGTATGGTAGTCTCCAAATCGACGAAAAAAATGCAGGACAGCATAGGTCGTCCAAGCAGCCATTTGGTCTGCCATCCAAGGATCAACTATTCGTGCTATTGGAACGTCTGGGAGATCTGGATCGAGAAATAGGCCGTCTACCCCCGCACCGGTTGCCAATATTGCTTTAAGATTTTTCATACCAGCAAAAAGACCTGGCTGCGCTCTAAAGCAGAGAACGAATTCGACTTCTTCCTTGTTATACGTCTCTGTTGATAGCTTAAATGGGATATCTGGCAGGCGTTCGGACATCGCCGCTCGCCAAGCCTCTTCCCCACCGACTACTGGATCCGAAACAAATAAAATTGTCATATCGTGACTCTTCGAAGTGATTTGCAAGGACGCTCACAAACCCTAAGCTATTATTAAGTTAATAAAAAATTCTTTCGGAAATTTACGATGAATATCAACGAATGCATAAATCTCGACGATCTCCGCAAAATAGCTAAACGTCGGGTGCCTAAGCTGATTTACGACTTCATAGAGGGGGGCGTGGATGACGAAAGCGGGCTAGTCCGAAACGAAGGAGCTTTCGCTAGGCGCGGTTTAATGCCGAAGTATATGGCTGGTTCAGCACCTATTGACCGCTCCACAACGATATTTGGCAAAACTTATTCGAGCCCCTTTGGGATTTCCCCCATGGGCGGGATTGGCAACTATCGGCGCGGTGGAGATTTAATGCTTGCCCGTGCTGCAAGAAACGCAAACATCCCCTTCATCTTGTCTGGTGCAGCAACAGCAGCCATGGAGGACGTTGCTCGCGAGGCTCCCGATCACGGTTGGTACCAGCTTTACACGGCTAAGGACCGAAATATCGCGGATGATCAAGTAAAGCGGGCAGCTGATTTAGGAATGCCTGTCCTAGTTATTACGGTAGACGTTCCTGTATCCCCTAACCGGGAACGAAACCGTCGCAATGGTTTTGGGCGCCCATTAAAGCTGACTCTAGCCACAAAGCTTAATGCGTTAACTAAGCCTGCTTGGATGCTCGACTATCTGCGACATGGCATTTCTATGCTGCCAAACTGGCAGGCTTACGCTCCCCCAGGGACAGATGCTCCGGGCGTAGCAGAATTTGTTGCCAACCAACTGCCAACCAGCATCGAGTGGAAAGACGTGGAACGCATTCGCAAAATATGGCCGCGTGCCTTAGTTCTGAAGGGAGTAATGCGAACGGATGAAGCAGAGCGAGCGGCAGCTCTTGGCGTTGACGGTTTAATTGTTTCAAACCATGGCGCACGGCAACTGGATCGCGCACCCGCCTCACTAGATGCTCTAGGCCCAATAGATGCCGCAGTCGGTGACAAGATGACTCTGATGTTGGACGGTGGCTTGCGCAGAGGATCTGATGTCGTAACAGCTTTAGCATCGGGCGCTAAATTCATCTTTATGGGAAGGCCAATGCTCTACGGCGCAGTTGCCGGTGGAGACAAAGGCGCATCAAAGGCGGTTTCCATAGTTGAAGACGAGATGAATAAAATAATGGCACAGATAGGCTGTCGGAATATTTCCGATATTGGACCGGATTTGATTTGGGATCCCGACGAACAGTATCGAAATCGGCGTTAGACATTCAGATCAAAAGCCGAAGAAATGCAGGTTTATCAATTCAGAGTTTTTAGGTTATCGGGCGATTACAAGAGACACTTGCGTCCTGGCGCTTTTTCATGCGTTAAAAGAATTTGTTTATTAAAAACTCAATTTTTTTGATGGGGATACGTAATGCGGCTTGTTACCTTTCTGGAAGGTGGCGTCGAAAAGATCGGCGTGCGCAATGGCGAAAATATCGTTGATGTAACAGAGGCTGCGAAAGCCTTTGGTGGAGACATGATCGGTGTAATTAAGGGCGGCACAGCTGCAAAGGATGCTCTCAAGGCTGCCGCTGCAAATGGTCAACCTCGCCCTCTGTCTTCGATTAAGCTCTTACCCCCTATCCCCCGACCAGGCAAAATTCTGTGCATTGGCCGGAACTATGCCGCCCATGCAGCGGAAGGCGGAGCAGCCCCGCCTACGTATCCAGAAGTCTTTGTCCGGTTCCCCGCCTCTCTTATAGCTCATGGGGACCCACTCATTCTCCCAAAAGCATCTGACAAATTCGATTTTGAAGGCGAATTAGTCATGGTCATCGCAAAAACGGGCCGGCATGTCTCAGAAGCTAACGCACTCGACATGATCTATGGTTGGTCTCTCTTTAACGATGGCAGCGTGCGCGATTATCAGCGTAAAGCCAGTCAGTGGACGATGGGGAAAAATTTCGACGGGACTGGAGCTTTTGGACCAGATATCGTTACAGCAGACGAAGTGACACCAGGAGGCGTTGGCTTGCAACTGCAAACACGCGTCTCAGGCGAAACCATGCAAAACGCAAATACACGTGACCTTATTTTCCCAATCGCAAAGCTCATTTGGCATCTAACCGAGGTGATGACTCTAGAAGCAGGCGACATAGTAGTCACTGGAACACCTGAGGGTGTTGGTTACGCTCGAAATCCACCGCGGTTTATGGTGCCTGGTGACACGGTAGATATCGAGGTTGAGCAGGTCGGTATTCTAAGCAATCCCGTGGTAGCAGAGTAATCAAAAAAAAGTCCGAAGCGGCTTTTTACAGTTTAAAGGGACTGAAGCTTTGCCTTAAGCTTCAGTCCCTTTATTTCGTCGCAAAAGAAATACTAAAGGGATGCCAATAGCAGCTATACCGACCAGGAATACGAAATCATTCAAAAAACCAATCATCATAGCTTGCTTTGAAATTAACTTGGACAAAGCAGCCACTCCACCGGCAGTATCCAAATTTAATAATCCCCCATTACTTAAATTGATCAACGCTTCGTTCGCAAAGCCAACGCGGTCGCGCAATTCAGAGTAATTCACCTGGGTCGATCTGACCAAAATCATAATAATTATTGACGTTCCAACGCTCGCGCCAATTGCCCTGATAAGGGAAAAGAGAGACGCGCCTTCAACTCTTAACTCCGGCGCTAAAGTGGAGAAAGTGGCAGCGGAAAGTGTCACCCACATCACGCCCATACCAAAGCCATTAACCAGAGTTACCCAGATAATCTCGTCAAGGCCAACATCAGCTGACCATCCCGTCATCCACCAGTTAGAGAAGGCACAGCAAAGAAGTCCAGCAATAAGAAGATGTCGAGGCTGAAAACGGTCTGCAAGAAAACCACCGCAAAGCATAGCAATCATAGTCCCCACTCCACGCGCGGAAACCACCCATCCTGCCGAAATAACCGGATAACCCTGAATATTCTGTAAAAAGAGGGGCAAAATGAATAAGCTGGAGAATACAGCAACACCAAAGACGAAGATGAGGCAGCAGCCGACGACATAATTTCTGTCTTGGAAAATAGCGAGATTGATATAAGGCTTTGAAGCAGTTACCGAATGGACAATGAATATATAAAAAGAAAGTGCTGCCACGAATGCTGATATGACTATTTCTGTCGACTCAAACCAATCTTGACGTTCCCCTCTATCAAGCATGAGCTGGAACGCCGACACAGCTATTATTAGAGATGTTACTCCAATCCAGTCTAGACCAGACGGTTTGTTAGGAGCCTTTGGCAAGGTAGGGAAGACTGCTAAAAATGCAACTATCCCTAGAGGAATATTGATCAGAAAAAGAGATCGCCAGCCATAAAATTCAGTGACGATGGCACCGACAGTTGGTCCTATAACTGGCCCAAGAATCATACCCATAGACCAAATTGACATAGCAAAGCCATGTTTTTCCCGCGGATAGGTATCCAGCATAATTGACTGGGAAACCGGCAATAGTGGAGCAGAAACAAAACCCTGAAGAACTCGGAAAAGGACGAGTTGTGGCAAATCGGCTGCGCCGGCGCAAAGCACGCTGGTGATTGTAAAACCGACGATAGAGCCGAGGAAAACAGCGCGCCTCCCTACCTGCTGAGAGAGCCAGCCAGTCAGCACCGTCCCAACAGCGCTGGCGACCACAAAAGCCGTTATGACCCATCCCACCTGGTCAGGAGTTGCAGAGAGATTCCCTTGGATATTGGGAAGGGCGACATATGCTGTGCTCATATTAATGGCGTGCAAAAGGGACGCCATTAAAACGGGCACAGTTATAAGAATTCGTTGGCCACGGGTATAAGGGCCTGATGGAGGTAGAAGCACCATGGTTCGAATCATAGACCTGGTTGGCCCGCAATGGCAGTCTTCCCTGACCTCTTGTAGGTAGGGTGCAAATCACAATTTGAATTTGGATAATTTCTAATGCCTAAACCGACACTCGTCGTCACTATCGAAGCGAATGAAGAACGCCGTCAGATTATAGCTGAGGTAGTGAGAGATGAAGCCGATGTCGTCTTTCTTCAAGATATAGATACCGCTGACAAACTGGATGTACTAAAGGCTGCAACAGCAATTTTTTCTAGTCGCCTGTCTGAACTTCCGGAAGGAGGGGAGGAAATTACTGAGAATTGCCGGCTACTTCAGTTTTACTCAGCTGGCGTAGATTTTTTACCCCTTAAAAGACTGCCGGATGATCTACCAATTGCAGGAAATGGCGGCGCTTTTGCTGAACCAATGGCAGAGCACGGCCTCGCAATGGCTTTAGCTGCTGGCAAACGACTGTCAGTTGAAGCCGATAAAATGAGGGAGGGTGAGTTCAATCAATTTACAAGAAACAAAATGTTTCTTGGAGGAACAGCTGGCATCGTTGGATACGGTGGAATTGGAGTAGCCATGGCACGGCTTTTTAATGCCATCGGAATGCGAAGCATTGCCATAAACCGTCGTGGATCATCTGATCAAACGGAAAACCTGGACTGGATAGGTAAGATCAATCGTCTGGACGAGCTCCTCCAGGAAGCTGACGTTGTGGTTCTCAGTCTTCCTCTATCTAAAGAAACAGAAAATTTAATTGATGCATCCCGTCTCGCTAAAATGAAAACCGATGCCATTCTGATCAATTTAGCCCGAGGCGAAATTATCAATGAGACTGCACTTTATGAACACCTAAGGTCTAATCCTGAATTTACCGCTTGCATCGACGCATGGTGGGTTGAACCAGTGCGTCATGGTAAATTCACTATGAAACACCCTTTTTTAGATCTCCCAAACGTAGTCCCGTCGCCGCATAATTCAGCGTCTGTAGGGGTCTGGCGAAAGAATGTTGTTCAGCGCGCAGTCGAGAATTGTCTTCGTGCCATCAGGTCCGAAAAACCCTTGCACCTTGTTCAACCGGAAGAGCGGATGTTTTGAGAAAATGTTCGAAAGCCTGCTTATAACAGTCAATGATGACGCCTACATCCAGAGTCTCGGGCGCAATTGTACGACAGAATTTGCGCTGGGGGTCGACGACGCCAGATATCATATAAAGGTAGAAAATGGCCGGATTATAAGTGTTGAACAAGGCCCCTTCCAAATGCGTGCGGCCAGCTTTTTAATCTCCGCCACAAAAGATACATGGGCTGAATTTATGACCTCAACCCCTCGCCCTGGTTTCCATGATATCTTCGCAATGTCGGCCATGGGAAACGCGAGAATTGAAGGTGATATAAAAATCCTTCTCGAGCATCTTCCCTATTTCAAAGCCGTTCTTGGTCTCCTGCGGAAAGTGTAAGTCAATGGCTGAAATTGAACCCATTCTTGGTCGCTATCTAAAGCTAGAAATTGCTGGAGAACCCTATCGCATTTACTTTGAAGAAGCGGGAGAAGGGATACCGCTTCTATGTCTTCATACTGCCGGCGCACACGCCAGCCAGTTCCGTCACTTAATGTGTGACCCTGATGTCTCAAGACAGTTCCGTGTAATAGCCTTTGACCTTCCCTGGCATGGAAAATCCAATCCGCCGGTTGGATGGGAACGCAAGGAATACAAACTAACTGCGGACTTTTATGTAGACACAATACTTGCCTTTGCAGATGCACTCGAACTTGAAAAACCAATCGTAATGGGCTGTTCAATGGGTGGACGCGTTGCTGTTCGCCTTGCTTGCCTGCATGGAGAGCGTTTCCGTGCAGCGATAGGGCTGGAGGGATCTAATAGGCCATCGCCATGGTGGGATAACTCCTGGCTAGAGACCGACTTTTTTGCCAGGGGCGATTTCTGCGAAGCCCTAGTATCTGGTCTAGCAGCGCCTACAAGCCCTCCAGAATTCCGTAACGAGACCCTTTGGCACTATCGGCAAAGCGGGACAAATATTTTTAAAGGGGACATGCACTTCTTCCGAACGGATTCTGAATTCGAGGCTGACGCAGAGAGTGCTGCGCCATGCCCTCTAATCCTGATGACAGGAGAGTACGACTATTCTTGTACTCCAGATGATGGCAGAAGAACCGCAGCAGCAATACCTGGAGCCGAGGCAATCGAAATGAAAGGAATGGGACATTTCCCAATGTCAGAGAATCCTGCTGCTTTCCGGGAATATCTCCTGCCTGTGTTAAAACGATTTCTCAATTAAACAAGTTTGGATCAGCGCCTTAAGACCGGTTAAGTTAGCATTAGAACATTGAAATAATGGGCTAGGCCCGGTGAACTTGAACATGCAAACAGGAAACCTGGCTCACAAAAGCGGTCTACAGACTAGACGATGGTCGTAAAAGCCATCTACCATTTTCATGGTAACAAAAGGAAATGGTATGGGCGCACGCAGTCTTAGAGGCAAGGCCGTAGTAGCCGGGATTGGCGAGACACCTTATTACAAGCATGGCCATTCGCCAGATTCAGAATTCAAGCTTGCGCTCAAAGCAATCCTCGCAGCAGCAAATGATGCTGGTATCAACCCAAAAGATATCGACGGGTTTGCATCATATTCGAATGACAGAAATGATCCTTCACGATTAGCCGCTGCCCTTGGCACAAGGGAACTGCGTTTTTCCAACATGCAGTGGGGTGGCGGCGGTGGCGGAGGCGCAGCTGCAATCGGCAATGCAGCGGCAGCAGTTGCCACCGGACTTGCAGACTGCGTAGTTGTGTTTCGTGCTCTCGCACAAGGACAATTTGCACGCTTTGGGCAAGGACAGCCGGTCAAAACAATTTCCGGTGATATGGCAATGCAAGCACCGTATGGCTTGATGTCACCTGCCCAACGTTATGCAATGAAATGCATGCGCTTCATGCACGATTACGACGTGAAACACGAGGCAATGCGCGCTGTTTCGATGGCCTCATACCAACATGCACAAGCAAACCAACGGGCTGTTATGTACGGCCGTCCGTTGAGTGAGGACGACTATGACGCTTCACGCTGGATAGTAGAACCATGGCGGCTATTTGATTGTTGCCAGGAAAATGACGGTGCGGCAGCCATAATAATTTTGCCAGCGGACCGTGCCAAAGACATACCTCACAAGCCAAGCTTTATACTTGGCGCAGCGGGCGGATCTGATCACCGCTGCGCTGCACCAAGCCACAACCATCCAAACTATGCCAGTGCTAATTTTTCGAGCGTTGCTCCCAGGCTTTACGAGATGGCGGGAGTTACCGCTTCCGATGTGGATGTACTTCAGTCATACGAGAACTTCACCGGCGGCGTTATGATGAGCATAGTTGAGCATGGTTTTTGCAAGCCAGAAGAAGTTAACGAATTTTTCAAACCCGAAACCTTCTATGCGCCAAATGGGGCTCTTCCTCTGAATACATCGGGAGGCAACCTAGCAGAGTGCTACATGCACGGATTGGAGTTGCAAATTGAGGCGGTTCGGCAATTGCGCGGAACCTCGACATCACAGGTCAAAGACCCTGATATTTCTATGGTTATAGCAGGCCCAATGGTGACTCCGGTTTCAAATTGTATCTTTGGATCGGAGGCAACAATATGAGCGTCGGTTACCTCCCCGAAGGCCTACCCATACCCGTTCCAGAGAATGACAACCTCTCGAAACCATATTGGGACGGCTTGATGCAAGAGCGCCTCATGGTGCAACGCTGTAAAAGCTGTAATACCTGGATTTGGGGACCAGAATGGATTTGCCATGCTTGCCACTCATTTGACCTAGAGTGGCAAGAAATTGAGGGACTTGGTCAGATATACAGTTGGGAACGTCCCTGGCACCCAGTCCATTCAGCTCTGAAAGGTCATGGGCCTTATCTGATAGTTCTAGTAGAGCTGCCATACGCAGGTAATATCAGAATGATTGGGAATTTATTGGGACGCCCTGAGCAAGAGGTGACCATCGGCGCTAAAGTGAAAATTGCTTTCGAACATCATAAAGACGCTGATCCCCCTCACACTCTAGCACAATGGAAACTTATCTGAGCCGCCTAACAGGAGGAGCCATAAAATGGATAATGCACAATCTGTTCAGATCAACGAAGAAAATCTATGGCGTTTGGAAACTCCTGGTGCCGAAGGCTGGGAACGGACCGCTCGTGTAAATGACCCTAAAAAATATTTTATGGTTTCAACAGACTGTCATGCGAACGAACCACCGGATCTTTGGGCAAAGCGTCTCCCCGATGTCTATAAGGAGCGAGCTCCGCGCATCGTTGTCGACGATAAAGGAGTCCAATGGAGGTACTGTGAGGGGTACCGACCAGATCGCGTGCGAGTTATGTCATTCGAAGGGGAAGATTGGATAAGAAGCCAAGCTGGCGCCGATCCAGCACAACGTCACGAAGACAACAAAAAAGACGGCATTGATGTCGAAATAATATTTCCAAATAAAGGTCTCGCAATGTGGGCAACGCCCGACCCTGTCTTCGCCAATGCGATGTGCAGGGTCTGGAATGACTGGGCCTGGGAACAATTTTCCAGCTACGGCGATGCCATGGTTCCTGTCGCTTCAATTGCCACCGGTGACATAGATGGTGCTATGGCTGAGATAGAGCGGACGGCAAAAATGGGTTATAAAATTCTAAGCCTTCCCTGCAAGCCAATGTGGGGTGCTCACGATGTCGACCACGTTAACTACAATTTACCCCACTTCGATTCCATGTATGCTCTGATTCAAGAGACTGGGATGCCAATGACGTTCCATGTCTCGACCGGCCGAGAACCTAGGGCAGCCAGAGGAAATGGCGGAGCGGTCATAAACTATGTAAGCCACTCACTCTCGCCGACGATTGAACCGGTAGCAAATCTCTGCGCATCCGGAGTACTAGAACGGTTCCCGAACCTTAAATTTGCTACCGTTGAGGCTGGCATTGGTTGGGTGCCTTGGCTTCTTGATGCTATGGATGAAGCATATCGGAAGCATCATATGTGGGTTCGCCCTAAGCTACAGGGTTTACCTAGCGACTATTATCGAGCACACGGATTTTCAACCTTTCAGGAAGATCCAGCTGGTCTAGCGCTGGCAGAGCAATATGACCTTATCGACAATTTTATGTGGGCCAATGACTACCCACACCATGAAGGCACTTGGCCTCATTCAGCAGAAGCGATTGAGCGAACAATGCCTGATTTATCAGATACAGCTCGAGCTAAAATCCTTGGCCTGAATGCTGCCAGGCTTCTGGGAATTGAGGTTCCTGAGCATCAAAAAGAGCTTTGAATAACTAGGGCTCATGCCTTGCTAGAAAGCGGGTTTTTTAAAATTTACAGCAGCAATTTGACCTTGGTTGGGCTGGCTTAATTTATATGGAGAAACCCCATGGATTTTGGCGTTTTCAATCTTCTGCAGCACCGCGACCGCAACGCATCACCTCACCAGGTGATCGGCGAAGCAATGGAACATGTCCGACTAGCTGAAGAACTTGGGTTTTCGCGGGTCTGGTTTGCTGAACATCATTTCTCTAACTACAGTCTTTGCCCATCCCCTCTCATCTTTTGCACCCATGCCGCTGCGATTACAAAAAATGTTCGTGTCGGTTGTGCGGTTTTAATTCTTCCGCTTCATACTCCTGCAAGACTTATTGCTGAAATTGCCCAAGTTGATGCTCTTTCAGGTGGACGTCTCGATGTAGGCGTAGGCAGCGGATATCAACATTACGAATTCGAACGTCTGAACGCCGATATTTCTAAGAACAAGACTATGTTCCATGAAATGCTGGATATGATAGACCGCGGCTTACGTCAGCCAACCTTCAGCTACAAAGGTAATGAATTTAGCCTTCCCGAAACGGCGATTAATGTGAAGCCTGCGCAAACTCCACGCCCTCCAATATGGATTGCTGGAGCGGACCCAAACAGCCATAGGCGATGCGCTAGAGATGGTTTTATTCCTTTTATCTCGGGCGGTGTCGGTAGTGCAGCATCAATCAAAAAAATGCGAGATCAAGTCGACGCCTGCTTCATAGAAGAGGGTAAGGATCCCGCACAAACTCCTTTGGGTGTACTGCGCTTTGTATGCGTCTCAGACGACCCAGCCACCATTGAAAGATATGTAGACGGCGCTCGTTTTCAACGTCGTCTGGCTCAGTCACTAAGGCATAGGCGTGAACACATGGTCGACGATTACATGGTAGCGGAGGAACCTTTCGCCGACGAGCCAACCATCGAAGAAATTGGCCGTAATCTAGTCGCGGGAAGCGCAGAGGAAGTTGCCGAGCGTATATGCAGCGAGATCGAACTATATCGACCAAGTCACATGAATATCTATTTTGCTGTGGGTGATATGCCTAGCCAGGCTGTAATGAGCAGCATGACCCAATTTCAGACCAAAGTGGTTCCAATGATTGAAAAACACTTTGGTAAACCATTAGCTGATATTAACCCAGTAAACATGCCGTCTCCTGTCAGCCTGCCTCAGGCTGCGGAGTAGGCAAAGTGGAAAAAATCGCCTTCACATTGAATGGGAAAGAAGTCGAAGTAACCGAACCAGATCGTCCCTTAATTTATGCGCTTCGGAATGATTGCAATACCAAAAGCGTGCGCTATGGCTGTGGACTAGAGCAGTGTGGGTGCTGCGTTGTTCTTATCAACGGGTCCGAGCAATATGCCTGCACTCTGCCTACTCATGCAGTTGCTGGTAAGTCGGTTGAGACAGTAGAGGGATTGAGTAGATCAGAGGAAATACACCCTATTCAACAGGCTTTCCTTGATGAACAAGCTGGCCAATGTGGCTATTGCCTATCGGGTATGATCATGGCGACTAAAGGGCTCCTTGCGCGAAATAGTAAGCCAACCCGTGCCGAAATTGTGGATGCTCTCGACAATCATCTATGCCGCTGTGGTGCTCACAGCAGAATTATACGTGCTGTGCAGCGCGCTGCGGGCTTAATATCATGAGCCAGCCAAAATTGCCCTCTAGTCTCGCTGCTAATCCCTTGCTTAGCCGATGGATTGCCTTCCTTCCCGATAAAACTGCCAGAATAGCCTCTGGCAAGGTTGAGATTGGACAGGGCATTGTTACAGCGCTTCGCCAGATAGCAGCTGAAGAATTGGATTTAGACCTCCACAAGGTATCGTTGGCATCTGGTGATACTGAAATTGGCCCTGACGAAAACTACACGACCTCCAGTCTTTCAATAATGGCTTCTGGTGCCGCAATCCGGGCTGTCACGTCAGAGGCACGCTCCTTGTTGATGGAAAGGGCTGCTCTGAGACTGAACTGTTCGCCAGAAGACTTAAAAGTTTCAAATGGTGTGTTTCTAAAAAATGGCGAAGCTACCGACATCGACTATTGGGACGTTGCGAGTGAGATCGACTGGCAACGCGATGCAACGGCTTCTGCTACTCCCAAAGCGGGTAACACATTTAAAATCGTTGGAAAAAATATACCGCGCGATGACCTACCTAAGAAAGTAAACGGGGGCGGTTTCATTCACGACATTTCCGAAACGGGTATGCTGCATGCACGTATGTTGAGACAGCCGGCTCCCAACGCTCAACTATCTTTTTTAGACCAAGAAGCCATTAAGCGCGCCGCCGCAGGAGAAATTCAAATCATCCAAAAGCGTAATTTTATCGCTTTTGTTGCAGAGGAAGAGTGGCTCGTGGAAAAAGCTGCGCGTGCCGCCTTAAACCATGTCACTTGGACTGGTGTAAGCAACATCCCAAGGGGTGCAGCTGATGCCCGTAATCTTCCAGGAAAGGCCGCCGTTGAAAATTTTTATGGCGACCCGGAGCCGAACATCCCAACCATCGGTAAAAGTTTGCGGGTCAGCGTAACTAGGCCGTACGTCGCGCATGCATCGATAGGACCTTCCGTAGCCCTAGCACGATGGAAAGATAGCAAGCTTGATATTTGGTCCCATGGCCAAGGCATGCACCCCCTGCGTCGCAATTTG
>JAURGE010000003.1:0-59912 GCA_030833925.1 Alphaproteobacteria bacterium
ATTGCAACATCAGCGCCTGTTCCCATAGCAATTCCTACGTCCGCTGCTGCCAATGCTGGCGCGTCGTTTATCCCGTCCCCAGCCATGGCCACTTTAAGACCTTGCGCCTTCAACTCATTCACTAAATGGGCTTTGTCTGCAGGCAGGAGTTCGGCGTGAACTTCGTCGATTTCAAGATATCGAGCTATTTCTTCTGCGGTAGCTTTGCTGTCTCCCGTTGCCATTACTAATCTGAGCCTTTGCGCCTTTAGCTCTTTCAAAGCCTTATGCGTAGAAGCCTTGATTGCATCTGAAACGGCGATTAACCCCGCGTATTGGCTGTCCACAGCCACAAGAATTATCGTTTCAGCTTTATTCTCGGCGTTGTGCATGTAATCGTCAGGGAGGGAAACGCCTTTGCTGCGTAGAAACGATTTTGTGCCGACGACGATATGGCGGCCCTCTACTTGGCCAATAACCCCTTTGCCAGGAAATGCTTGAAAACCCTGGGCTGTGGTTAGCTCCTGATTACTCACGTCTGCACAGTTTACAATTGCGGTCGCCAGCGGGTGCTCTGATAGGCGTTCTACACTGCCAGCAAGAAAGAGAACGTCGTTTCTATTGAAGCCATCTGCTGGAGCTATTTTGGTGACGAAAGGTTTGCCTTCGGTAAGTGTGCCTGTTTTGTCGACCACTAGAACATCTATCTTTGCCAAGCTTTCCAAAGCCTCGGCATCTTTCACAAGTACCCCAACCTGCGCACCACGTCCTGTTGCAGTCATGATTGACATTGGAGTTGCTAAACCAAGGGCACAGGGACACGCGATGATCAAAACCGTTAGAGCCGTAATGAGGCCATAAGCAAGCGGCGGCTCTGGACCCCAGTTGGCCCAAGCAATAAAGGCAATGAATGCTACTGCAATCACAGCCGGAACAAAGATGCTGGCAACAGAATCCGCAATTTTCTGGATTGGAGCACGCGATCGTTGAGCCGCAACTGTCATCGCTATGATCTGGGAGAGAGTTGTTTCAAGGCCCACCCGCTCCGCGGTCATTATGAATGTGCCAGGCCCGTTTACTGTGCCGCCTGTGATTTTATTTCCGATGACCTTTTCAACAGGGATTGACTCGCCAGTCAGCATGCTCTCGTCAACGTTTGACTGGCCCTCAAATACTATCCCGTCCACAGGAACTTTCTCTCCTGGACGAACACGCAGCTGGTCGCCGACTTTAACTGTGTTTGCGGGAATTTCCTCCTCTCTGCCGTTACCTCGAATAACGCGGGCCATTGGAGGTGCTAAGTCCATCAGGTTTCGTATGGCTGCGCCAGTGCGTTCGCGAGCACCTAACTCCAGCAACTGGCCGAGTAGAACAAGCGCGACAATAACTGCTGCCGACTCAAAATACAGTTGGACTTGGCCGTATTGATCTTTGAAGCCCGCGGGGAAAATATCTGGCATAAGAACAGCAAAAACACTGAAGGTATATGCTGCCGCTACGCCAGAGCCTATCAAGCTGAACATGTTAAGGTTCATTGACCTGAAGGACCTTGCACCGCGAAGGAGGAACGGCCAACCGCACCAGAGGACCACAGGTGATGCTAGGGCCAGTTCAATCCATGGAACGATGCTTACTCCAAGCCAATCCTTAATCGGGAGGCCAACCATTGAACCCATGGCAATCAGGAAAAGGGGGACGGTTAGCAGGGCGCCAATGATGAACCGTTTTCGAAAATCTACGAATTCGGGGTTAGGGCCGGCATCGGGATCTGGAAGGCCTATCGGTTCTAGCGCCATACCACATAAAGGACAGTCGCTTGGACCAATCGTTTCAACCTCAGGATGCATTGGGCAGGTGTAGATTGTTCCAGGCGGTGTTGCTGTTAAGGTTTGTTGTCTCTCTAGATAACTCTCTGGACTGCTTTTAAACTTTTCAAGACAACCAACGGAGCAGAAGTAGAAACGCCCACCGTCGTGTTTAGCCAAGTGTTCGGCGGTCTTTCGGGCCACGGTCATACCGCAGACTAAGTCTTTTGCTTCGATAAAATCCTCTGGCGTGTCTTTAAAGCGCTCGCAACAACGGCTGGCGCAGAAATGATATTCTTCACCACGGTGAGTGTGGGCGTGCTTTGCAGTTTCTGCCTTCACCGTCATTCCGCACACGGGATCACGTTCCACCGCGCTCATTATTTTCGCCTTAAGGTGCTTTAGTTTTAGTTTTTTATATAGCCAATGGGTGCCTTTAGGCGGCAACATTCAATTGTGCATCTTCCAGAATCATTGCTGCCGCCTTCTCTGCAATCATTATGATTGGTGCGTTGGTGTTACCGGAGACAAGCTGAGGCATAATTGACCCATCCGCTACCCGCAGGCCGATAATTCCTTTGACCTTGAGGCGCGGATCAACAACAGCCGTAGGGTCGCTTTCTGGTCCCATCTTACAGGCACCAACAGGATGATAGACTGTAGCGCCGGTACGCAGTGCGAAATCTAATAGTTCGTCATCAGTCTGGCAGTCTTGACCGGGCGTGATTTCGAATTTCACATAAGGCCTTAATGCTGGCTGCTCGACCAAGCGCCGTGCTATTTTTAGGCCGCCAACCATCGCCTGTTGATCTTCATATTCTTTAAGGAAATTGCACACGATCCTTGGTTGAACGAATGGATCAGCTGACTTGATGTGTACAAACCCCCGGGATTGCGGGCGAAGCTGGCATGGAGCGCAAGTCATACCCGGTTCCTTTTCCAGGGCCCGAGTTTTGATGTCTGTAATGCTTGCGTGGGCGATATGATATTGAACATCTGGTGTTTCTAATTCGGGGCGGGTTTTTACGAACCCGTGCACAATTCCGGCAGGGTAAGTAAGGAGACCCTTTCGTCCAAACACGTATTTAAACACTTCATTGACTAGCCGCACGCCTCTGGCGTCATTGTTGATTGAAACATTTTTTGTCAATCGCCACATCGGGCGAGACAAGTAGTGGTCGTGGTGATTCTCGCCGACGCCTGGCAGTTCATGATTAACTTGTATGCCAAGGCTCTTTAAAAGATCGGCCTGACCTATGCCAGAAAGTTCAAGGATTTGTGGAGATTGGATTGCTCCAGCAGCTAACACTACTTCTCGACCCGCCCGATATTGTTGTGTTTTGCCACGCTGTACTACT
The DNA here is from genome assembly GCA_030833925.1 of Alphaproteobacteria bacterium. Classification (GTDB taxonomy): domain Bacteria; phylum Pseudomonadota; class Alphaproteobacteria; order Bin95; family Bin95; genus VMCJ01. Next base: position 3,143 of record JAURGE010000003.1, read on the forward strand.
TCGACACCAACGCACCGCTTGCCTTCAAATAATAGACGGGTTGTGTGAGCATCTGTCTCAAGATGAAGGTTGGGGCGTTTCAATGCTGGCTCAAGGTAAGCCTTTGCGGTCGACCAGCGCCTGCCAGCTTTTTGAGTCACTTGGTAATAACCAAACCCTTCTTGGTCCTTGCCGTTGTAGTCCGGGTTGCGCGGATACCCTGCCTGTTCACCTGCATCTATGAAGGCGTCTAGCAGTTCGTGGGTGCTTGGCATATCCATGACGTTCAGCGGGCCTCCGGAGCCACGCATATCGTCACCGCCTCGTTCGAAGTTCTCTGATTTCTTAAAAAAAGGCAGACATTGTTCGAACGACCAGCCCGTACAGCCTAATTGAGCCCAATGATCATAGTCCTGATGTTGTCCACGGACATAAAGTAAGCCGTTTATTGAAGAAGAGCCGCCTAAGACTTTGCCGCGTGGTATGGGGATCTGTCGGTTATAAGTGCGCTCTTCGGGCTCGGAGTCAAATCGCCAGTTCAACCCAGGTTTATCGAGTGTTTTTGCATACCCGATTGGCACATGAATCCAAATGTTGCTGTCCTTACCACCTGCCTCAAGAACTAATACCTGGTTAGCTGGATTTTCAGACAATCGGTTTGCGAGGGTACAGCCTGCTGAACCCGCACCGACAACGATGTAGTCAAATGTCTTGGCGTTCATTTTTCCGTGTCCCCGTAAATTCAATTTCAAAGAAGTTCAGCTTAAATATATCAGCGCATATTTTGCAGCGGATTTTTTAAGTCAATCGCTCCAGCTAATGCTACGCCAAGCCCGACCTGTAACGTCAGCATTGCTGTGCCTCCAAACGAGATGAAAGGAAGAGGAACACCGACCACCGGCATGAGTCCCATAACCATAGCAACGTTTATGAAGACGTATAAAAATAAGGTTGTTGCAACGCCTAGTGCTACCAGCCTAGTGAACCTGGCCTCAGCTAAGAGACCAATTCTGTACAGTCTGAAAATCGTCACCGCGAATAACACCAAAACAAAGACGCAACCGGCTAGGCCCAGTTCCTCTCCCAACATTGTAAATACAAAGTCAGTGTGCTTCTCCGGCAGAAAAGACAATTGCGATTGCGTTCCTTTGAGCCAGCCCTTGCCGAATAGACCGCCTGAACCCATTGCTATAAACGACTGGATTATGTGGTATCCGGCCCCTAGAGGATCCTTGTCTGGTTGCAGGAATGTAAGAATTCGGCTGCGTTGGTAATCGTGGAGCATGAACCAGGCGATAGGCGCGACAACACAGGCTACGGCTGCGGCAATTCCAAATTTTCGTAACGCTACTCCACCTAAAAAAAGCAATACAATGCCGCCTATAACGATCAACATCGCTGTTCCAAGATCAGGCTGCCGCAAGACCAACGCTGAGGGAGCAAGAATCATAAGAATCGCCGGACCAAGAACATGGATGCGGTTTGAGGATTCAATACTTGCATTGTGAAGCAGTCTTGCGAGAGCAAGAATGAGTGCAACTTTCATCAACTCTGATGGCTGTAGTCGCATAATGCCGATGTCTAACCAGCGAGTTGCTCCGGTGCCAGAGCCTACAAGCTCAACAATGATCAGCAAAATAAAACACAGAGCATATGCAAAATAACTTACTTTGAAGCAGTGTTGGATTCCGACAAATGCGATAGTGAGCATTAACGCCACGCCTATGGCAAACCGTATAAGATGTCGACTGGCCCAAGGCGATGTATTCCCCCCAGCAGCCGAATAGAGCATTGCTGTCCCAATGATCACTAGTCCGGTGATGGCAAAGACAAGTAGCCAGTCAACTCGCGCCAGTCGATTAAACGCACCGTCTATTTGTCTGTAGTGGTGCCGGCGTGGCTGCGCCCTCGAAGTTTCGACCGAATGAGATTTGCGCAATTGCAATGCCACTAACCTTCGCGCCGAAGAGTATTTGCCGCTCCAGCCGCGTCGGTGTTAGGGGCTCCATTGTTCCAGTTTGCAGACTTACGCATCTGGGCCTCTAAAAGCACATCGCGGGCAACAGGCGCAGCTCCAAGTGAGCCGGAGCCGCCATGCTCTAACACTACAGAACAAGCATACTTCGGGTTTGATAGGGGGGCATAACCTACGAACAGTGAGTGATCCCGCTGTTCTAATGGTAAGTCGTCGTTCTTTATACCGCCGAGCCGCCGTTCTTGCGCTGTTATCCGACGGACCTGTGAGGTTCCGGTCTTGCCGCCCATGCGGTATGCTTTCACAGATATCTGAGACATCCTGGCTGTCCCAGTTGCGCTTGAGGTTACGGCGCGCATTGCGCGCATTATGGCACGAAGGTTTTCAGGTGAAACATCAATTTTAGCTGCCGAGAGTGGCAGCTCTTCTTCATCTTTTTTGCGCAAAATTCGAGGCGTAACTGAGATGCCGCCATTTACTAAGCGCGCGGTCATTACAGCTAATTGAAGGGGGGTAGCAAGCACGAATCCTTGGCCTATCCCAGCAATTAGTGTTTCACCTATATGCCAGGAAGCTTTGAGGTTGCGAGCCTTCCATGCTTTGGTGGGAATTAGCCCAGCTTTTTCTGAAAGACTATCAATCCCGGTCGGTTCACCGAGTCCAAATCGTCGGGCCATCTCCGAGATTTTTTCAATCCCAACCTTGCGAGCAATTTCATAGAAATAAACGTCACAGGATTCAGCTATAGCGTCATGTAGCGCAACCCAACCGTGACCGCCTCGCTGCCAACAATGAAAGCGTCCAGCCCCAAGTTCATGGACACCGCTGCAGAAAAAAGCATTTTTAGGTGTCACTACTCTGGCTTCCAAAGCTGCCATCGCCACCAGCATTTTGAATGTTGAGCCAGGAGGGTATTGGCCTGCGATAGCTCTATTATTCAACGGTGCCGAGGGGTTGTTTAAAAGTGCCTGCCAGACTTCTTCTTTTAGCCCTTGAGTAAAAACGTTCGGGTCAAAGGTTGGGCTGGAGGCAAGAGCTAAGACATCCCCAGTTTGAACATCTATGACTGTTATTGCGCCATTGTCTTCGCCCAGGCGGTTTTGGGCGAAGTTCTGTAACTGTGAGTCAATAGTTGAAATCAATGTATCCCCACCAGCTCCGGGGTCGTGCTCCAATTCCCTAATCACTCTACCAACAGCATTAACCTCGACCTTAGAGGCGGCCACCTCACCGCGAAGTTGTCGGTCAAAAGAGCGTTCCATGCCCGCCTTACCCACTTGAAGGTTGGGCAGGTTGTTTACGCGATCACCTGCAAGATCTTTTTTGCTAGCAGGCCCCACATAACCTATTGCATGAGCGGCCACTTCAGCCTCTGGGTAAACTCTCTGACTTGTCTCTACCAAATCTACCCCAGGCAGTTCAGGTATTCTGGCAGATATTTGTGCGATCTGATCCCAGTTCAGATTTTCATGAGTTACGATAGGAAGGAATTTTGCAGATCGTTTAGCTTGGCGAAGGATACGAGCTCGCTGTTCGGGCTCGATGAATACAAGTTGGCTAAGCCTTTCGAGCTCATCTTCGAGGTTGGAAACGGCTTCCGGGATAATAGAAACTTGGTATGTAGGACGGTTCAGGGCAAGAGGTCGCCCAAAACGATCCAGAATTAGCCCGCGTTTTGGGGCTAAAAACTTAACGCGAACTCTATTGTTCTCGGCCAGAGCAGCATAACGATCGCTGTTTGCTATCTGGAGCTGATACATGCGCGCACCAAGGCCCAGGAAAAGAATTCCCTTAACTCCTCCTAATATAAGCGAGCGGCGCGTAAACCTCTGCCTTTCGTCTAGCGTTGAGGTCACGTGTTTTTTTCCCCAACGCTCAGAATAACGACGATAACTTCCGTGATAAGCGCTACTATGGGAAAGATAGCTGCTGTGAGCGCTAATTGTGCAAGAGTTGGTGTCCACGGTTGAAAGCTAAATGCATAAAGGGACGCGATGATCCAACTGAGCGGCGCGATCGCGCAAGACGCGATTGCCAGGCCAATCCAGGAGTGGATTATCCCGCGTGACGCAAGAAATCGTCGCTGCGTGCTTGCCATGAAGTGCATGGCTATGCACGTAAGAGTGCCCAGACCGAAAACTGTTCCAGTCAATACGTCCAAAAATAAGCCCACCAGAAAACCTCCCGCTGGTCGCAGCGCATCGGGATAGCGAAGGCTCAAGTAAAATACCATGCAGTGAGCCAATGCCGCAGGAGCGAGGTTCGCAATTGCAAGCGACCAAGGTGCGGTGGAAAAAAGGATAGCCAGCCACACGGCACAAATGGTTGCTGGTACTTTCAGCCATGTATGGGCAGAAAATCGCTCTCTTCGCTCAGCCATCACGTTTGCTAAACCCTGCTTTAGCTGGATCTTCTCCTTCGCCCAGGTCTACAACGCGTACAAATTCAATCTTTCGCCAGTCGACAAAGGTCTGAGCCATTGTTTTTCCGTCTATTTCACCTGCTACCACTCCGACAGGCAGCCCTGGAGGGTAAATGCCGCCATGACCTGAAGTAAGAATTAGGTCACCTGGAAAAACAGAAGCGCCGTTGTCGATAAATTTTATTTGCGGGTTATCGCTGTTGTTACCCTCAAGGATAGCACGGGTCCTCCCCTCTCCTACTAGGACGGGTGTACGCGAATTAATGTCTGTTAAAAGGATGACTCGCGCGGACTTCTCACCAACATTTATGACCCTGCCGACGACACCTTCTCCGGTCATGACGGCAAGTCCGGTGCGGATGCCCCTACGCTCACCTACGTTGATCAGGATAGCGCGTGCGAAGGTTCCTCCAATTTCACTGATAGCGCGGGCTGATATAAAGCGTGCGTCTGGACCTGGGTCAAACCGCAGCAGTTTCTTCAGTTCTTGGTTCTCTGCTTCCAGTTTTTTTGCGAAAACTCGCCATTGTAGAAGTCGTGTGTTTTCTTCTTCGAGGCGCTTATTCTCTTCAATTAGGTTGGCAAAATTCGCAAGGTGATCAGCTCCGGCGCGCGCAAGCCTTACTGGAGCTGATAATAGTTCCACCACTGGAGCAGTGATGTCCGATGAGTTCGCACGAATTTTTTCAACGACGACAGTCTCAATTTTGCCAATAAAAATTAGGCCGACGGCGCTTCCAATCAGCAATACATAAGTGAAGCGTTTTAGCGCCGTTCTTACAGGCTGCGATGATTCAACAAGATCATCTATCGGCGCCAAACCAGAATCCCGCGCCATGGTGGACCATTCTACCCCCGGCAGTTGATAATTTCGATCAGTTTACCAGAACTCCGGCAAGAGCACTGCCTTCTTCAAGGCAGCGTCCAGTACCAACAGCAACGCAAGTCAGAGGTTCGTTTGCAACTGTGACAGGCAATCCTGTTGCTTCGCCTATCGCTACGTCAAGATTTCGGAGGAGCGCTCCTCCTCCCGTCAACACTATACCCCGGTCCACAATATCGGCTGCTAATTCTGGTTGAGTATTTTCTAACACAGCTCTAACCGCATCAACGATGGATTGTATAGGTTCAGCCAGGCACTCAGCAATTTCGCCCTCGGAAATGGTTATTTCACGGGGAACACCATTCATCAGGTCTCGGCCGCGAATAGCAAGACGCATTTCTTCTGGCCCTGTGGCTACTACCGCGGAGCCAATTTGTGATTTTATGCGTTCAGCTGTCCGTTCGCCTATCAAAAGGTTATGGCGCCTGCGAACATTGGCGATAATGGCTTCGTCCATTGCATCACCACCTATGCGAACGCTTCGGGAGTAAACAATTCCCGATAATGCAAGTACCGCTACTTCTGTCGTCCCGCCCCCGATATCAACGACCATCGAACCTGTGGGCTCGGTTACTGGCAGTGCAGCCCCAATGGCCGCCGCCATTGGTTCCTCAATCAAATCAACTCGTCGTGCACCGGCCGCCTCAGCGGCCTCTTGAATAGCGCGGCGCTCAACTTCAGTCGCGCCAGATGGAACGCAAATGATGACCCGGGGAGCTGCAAAGAAACGACGATTGTGAACCTTTCGAATGAAACGCTTGATCATTTCTTCCGCTATTTCAAAGTCGGCAATGACGCCGTCCCGCAGAGGTCTTATCGCTTGAATGTTTCCGGGCGTTTTGCCCAACATCTCTTTGGCTTCGCTGCCAACAGCTAACGCACGACGTTCGCCATCGACGGTGGTCATGGCAACGACCGAGGGCTCGTCCAGGACGATTCCAACATTTGGCACATAGACAAGCGTGTTTGCAGTACCGAGGTCGATAGCGAGATCAGTTGAAACGAAACCGAACAATCGAGCTAGCATCTTAAGATTTCCGCCGGAAATTGGAGCTTTTGTCTCGCACAGCTGGAACATAAACGCGAGACATTTTTTATATAAATGGCGAAGTTGCTATGAAAAGTCATCACTTTGCGAGCCGATAAAGCACCCTGTTATCGAAATAATGATGGACCAGGGCATGGTTTGGTTTAGGCAGTGGCAGTCCACTGGCGTGCACCTGTGTTAATCTCGGTAACGGATGTACAGAGTTTGACTCTAACCTTTGATTAATAATGAGGATCAATCCCCATGGCGAAGCTTGCAATTGCTATATCAGGTGGACCCCGCCCGGCCGAGATTGTGGAAATCCTAGTTCGCGCCGAAGAGTTAGGCTATGAATCTGGATGGGTGGCAGAGGGCCATGGAGGTGATCAATTTGCTGTTGCCGCTGCCGCTGCCACAAAGACAGAACGAATAAAGCTCGGCACAGCCATTTCCTCCGTTTTCGTAAGAACTCCGCCCACCATAGCTATGGCGGCCGCAACTCTGGATGATATTTCAAACGGTCGCTTCATCCTCGGCCTTGGTTCGAGCCATAAGGTTCAGGTCGAGCCAGAGCACGGTGTTACTTATAGCAAGCCAATTGCTAGGACCCGAGAAACCGTTGACTTCATTAGTCGACTGATTTCAGCGGGTGCCGCGGGAATTGAGGGTGAAACCATCACGATAGAGAATTTTGACCTTTGGTTTAACCCTGTGCGAAATAATGTACCGATCTACTTGGCTGGCCTTTTTCCCAAGATGGTGGAGACCGTTGGGGAAATAGCGGATGGAATTATCCTTACCAGAAGCACGCTATCGACAGCGGCCAACATTCGGGAATCTCTGGCGAAGGGTGCTGCTCGAGTCGGCCGAGATCCCGGTGGTATCGCCATTACTTCGTTGCTGCCAACCTCAATTTCTGAAAACCGGACAGCAGCATTTGACGCTATGCGTCCTGGACTTGCGTTCTATCTAGGGTTTTTCCCCCGCTACAATCGTTTGGTCTCCGAGCATGGTTTTGCTAATGAAGCAGCACACGTAGCTGCGGCTTGGAAAGTTGGAGATTTTGAAGAAGCGTCGCGTCGCGTTAGTGATGAGATGCTGGATGCAACAGGAATTGTCGGTACTCCCGCAGACGCCCGGGCAAAGATTGCCGCATATCGTGCCTCTGGAATTGACCTTCCCATCTTAAGCCCATTTGCTCGCGGCCCTAAAGCACGTGAGACTTTCGATTATGTTTTGGATGCATGCGCGGGAGCATAAGTTTTTTAATCTGCTGCAGCATGACATCAATAAAGCGAAACGGTAAACCTAAGACATGAGGCGTTTTTTACTGTCTTTGGCGATTTTAGTGACTTTGCCATCGGCAGGGATGGCTGACGTCTTGGGTGTTCGTTCTGCCACAAGAGGCGATGGAATTAGGCTGGTTATTGACCTATCGGAATCAAGCAAATTCCGTGCATTTGAGCTCTCCAAGCCCTCGCGTGTTGTGGTCGATTTACCCAAGCTCGCTTGGCGTGCAAATGCCCTGCCAGCTAAGGGGCGTGGTTTGGCCAGTATTCGCCACGGGCCTTTCCGAACCAACGCTTACCGTTTGGTTTTTGATCTTGAGCGCGCTGCTACAATAGAGTCGGCTGGGCTTATCCCTGGTCGCGGCAGCAAGGGTAAGAGGCTTGTGATTGATCTTCGTTATGGAGATAGGCCAAACAGTAAGAAATTTGGTACATTCGAGCCGCTAGAAAATCCACCACCACACCCCCCAAAAAGGACAAAAGAATGGGTGGTTATGATAGACGCTGGTCATGGTGGAGTTGACCCTGGCACCATTGGCGTAGGCCGAGTTCTAGAGAAGCACGTCAACCTAGCTGTTGCTAGGAAAGTCAAGAAACTTCTCGATTCGAAACCTGGTTATGATGTTCACCTCACCCGAAGTAAAGATGAGTTTTTGAGGCTTCGACAGCGTGTCCGCCTTGGCAGGGAAAGCGGAGCTGATCTTTTTATTTCCATACATGCTGATGCCCACCCTGATCCAAAAGTATCTGGAGCCTCAATATATACCCTTTCAGAGAAAGGATCCGATCGTGAGGCAGAAAGATTGGCAAGATCAGAAAACGCAGCGGATCTCATCGGTGGTGCGCCATTGGAAGACGACAACAACGAAGTTGCCAGCATATTGATAGACCTTGCCCAGCGCGAAACCAAAAATCAGTCGCTGGCAGTCGCTGACGATATCCTTTTTGCCCTAGCGCCCACTCAACCACTATTACGCAGCCCAAAGCGCTCAGCTGGTTTTGCTGTCTTAAAAGCACCCGATGTTCCATCGGTCCTGATCGAGCTCGGTTTTTTAACTAATCGAGATGATGCTCGTCGGTTGTCCCGTAAGAAAGACCAGGACGCTATTGCAAGCGCTATTGCCACTGGGATCATCCGCTATTTTGAGGGAGCAAATACAGCTCGATCAAGGCAAGATCGCTGAATATTCAGCGCCGAAAACCACGCATGCCCAGAGATATGGCACTAAACAAAAGAAAATGAACGCAAATTGCTTCTTCAACTCACCGCCCTGGTTGGCGTCTTCTTAAGCCGTAAAGTGCAAGAGTTGATGCAATAGCGGCGGCAGAAAAGCACCAAGCTCCTATTCCCACGTGAGCGTCTGCGACTACGCTTGATTTTGCGGTCATGACGACTAGGGCTATCACGAAGACGTCCAACATCGACCACTTAGATGCGGTATTAGCTGCTCGCAAGAGCAGTTTTGCTCTGTCAGGCTTTATCCATGCAAAGATGCCAATTATTACCTTGGAAGCGGGAAAGAGTACTGCAAACAATCCAATAATTAGAACAAGTAGCCATTCGCCTTCGTTGATGAAGGTCCTGAGGCCGCCGATTACAGAGTGTTCTGTCTCAATTACCCAAAAACTCGTAACAGACATAATCGGCAGCACCCAACCTGCAATGAGCAAGGGGGCTGCTATTAGGAGCGCCCATGGCGCGAAGCGCAACCATTTCTTTCGTATCAATGCGGCGTTGGGCATGGTTTCTAAAACACCGACCTCTGTTACTTGATCAGAAAAAACCTTGGCAATAGTGATTAATAGCTAACGTTTTGCTCAAATTGCGATTTTCAGCAACCGCATTTCTGTTTTGAGGCAATAACTTCTTTTCGACCGTTTACTTAGTATACGCCCGAAACAATAAGCGCCACTTAGCCTTTTTCTCGTTGGCAGTCAGTTTTTGTTTGATACGTTGATCTATTAAGTTGTTCCGGACCACTTCAAAATGTCTCCGATAATAAGAAAAGGACCAGGAAATTGCTTAACGCAGAAGTGAAAACGCTTGATGGAAGCATGGGGGCATATGTTGCAACACCTAAAAACATTGGCGTAGCCCCTGCCGTGATAATCCTAATGGAGGTGTTTGGTGTTAACCGGTTTATCCGTCGCATCGCTGATTACTGGGCAGAGCAAGGCTTTATTGCGTTAGCCCCGGATCTGTATTGGCGCTTAAATCCGGGAATCCAATTGGACCCCGAAACGGATGGACATCGAGAAAAAGCGCTCGCCACAAGAGGTCGTATGGACACGGACAAGGCTGCAAGTGACGTAGAGCAGTGTGTGCAATATCTCAGAAACATGAAAGCCTGCTCGGGTAAAGTCGGTACATCTGGCTATTGCCTTGGTGGGCTGCTTGCTTACTTGTCTGCGGTTCGCGGAACAGCAGATGCCAACGTTAGTTATTATGGTGTCGGAATAGAGGCATATTTAAAGGAAGCCGAGGCACTAAAAGCACCATTTCTTTTTCACATGGGTGAAACGGATGTATGGACGCCAATTCCCGTTAGGCGCGCGCTGGATGCAGCACTTCTGCCCTTAACCGACGTTACCTCCTATACATATGAAGGAATCGGGCACGCATTCGCTCGGGAAGGGGCTAGTGCCGACGTTCCCACTATGCGGGAGCTGGCTAACGCTCGGACGAAAGCTTTCTTTGAGCGGACGCTTAGATCGTACTGATGCGTTGACAGGTTCTCGTCCTCTCGCCCATTGTCAAAAAACCAAAATTAAAACTTTCGGGGAGCTTTTCCTTCCATGTCTGCCGCTGAACTCGCCCAAACAATTGAAAAAGCATGGGATGACCGAGAGTCTATTTCCAGCAGTACCAAAGGCCCTATTCGGGATGCTGTCGAAGCAGCTCTAAATGCACTGGATAGCGGTAAAGCTCGTGTCTCTGAGAAAAAGGGCAATGAATGGGTAGTCAATGAGTGGTGCAAGAAGGCTGTTCTATTGTCCTTTCGCCTCTACGATAGTGCTCCTATGGCCGGTGGGGCTGTTGATCCAACTTTTGGGCGCTCCGCATGGTTCGACAAAGTACCACTGAAGACCTCAGGCTGGGGCAAGCGTGATTTTGATGCCGCTGGTTTCCGTGCGGTGCCGGGTGCCGTAGTTAGGCGTTCAGCATATATTGCAAAGGGCGCGGTCTTGATGCCCAGCTTTGTGAATCTTGGAGCATATGTTGGCGAGAACACCATGGTGGATACATGGGCGACTGTTGGCTCCTGTGCACAGATTGGAGCCAATTGCCATCTTTCCGGCGGCGTGGGTATTGGTGGTGTTTTAGAGCCAATGCAGGCAACTCCTGTGATCATTGAAGATAACTGCTTCATTGGAGCACGCTCAGAAGTTGCTGAAGGCGTGATCGTGGAAGAAGGGGCCGTCCTTTCTATGGGCGTGTTTATAGGCGCCTCTACTAAGATCATCGACCGGCACACAGGTCAGGTGCATGTCGGACGCGTTCCTTCTTATTCGGTTGTTGTGCCGGGGTCGCTTCCTGGTCACGACTTGCCAACCGGAGGCCCAGGCCCCTCAACCTATTGTGCGGTTATAATGAAGACCGTAGATGAGGGCACGCGAGCCAAGACATCAATCAACGATTTATTGCGTGATTAATGGGAATCTGGCCACTAGACCCTGTTGAGCTTGCTCAGTCCCTGATCCGCTGTGAAAGCGTTACACCTGTTGAAGGGGGTGCCTTAACCGCTCTGGAAGACTGGCTTCAACCGCTTGGATTCAAAGCTGAGCGGATGCCTTTTCAAGATCAAAACACCCCAGATGTGGATAATTTGTTTGCCCGCATCGGCTCTGCTAATGCGGGCAGACATTTGTGCTTTGCGGGACACACTGATGTGGTTCCTGTTGGTAATCCAGCAGATTGGCGTGATCCACCCTTTGCCGCCACTATCCGTGATGGTGTTTTGTACGGGCGCGGTGCGGTAGACATGAAAGGCGCCATTGCAGCATTCGTTGCTGCCGCAGCAGCCTATCTTTCCGATATTAATAGAGAACCGACAGGAGCGATTTCGCTCCTTATTACCGGTGATGAAGAGGGCCCTTCAGTCAACGGTACGAAGAAAATGTTGGAGGTTTTAGTTGGGCGAGGCGAGCGGTTCGACGCCTGCATAGTTGGTGAGCCCACTAACCCTGCCCAAATGGGCGAAATGATAAAGATTGGCCGCCGTGGAAGTTTGAATGCTCTCCTTACGGTTCGCGGAGTGCAGGGTCATGTTGCCTATCCTGAGAGGGCGGATAATCCGATTCATGGACTTTTACCGCTTTTAAACGCGTTGGCGGACAGGCCGTTGGATGCCGGTCACCCTCACTTTCCAGCATCCAGTCTACAGCTGACATCTCTTGACGTAGGAAACCTCACAACGAACTTAATACCTGCGAAAGCAGAAGCCCGATTTAATGTTCGATTCAATGCAAATTTTGATGGAAAAAGTTTAGAGGCTGAACTTCGAAGACGCTTGGATGCGGTTAGGCGACCATACGACCTCTCTGTTTCAGTTTCTGGTGAAAGCTTTGTCACAGAGCCTGGTGAGCTTACAGAAATCGTTGCAAACGCAGTTCAAGCTGTGTCGGGTTCTCGACCCGAATTCTCAACGTCCGGTGGCACCTCGGATGCGCGTTTTATTAAAAACTACTGCCCCGTCGTTGAGCTTGGCTTGATTAGTGCCACCGCTCACCAGGTTGATGAGCATGTGTTGACCCAGGATATCCGAGACCTTGCGGAAACCTACCGTCTGATCTTGCACGCTTTTTTCGAGGACTGACGGTACATGTTCCGCGGTTTTAGCCGGAATGTTGGCATCGCGTTGCGTCTTGCTTGCTTCGATGCATCAAGGGCCGGTGACCTTCCTGACAACAATAGAGATTTTTGGCTCTCTTTCGTTGCCTTTCCAATAACAATTCTCTTCGCATACATTCAGAATGTGATCCTGGCATCGAGCAATTTGGGGCTCGAAACAGCAGGAGCTGCATTGTCACTAAAGCTAACGCTGATTATGGCCGTTGTGTGGTTGGCGTCATTACATCTTGCCGCAGCGTTTTCGGAGCAATTTGGCAGAGAACACGCGTGGGTTAAGTTTGCTATCGCATCTAATTTCTGTGCCATCGCTCAGGCGCTTATCACAACTAGCGTCATGGGAATCACGGCTGTTTTAGGTGCATTACCGCGAACATATGATGCGGCTACATTGATTTTGTTTTTGTGGTCGATCGCTTATGATTGGTATGTAGCTCGCCGCATTCTCGGCCTGTCAAAATTCCAAACTACGATATTGATTTGTTTGGAGCTAATGCTGCTTTTAATGTTGTTATCTACAGTGGGCCGAACTGGTTAGTTTACCCTTCAGAGTGTCGGAAACCGTTTAAAAACTTGCCCTGAAAACATTCCCTAGGAGAGCCTCCACATGAACCCAGAAGTCCAAGCAGCAATCCCAGAATTAGAAAAGTGGATTGGTCGCAAGCGTGTGGTCCACGATGAAATTGGACTTACATCTGTCCAGCGAGCGGCGGCAACCTTGGATGCTGACCCTTCATCGATAAAGGTCGGCGATCCCATACCGCGAGCTTGGTTTAATATGTTTTTCCCTGACATCTGTAGGGATAGTGAGATTGGGCCAGACGGCCATCCGCACAAGGGCGTTTTTCTGCCTCCAATTCCTCTGCCCCGCCGAATGGGTGCTGGGCGTCGAGTGCAGATTATGGGAAACCTTGTTGTGGGTCAGCCTGCCACTAAGACTGCGGAAGTGGCTGCAATCCTGCCTAAAAGCGGTAGATCGGGGAATATTGTTATTTTAACTATGCGGCTGACTTTTGAGACAGCAGGAGCAGTCATCGCGGTTGACGAATTTGATGCGATTTACCGAGAAGCCGTTCCCGCCGGCGCTAAGTCAACTAAAACTGAACCTAATCTAGCCCCCACAAAGTGCGAGTGGCAAGAAACGGTGTATTTCTCTGAGGCCAAGAATTTCCGTTATGGAGCTGTTACCTGGAATGCTCATCGCATCCATTATGATGCTGATTATGCGCGTTCTGAGGAGGGTTATGATCATACTGTTCAGAACGGCGGTCTTACAATGCAAACGGTCACAGACCTTGCCGTAAAACATGATAACCGGATCATTACAGGCCTTAATGCCCGGTTGACTAAGCCCATTTGGGTCGGCGACACAGTTACCGTTTATGGAAATCGCACAGATGACGGTCAGAGCTGCTGGATTGGTGACAAGCACGGCCATCTCTGCGCTGAGATAAATGTGAGCTTTGACTGATGGCGGGGGGGCCTCTCGACGGCATTCGCGTCATTGATATGACAACGGTAGTTGTTGGCCCAATTTGCGGCAGGACGTTGGGTGATCAGGGTGCGGATGTAATAAAGGTAGAAGCGCCAGGCGGAGACTTGTTACGCACCATGGCGAGGGGTGGCCGAAATCCTGGAATGTCCGGGAAGTTCATGAATTTTAACCGCAACAAGCGCTCTATTTGTCTCGATATCAAGCAGGATGCAGGGCTTGATGTTTTAAAAAAATTAATTGCTACAGCCGATGTGTTTGTTACCAATGTTCGGCCTGCAGCTTTGCGGCGCGCTGGTCTGGACCAAGAGAGCGCTTTGGAGTTGAACCCACGTTTGATTTACTGCGGCATAGTCGCTTTTGGAAAAGGTGGGCGGTACTTTAATCGACCTGCTTACGATCCTATTGTGCAGAGTTTGTCAGGCGTTGCTGGCACGTTCGAGCGCGCAAATGGTGAGCCAAGGTTCGTGCCGATGGTCATGACAGACCATGTAACCGGACTGATTGCCGCCCAATCGATTGGTTTTGCGCTGTACCGCCGAGAAAAAACAGGCGTTGGTGAGGCAGTTGAAGTCCCCATGTTGGAAAATATGGCAAGTTTTGTTTCTTCGGAACACTTGGCCGGTCTTACATTTGTTCCTCCGGCAGGGGAGTCCGGAGACAATAGATTACTTTCGCCCGACTATCGGCCTCTGCCCACATTAGACGGCTATATAACCGTAGGCCCAAACACAAACCCTCAAGCCTTTGCTTTCTTTGACGCTATAGGAAGGCCTGAGCTCAAAGATGACCCACGGTTCGATAGTGCTGCTAGTCGAACAGAAAATGCGGCGGAGTATTTTGCCGTTCGAGCAGCCGGACTTCTTCAAAAGACGACTGCTGATTGGCTGGACATTTTCGATAAATTGGATGTCCCAGCAGCTGCGTATAATACAATCGATGGTCTCCTGGAGGACCCGCACCTAAAAGACATAGGTTTCTATGAAGAGATCGACCACCCTAGTCAGGGACGTATCCTAAAAACCAAAACCCCAAACACATTCACTGGTGGAATGCGCGAGAACTCGCTTCCTGCGCCACTTATAGGCGAACAAACCCGAGAAGTTTTGGCTGACTTGGGGTTTACTGCTGATGATATAAAAGAAATGTTGGCTAGTGGTGCAGCAATTGAGCCTTAGCATGATGACATATTTCCACTCGGTCTTGTCTAGCCGCTGGTCGCAGAGGTAGCCTGAAAATCAAAATATCCATCGATGTGGAAAAGCCTATGGTCCTGGTCACTGTTATAGAATTTTTCCATGGGCATTATGTTGCATCTGTCTTTAAGCAGGTAAGCATGGCCGGCATCGGGGTCGTAAAATTTAAAGTGGTGGAGACGCGCTGATGTCCGAAAATATTGGCCCCCAGTTTCCGTTCCATCCTTATGACCAACGACCGAAGCTAGAGTGGCCAAACGGCGCGAAGGTTGCGCTATGGGTGCTGCCTAATATTGAGCATTATGAATATCAGCCAGAGTTCACAAATGTTCGAAGCTCCTGGCCGCGGATGCCTGCTCCAGATGTCCTCGGATATGGTGTTCGGGATTATGGTAACCGTGTCGGTGTATGGCGGATGTTTGATGTTTTTGACAAACACAATGTTACCTGCACGGTCTCTCTTAATTTTGGGATAATTGAACACTACCCAGATATTTGGGAGGCAATGGAGGCCAGAAATTACGATTACCTTTGCCATGGCCTATACAACACTCGTTACATTTGGGGTCTTGGTAAGGAAGAGACCTACGCGGTGATAAAGGATTGTGTAGACCTTTTGCGATCGCGCACCGGAAGGCAGCTCAATGGTTGGTTTGGATCAGCTGTAAGTCAAACGAAATGGGGGGCTGAAGCCTGTGTTGCTAATGGTATTGGTTACACAACAGATTTTTATCACGACGACCAGCCTGTTCCGGTTCACACGGCGAATGGTTCAATTCTGACAATTCCATATTCGATGGATGTCAACGACGCTGTCGTTTACCGCTGGCACTCTGAGGGACAAGAGTTCGCGCGCATGATGCGAGATATGTTTGATGTCCTCTACTCAGAGGGTGAGAAAAGTGGAACTGTAATGCCTCTTTGCTTGCACCCGTATCTCTATGGTCAACCGCACAGACTTAAATATCTGGATGAGACACTAGGATATATTCTTGGCCATGATGACGTTTGGATGGCTACGGGAACAGAGATCATGGATTGGTGCAGGACACACTGGCTGCCAAAGCTGAAATCGATAAATAGCTAGAGTGCAGGTCTTTTAGCACGGACCGGACAAGGTCGCATTGTATTAGATTCGGTGTCGAATTCAGAGCGGCCAGTGAAGGCAAGGTTCTTGCCGTAAATATGCAGTGAAAGCGAGGGCCGCTCAGTGAGGTTTTGAACGCTGTGGATGTCATCCGGCATAAACACGATGGTTTGGCCCTTGCCAACATCTGCTTCGTGATGAGCCTTCAATATGGCGTGTCCCTTCCTTAAGCCATCATCCTTCCTTTGCCAAAAAGTGTTGCGCTCCGTTCCATCAAGCCCAACGACGACGCCCCAGGTCTGATGATCGTGTGGCGATACTCCTTTACCGGGCGCCCAAACAATTACCTCTACTAGCAGAGAATGATCTGGTTCTTCGTGTAGAACGGTTATGCCGATGCCTTGTGTTTCATCGACCTCGTAGAAGCTCGGCTGAACCCAGCTTTGGTCTTGCGCAACCCTCTCTGCCAAGGGTGCGATTTGGTTCAGCAAATCCTTCGGCGCAGCGTTGGCTGCGTCTAAGCGTTTTAGGTCTTCGACCAAGGCCTCAATTCCGTACGCCATGAATTTGGTCTCCTATTCAATGTATCCGCTAAATTAATTAACGGTCTTGAAAGTTGGTAGCGTCAGCGAATGCCTTTGGAAGTTCGTTGATTAGATCTGAGGCAAGCATTCCGGGCCCTAAAGCTGTTGCGGCAGCGCCGTGAAGCCAGACTGCTGCTGATGCAGCTTCGAATGGGGGGGATCCCGCGGACAGAAGACCCGCAACAATTCCAGCAAGCACATCACCCGAACCAGCCGTTGCCAGCCATGGTGGCGCGTTAGAGTTAATGACCGCTCTCCCGTCTGGTGCGGCAACCACTGTATCTGGACCCTTAAGGATCACCGTAGCCTTGGATCTCGCCGCCGCTAATCGTGCTTGGTTTAGCTTAGATCCACCAATATCAGGAAAAATGCGGCGAAACTCTCCAGTGTGGGGCGTGAGTATGCTTGAGGAGTTTCCATCAAGTAAGCCGAAAAGGTCCTTTGGTCTCTCTGTGAATGCTGTCAACGCATCAGCGTCGAGGACAAGCTTGCGTTTTGCCATTGCCGCAAATTTCACGAGATGCTGCGCTCTTTCTCCGACACCAAGGCCAGGGCCGAGGATAACTGTGGTAAAGCGATTATCCTGAAGCAAATCAGAAAAATCTTGAGAGCTTGCGAGTGGGTGAACCATGACCTCCAGTTCAGCTGCTGCGTAGATGGGCCATGACTCGGTTGGAGCGGCTATCGTAACAAGCCCTGCGCCAGCCCTTAGAGCAGAGCGTGCTGCTAATCGACTTGCCCCGGTTGTTCGGGGGCCGCCGCCGACGAGAACGTGTCCGCGAGAATACTTATGACCGCCCGGATTTAATTCTGGAGGGGTATTCGGCCAAAGTCTTGGAGCGTTCTGGAAAGTTGTTGTATCAGCAGCAAATTCTTGGGGAATCCCGATGTCAGCAACAACAGTTTCCCCAGCCAGAAAGCGCCCGGGGACTAATAGGTGCCCAGGTTTTTTGCGAAAAAAAGTAACTGTAAGGTCCGCAGCTGCCGCTGCACCCATCACCTGCCCATCATTGCCGTTAACACCAGTTGGGAGATCAATGGCAACAACAGGGGCTGGGTGTTTATCCATCGCGTTAACAATTTCGGCCTCGGTTCCTTGCAGCTCCCGATTGAGACCAGCACCAAACAGCGCATCGACAATCAACTCTGCGCCGGAAAAAACGTATGGTGTTGCAGGCTCAACGGATCCAGCCCAATGACCAGCATGATATGCTGTCTCGCCCTTAAGGCGGGCTCGGTCACCAACCAATGCAACCTTGATTGGCCACCCAGCAGCAGCCAGTTGGCCAGCAACAACCCACCCGTCTCCTCCATTGGCTCCTGGGCCGCAAAGAATTACTGTGTTCCTCGGCTGCCAGCGTCGCTGGATTTGTTCAGATACTGCCCGGCCGGCACGTTCCATAAGAATTTCAGCGGTTAAATTACCGCGTATTGCAGCTCGATCAGCTGCATACATCTGCTCGACAGTCAGAAGCTCAAGTTGCCTCATTCCACTCCTGACACCCGCTTGCGACCACCAAGTCCTGTTTTCACCCACTTTACAGGCCGGTCGTCATAGAGACTGCCATCCTGTAATCGATCACGTATCTCCTTGAGCACGATGGCCGTGATTGGCCGGATTTTAAGCTCAAGAGCGGAATCGATATCACGCCAACGTAATTTAAGCAGTTCATCTTGTTCGATGTTAGCTTCCAAAGCGATTCGGTCGTACTCCGTTACAAAAAAGCGTGCGTTGAAACGTCGAGGGCGATCGGGAGGCGTTACTGCTCGATATATGTAGGTCAGCCCATCTAGAGCAGGACCAAAACCGGTTTCATAAAAAGAAGCCCAGCCTTTAGGAGGGCGTTTCGGTGCTTGGGCCTTCAATCCTAAAACGAGACCTGTCTCCTCAAAGGTTTCTCGAACAGCTGCTAGTGCTAGTGCCCGGGCACGTCGATCAGTCGCTGAGGCCTTTAAACGGTTTAACACCTCGGGCCGGAGATCCGATGCTGGGATGACATATCCATCGCTACGGTCTACTCGACCGCCCGGGAATACATAATGATGGGGATAGAAAACATGACCAGAGCTGCGCTCTCCCATCAAGACTTCAGGTGTTTGGCCGCGCCTTCTAACTAAGACAAGTGTTGCGGCGTCTCGGATTGGCTGCTGCCTTTTTGTTTTTGCAGCTGTTTTGTCGGCCATGTGGCTCTCCTCCGGCGAATCTGTGGAGGAAGCATATGGGGTGCCCAACCGGATTTGAACCGGCGACCTCCTGGACCACAACCAGGCGCTCTAACCAACTGAGCTATGGGCACCACAAAGTAGATTGCGTTTACGCGAGAAGCCGCATAGACGTCAACTGGACGGTGGTTTGGCTTGCTCTTGCTCAAAGTTGCCGGGCATAGTCAAACACAATATCAGATCATCCGAGCAGGAATTTTACGATCCATGAGACTTGCTAACAATCTCAGCCAACTTGGCACAGAAACTGCGTTCGAAGTTCTAGCGCGCGCTGCAAAATTAGCCGCCGCAGGCAAAGACATAATCAATCTTGGTATTGGCCAACCTGACTTTAAAACCCCTTCTCATGTTGTTGAGGCGGCTATTAAGGCAATGCGAGATGGTCATCACGGCTACACGCCGGCAAAAGGAATACCGGCGCTTCGAGAAGCAGTGGCAAAAGACGTGTTGCTGCGACGCGGCGCGAAAGTCGACCCCGATAATATTATGATTATGCCTGGCGGAAAGCCCACAATGTTTTTCGCCATTATGATGTTTGGTGAGCCAGGATCAGAAATCATCTACCCGAATCCTGGTTTTCCAATTTACGAAAGTGCGATTCGTTATGTCGGCGCAAAACCTGTGCCAATGCGGCTTTTAGAGGACAAGGGCTTTGCTTTTTCTGCGGATGAAGTGCTCTGCCAGATAACCGACAAAACTCGTCTCATCATAATAAATACTCCTGCAAATCCAACAGGTGGCGTCACCCCCAAAGCAGAATTGGACAAACTGGCAAAGGGCCTAGAGCGTTGGCCGGATGTCGCCATAATGAGTGATGAAATTTACGACCGCATGCTTTACGACGGGCTAGAGCATGCCTCTATGCTAGCTTACGAGGAGCTTCGTGACCGCCTTATCGTCTTGAATGGCTGGTCCAAAACCTATGCCATGACAGGTTGGCGGCTTGGCTACTCGATATGGCCAGAAAAATTGATAGCGCATGTAGAAAAGTTGGCCGTGAATAGCCATTCGTGTGTTAATGCCCCAACGCAGTTTGCTGGCATAGCAGCCTTGGAGGGACCTCAGGCAGCGGTCGACGAAATGCTAATAGCATTTGCTGAGCGCCGACGCGTGATTGTTGATGGATTAAACGCTCTCCCCGGTGTGCGTTGTGCGGAACCGGGTGGTGCGTTTTATGCTTTTCCCAATATTGAAGGGACAGGCATGGATGCTAAAACGCTCCAAAGGCGCCTTTTGGAAGAGGTCGGGGTTGCTGTCGTGGCTGGGACCAGTTTTGGGGCGCTAGGCGAAGGCTTTGTCCGCTTCTCATATGCAGCTAGTTTGACTGAAATTAGAGACGCCCTTGGTAGAATGAAAAATCTGCTTGCCTAATAAAAAGGCAACTGCTCATTAAACGGGCAAAATATGTTGTCATCAGTTTTTGAAGAGTAAAAAAACAGCGGCGATTCGCGCGTTTACCGTTAGCAACCCGTGGTGGCATGAAACTTGCTCGTACAGATTCGTCTAAAGTTGGTTTGGCTGATTCGGCCGAAAGGTCTCTTGTGATATGAAAAAGATTGAAGCGGTCATAAAGCCGTTCAAATTAGATGATGTGAAAGATGCCTTGTCCGAAACAGGCGTCAAAGGTCTTACTGTGGTCGAAGCCAAGGGTTTCGGTCGTCAGAAAGGTCATACCGAACTTTATCGGGGAGCGGAGTACGTGGTCGACTTTCTTCCTAAAGTGAAGATAGAAGTCGTCGTTGATGACGAGCAGGTTGAGCGTGTAATAGAAGCGATTCAGAAAGCTGCTCATACTGGCCGCATAGGTGACGGTAAGATTTTTGTGTCTCCAATTGAGGAGGCAATTCGTATTCGCACTGGTGAGACTGGCGCTGGAGCGCTTTGACCCAATACCGTCTTAGCTGGACGGGTAATTTTGATAATTCGCTGAAAGGAACAAGCTGATGAGCCTCGGTTGCAAGACGCCGGCAGATTTAATCAAGGCGATGGCAGATAATGACATACGCCACGTAGATTTCCGCTTTACTGATCCACGCGGGAAATGGCAGCACACCACTCAATACCATACCACGGTCGACGAAGATCTTCTGACAGACGGTGTGATGTTTGATGGTTCTTCCATTGCTGGCTGGAAGGATATCAGTCAGTCTGACATGATCCTCGCGCCAGATGTCACAACCGCAACAATGGATCCGTTCACAGCAGAACCAACCATGATTGTAGTTTGCGATATCATTGAGCCCTCCACGGGTCAGGGTTACGAGCGTGATCCCCGCTCCATTGCAAAGCGTGCAGAGTCCTATCTTGCTGAAACCGGCATCGGCGACACCATATTCATGGGCCCCGAAGCTGAATTCTTCATGTTTGATGATGTTCGCTTCACAACCGGAATGCATGGTTCTTCTTATGCAGTAGATAGCTTAGAGCTGCCTACTAACTCTGCTCGTGAGTATGAGGACGGCAATCCAGGCCATCGCCCAGGCGTAAAGGGCGGATACTTCCCCGTGCCTCCTGTTGATCATGCAAATGACATCCGAGCCGAAATGGTCTCCATCATGGCCCAGATGGGTCTTGATGTAGAAAAACATCATCATGAAGTTGCACCGGCGCAGCATGAATTAGGCGTAAAGTTCAACACGCTCGTCGGATCTGCTGACGGAATGCAGGTCTATAAGTATGTTGTTCATCAGGTTGCTCATTCCTATGGCAAGACTGCAACGTTCATGCCAAAGCCTGTTTTCGGTGATAACGGCTCAGGCATGCATGTCCATCAGTCGATCTGGAAAGAAGGCCAGCCAACTTTTGCTGGTAATGGATACGCGGATCTGTCTGAGACTTGCCTCTATTATATTGGCGGCATCATAAAGCATGCGAAAGCTATTAATGCCTTCACAAACCCTTCGACCAATAGTTACAAGCGTCTCATTCCAGGTTTTGAAGCGCCAGTGCTTTTGGCTTACTCCAGCCGCAATCGCTCGGCTTCATGTCGGATTCCCTACGTGACAAGCCCGAAGGCCAAACGAGTAGAGGTTCGTTTCCCGGACCCATCAGCGAATCCTTATCTCGCTTTCGCGGCGATGATGATGGCTGGTGTTGATGGTATCAAAAATAAGATCCATCCTGGCGATCCTATGGATAAAAACTTATACGATCTGCCACCAGAAGAACTCCAGGGTGTGCCTACAGTATGCGGATCGCTTCGCGAAGCCTTAAACAGCCTTGCAGCAGACATGGACTTCCTGATGGCTGGTGATGTCTTCACTAAGGACATGATTGAAGGTTACATGGAGCTTAAATGGAATGATGTGTACGCTTTTGAGCACACACCGCATCCAGTTGAGTTCGAGATGTATTACAGCGTGTAATCAATACTCGAGTACCTTCTGTTAATACAAAGCGGCTGATCTATTAAATTAGGTCAGCCGCTTTTTTAACGTTTAAACAATCGAGCATCTTGGATTTGCTGGTAGCAGGGACAGCTGCTGGGTCTCTTCATTGGGTTGATTTACCTTTGAGCTGGCGAATAAAGTAACCAGAAAGTTTTGAACACTAAGAGCATTGGGATTTAGCTTCGCCTTAATTCAGATCGATAGGCGCGTCACCTCGTAACACCGCCGCCCCTATGTCTGTGTAGCTTTGCCCTTCTGAGTGCAAAGTAAGCCCGGCCAAAATTCGAAGGGGTCCACCCCCTCCCTTTATTCCGCGAACAATGATGCGCCTGGCTGGAGAGCCGATGCGTGGCCATATCGGGAGTATCACCATGCTTCCGATACCAGCTCTTTTTGCAGCGGCCAAAAGATCCGGGAGTCTATCTGCCCTGTGTATCACAGTAACGCCACCGCCAACCACAACCTGCTGCGAGGCGACCCTGAACCAATCGTCCAGCCGGGCTTCACCTTCAACGGTTGCGATGCGCCTAACCTTATCGGGGGACGCATCATTTGTTTCGGGTTTTAGATATGGAGGATTAAAAAAAACTTCCTCGTAAGCCCTAAGTTGAGGTTGAATTTTAAGAATGTCGGCTTCAATGATAATTACACGATCAGCCATTTCATTGATTGTAACATTGGTCCGCGCAAGCTCGGCAAGCTCAGGTTGGATCTCCACCGCCGTCACTTTGGAATTTTCAACTCCCGCAGAAACTGCCAAGGCTACAGCACCAACCCCAGTTCCAAGCTCGAGTGCTGATATGCCTTTTTTCTTAGGTATGGCGGCGGCTAGCAGTGCAGCATCGACACCAACCCGATAACTGCGCGCCGGTTGCCGCAGAAACAAACGTTCGCCAAGCCATCTGTCTTCGGTAATTTCGAGTTCAGTCATCCAGTTGAGCAGCATATACCTGAGATTAAATCTTTTTAATCGGTTTCATCTGTCTATTAAAAGATGGTGAGTAAATCATTTATAATCGCTCGGCTGATCTCGAAAAATTAGCCTACTCATCTCAGCACCCGCAGAGCTGCTTGCAATTTTGCCACTTCTACTTATTTAAAGGGTAGTAATCTTCTTGGATTAAACGATTTTTTCGAGCGGAGCTTCCTTTTTGCAAGACGGGCCTGAGCCTATAGATGCGCTCCAGCGCCTGTACGATATCGTTGCAGATGATATGGCGGCGGTTAATCGTGAGATCGTCGCTCGTATGTCAAGCGACGTCCCCCTCATTCCAGAACTTGCCGGCCACATTGTGGCGGCGGGTGGAAAGAGGCTGCGCCCGCTTTTAACCTTAGCCGCCTCTCGTATGTTTGGGTGTGAGGGCACAAATCATATAGAGCTGGCCGCATGTGTGGAATTTATCCACACCGCCACACTTTTGCATGATGATGTCGTTGATGAGAGTGCGCTAAGGCGGGGAGGCGCGTCTGCTAATGCGTTGTTTGGGAACAGCGCAAGCGTACTGGTTGGTGACTTTTTATTCAGTCGGTCTTTTCAGTTAATGGTGCAGATAGGTTCGCTCGAAGTCTTGAAGATCCTGTCAAATGCTTCCGCTACTATTGCTGAGGGTGAAGTATTGCAGCTTTCGACTGCAAACAACCCAGATACCACTATTGACGAATACTATGAGGTGATACGGGGCAAGACGGCTGCTCTTTTTGCTGCTGCGGCAAGGGTGGGACCTGTTTTAGCGGGGCGTTCAGAAGCGGACGCTGATGCCCTAGAAGCTTACGGTATGAACCTTGGGATTACCTTTCAGATCGTTGATGATGTGCTGGACTATGATGCTGATCAAAAGGCCCTTGGAAAGTCAATTGGAGACGATTTTAGAGAAGGTAAAGCAACTTTGCCGGTCTTGCTGGCCTTCGCAAGAGGTGATGCTGATGCAAAGGGTTTTTGGCGTCGGACAATCGAAGATCAAGATCAAAAGCCGGATGATTTAGAACGGGCAATTTCTTATCTCCGAGAAACCGATGCAATTGCAATCTCGGCTAAGGCAGCTCGCCATTTCGCTAACGAGGCGAAGGAAGCTCTCACTAGTGTTAGAGGTGACGAAAGCATTTCTAAAGCCCTTGCCGATGTTGCAGACTTCTGTGTTGAGCGAGCCTTTTGATTGGCAAAAATGCTCGACTTTTACCAATTCTGGCCGGCCTATCAGCGGCCTTGATCTGGGGTATTTGGTTTCCTGTTACCCGGATTGGCATCTCTCAAAATATCATAACTCCTGCTGATATGGTTTTGTTGCGTGGTGGTGTTGGGGCGATAATCTTTGCGCCGTTGGTCTTCCGTTTTGGAATGAAGGCGGGGAGTGCGGGTTGGAGTGGTACTGCAGCTATCCTCCTAACTATGTCAGGACCGTTCGCTTTTGCGATAGGGATGGGTTCTAACATTGCTCCGGCCGCCCATGCTGCGATCTTTACGCCTGGGGTATACCCTGCCCTTGTTTTTTTATTGGCGCTGATAGTCCTTCGCGATCCGTCTACAACTCGGCGCTGGGTTGGGTTTGGTGCTATTCTGATCGGGGCAGTTTTGGCAGCATGGGCTGCGTTCGAAGCTGTTGGGCCAGGAAATTTCTATGGATATATTTGGTTTCACGCGTGCGCTTGGTTCTGGGCTGTTTACACTCTTGTTGTAAGGGTTTCAGGTCTAACACCGGCACATGCGCTCGGAATTACCCATATAGGAGCCATCCTCGTATACGGTCCTATCTGGCTGATTCTGGGGGATACTGGTCTATACGAGATGAAGGCCGAACAACTAATCTTTCAGATCGGATACCACGGGGTTCTAAACGGCGTGATAGCAATGTTTTTTTATAATTATGCGATTCAGCGACTTGGTGCCGCTGAGGGTGCAGTTTTTGCTGCATTAGTGCCGTCTGTTGCCGCCGTAAGTGCTTGGGCAATTTTGGGAGAGCAGATTGGTTGGCGGGAGATAGCTGCCCTCTTTATTGTTGGATCTGGTGTGTTTCTTCTTTCTGGAGCACGGCGTGCTGCGACTTAGAATAATGCAATAGCAGTTGCGGAAAATAATTGCCGTTAACGGTCCTGGTTCAAGGGAAGCGTAATAAAACACAACCATGTTTGGCCACTAGATTGCTTTTACAGCCATAAAGTAGCCCCAGAACTCAGCGAAATTTTATATTCGAGGGAGCACGCTTCGATAATGATTTACTGAATCGGCGAACGCCTCAACGAGGCCGTCAAATTCCTTTTCTGCCATCGGCAGGGAAAGGACGATCATGTTTCGCCTCGCGACGTAGTAGCCTCTCTCCACTAAGGCAAGGTGTATTAGGCCGCGAAGCGCGCTATCGACTTTATCAGCATCTTTTGGGCCATTCAGGGGGTCTGGTGTTAGATGGACCATCATCATGGAACCAATCCCGGTAACTTGACCGGCAATTCCAGTTTTCTTCAATACCTCATTAAGGCGTCCACGCAGTTTGTCACCGTCAGCATTAAGTTTCTCGGCTCGCTCAGGCGTGTAAACTTTCGTGAGGCCTGCTATTGCGGCAGAGAGGCTTAGTACATTGTTATTGAACGTACCGGCGTGGGCGAATGCGTCTTTGCGCCGAGGGTCAAACCGCTCCATCGCTTCTACACTTCCGCCGAATGCACCAAACGTCAGTCCCCCCCCGAGATACTTTCCAAAGGTAACTAAGTCCGGTTTTAAATTCCATTTCCCATGAAGGCCCTGAGGCGATAGGCGTGAAGTCATAACCTCGTCAAAGATTAGAAAAGCGCCAACTCGTTTGGTCTCTTCACGCAGCATCGTAATGAATTCAGGGTGAGCTTGGATGCAGCCTCCACTACCTGTCATTGGTTCTACGATAACAGCTGCTAAATCTGCACCTAAATCTTGGATTTTCGCTCTCGTCCCCTCAATGTCGTTATATGTGCAGAAATTCCAGGGAAACGGCACATTCATTTTATTTCCGTAGGTGCCAAAGCTAATAACACTGCCGTGGTAGGAACCTTCGAAACCAATTAGTTGGTTGCGATTTGTTCCAGCTCTAGCAGTTGAAAGAGCGAGTAAGTTTGCTTCTGTTCCAGAATTGGTAAAACGAACAAGTTCAACTGCAGGGAATCTTTCTTGAAAGAGGCTGGCCAGCTTGGCTTCTCGTTCCGTAGGGCCTCCAAGCGTGATTCCATCCTTCATAGCAGCTTGGATCGCATCAAGAATTTCTGGCTCTGAATGGCCATAAATGCCCGCCGTTTGTTCAACCTGGAAATCTACGTATTCGTGACCATCGATATCAGTTAAATGGCAGCCTTCGCCTTTGGAGAGGACTAATGGGAACGGAGGGTAGAATAGGACTGTTCTGGTATTTCCGCCCGGCAGGCTTTTGCAGGCTTCGGCGTAGGCGGCAGCACTTTTGGGATTGGCGTCAGCGAATCGCCCCTCTGCCTCTAAAAGGGCGGCAGCAAGGTCGTAATTCTGGTAAGCTGTGACGGCCATGTTTACCTCCGTAAATAAAGACAGTCCGCCGATTAGTTTAATTTGTCAGTAGGCGCTGCTTCACGATCGAGTAGCCGTCATTATCCAGCTTTGTGGGTTCAATACCAAGTATCTCTAGGTTTTTAATAAACAAAACATCTTCAAAGCTGGCTTTATAATCCAGGATCGATATTCTTGAACATCAGGGTGCGTGTTCGAACACGTGAAATGGTCGTTGAATTAGCGGCCGTAGAGCCATTGATTGGCGGCCGGAACTAGGGAGCAGGCCCATGGCCAGCATCGAGCGAGCAAACGGCAACGAATATGAGGGCGAGGATGTGGCCGGTCGGGAGCCGGTCCAAGCGGAACTTCGTCCACGTGCAGACAAACTTGATTTTGACTTAGCTGCCGCAACTCGGGCTGTTTTCACTCTGCATGCTAAAGTCCCCTCTGATGCCTTTACCGCTCAGACTTTGGGTGTTCAGAGGGAAGGTAATGCTGTCCTAATACGTGATGATGGAATTGCTTTGACCATCGGTTATCTAATTACTGAAGCTACAACAGTTTCCCTTGTTGATGCCGCGGGAGAAGCCAAGGCGGCGGAAGTTATCGGTTACGATCAGGCGACAGGTTACGGATTGGTTCGATTGCAAGAACCTGTTGATGCTCGACCGATTCCGTTAGGAATGGCGTCTAAAATTCACACAGGGGCCGATGTAACGATAGTTGGTGGCGGTGGTCCAAATTTTGCAATGGCTGCCCGCTTGCTTTCAAAGCGAGAATTTGCCGGATACTGGGAATACTTATTAGATGAGGCATTATTCACCGCCCCTGTGCATCCTCACTGGTCGGGAGCTGCCCTGTTGTCGTCAGCAGGAGATTTGGTGGGCCTCGGCTCACTCTACGTTCAAGACGTATTGCCAGCAGAAAACTCGCCAGCTGGAAATATGTTTGTGCCAACGGATCAACTTAAAGGTATCATTGACGTCTTAGTTGAAACGGGTCAATCGGGTCAGCCAGCACGTCCTTGGCTGGGAATGTTTGTGACCGAGGCGGATGGGGTGTTAGTGATTGCTGGCATGGTTGAAAGTGGTCCAGCGGCCCGTTCTAACCTTCGTTTGGGTGACTCTATAATGGGTGTGGCCGGTGAGGATGTGAGCGATCTTCCTGAATTCTACCGGGCCGTGTGGGCGAGAGGGCCTGCAGGATCCAGTATCCGTTTGAACATACTAAGAGATGGGCGTCTTCGCGATATTTCTGTCCGAACTGCCGATCGCAACAGTTATTTAAAAAATATGCCCGGCCGCTAAAATTAGTTTGTGGCTGTATGGAAAGGAGAATTTTTTATGTCTGCGTTTTACGAGCTCCGTCAGTACAAGGTATTGCCCGGTAAGATGGCCGAGTGGGTAAAGATAATGGAAGAGGAGATTATTCCCTTTCAGGTGTCCAAAGGTATGGTGATTTGCGGCAGTTTTCGTGGAGAAGAAGACGATACCTGTTACATCTGGCTTCGTCGCTTTGAGAGCGAAGCTCAGCGCGAAGAACTTTATAAGGCAGTTTATGAAACTGATTACTGGAAGAACGAAATGGCGCCACGTGTGCCCAACTATTTAGACCGCTCTCAGGCTGTAATTACCCGGATCGTACCGACCGAGAAATCTACTGTTAGGTAAGCGCAGTTGCTATCCAAGCGATTGCTAGCACTGCTGCGCCAAAGGGTCTGAGTAGGCGTAGGATTTCGGTTTCCTTACCTACTAAGCTTAGAGCGCTGGCAACCAACGCAATCCGCATAGGCGAGAGCATTGTATAGGCGCTTGCAACTACGTTTTGGATAGCAATAGCATGAACAGAGTTTCCCGCACTTGCTGCGCCAAGTGTAGCCTGAAACTCTGCTAGCATTCCATGGGCAGCAGCATTTGATCCAGTTAGCCACCCAGCTATTGCTGCAAATATGGGTGCAAAATATGCGGATCCAGAACCTGAAATGTTTATCAGCACTGAAACCGCAGCTTCTTGTGCGCCAAGAGCAGACATGCCCTGTCCAAGAACTACAAAACCTATGGTAACGGCGACTGGCACATAAGCGGCGGTTAAGGCTGACTTTGAAGTGTGTATGATTTTTTGTATTGGCACGCCTTTAAAGCAGGCAAAACCAAACCCAAAAACCAGTAACCATATTGATGGGTGAGCCAAAGGTGCAAAGGCTGGTAGACCTTTGTCGTGCTCAATTAGCCACAGTCCGTGCAGGGTTTCAGTGATGCCGGGGATTACCCGAATTGCAACGATGAAGAGGGCAAAGACACCAAAAATTCCTGCATTAATTGGTATTTGGCCGCGAAGCCGGTCGTGAACCGCAGAAAAGGCGAAGACCGCTCCTGCTGCTAAGATACCAGCAATATCAACGAACCCCGCAAAATTTGCAGCCCAGAGCAGCGCCAGTAGGGCAGCAACTGTTCCAGCTTCGCGAAACATTGCTTTAAGCGACAAAGGTCCTGGTACCCAAATCCAAAATAAAAGAAGTGCTGCGCCAAGGATTGGCACCGATAAGATTGCGCTTTCCACTCCTATGATACTTCGGGGAGTACCAGTCAGCTCTGCTGCAATGATTGTCCCAATCGCTAACGCTCCCCACGGAACGAGAGCTAGGGAGAGTAAAGCAAGGGCAGCTAGGCGGGCGCTTGCAATTCCTCTGGCCTGTAAAACGGAGACTGCTGCAACCGCACCAAGGCCAAAACCACTTGCGCTTTCTACAAAAACGCCAAGCAAAAAAATCGCTGTAAAGGCTTGTTTGCGTTCGTCTGAAGAGCCTTCGGGCGGAATGAAAGCATTCGGGGTTGCGATTAACGCTAGTCGCTGAAATATCAGACCAGACATGATTATCGAAACAGCTAACCACGCTATCCAAAGACCTCGCGTCAGTGCGAAAAACACTTCAGTGACTTCAATATTTACACACGCAAGAATTAGCGAGGTTGTGGCGCCGATTAGCCCGGCATTAGTAATGCTAGTGCGACGAAACACGATTAGTGCCAGCGCCAACAACAAGGGGCTAATTGAAATAAGGAGGTTAGTCATTGGCAAGTCGAGAGGTGCTGATCTCGGGCACTCTTATGCTGCAATTTGGTCCTTCAAAGCTTCTACATTGGGAACATTTTCAACGGGCCCTACCAATGAAAGTGTCGCTGGACCGCTTAGGGCCTTACCTGCGATTGAAGCAATTGCTGTACGGTCAACATCATCAACTTTGGCACGAACCTCTTCAGGTGTTACCGGACGTCCATGTATAATGAGTTGCTGCGCAAGCTGCTCGGCTCGTGTTGAAGTTGACTCCCTAGACATAAGTATGCTCGCCCGAAGTTGAGCTTTAGCTCGGTCAGTCTCAGCCTTGGTTGGTCCATTGGCCACAGACTTCAATTCGTCGATGGCCACTCTGAGAGCTTGGCCCGCCTGTGTTCCGTCTGTACCTGCGTAAATCCCAAACATACCAGAGTCACTCATTGAAGACATGAAAGAGTATATTGAATAGCAGAGTCCACGCTTTTCCCTAATTTCTTGGAATAGGCGGGATGACATTCCGCCTCCATATAGCGCCGAGAGGACGTGGCCCGCATAATAGTCTGCCGCGCCGAAATGAGGACCAGGCAAGCCAAAAAAGACATGCGCTTGCTCGGATGGCTTAATAATTCTCTCTTCGCCACCCCGGTAGACCGCGGGTTCTGTTTCTGGAGCGTGACCTGGTGCTATGTCGCCAAAAAGATTTTCGGCCAACGCAACTAACTGCCCATGGTCTACGGCCCCAGCAGCCGAGAGTACCATGGAGCCTGGTTTGTAGTGGGATGACATGTAGTCAACAATAGCCGCACGGGGAATGGTTCGGATTATTTCAGGAGCTCCGAGGATAGGCCGGCCAACTGGTTGGGCTGGATACGCCGCGGCCTGAAAGGCGTCATGAGCGACGTCCTCAGGCGTATCCGCGGCTTGTCCAATCTCCTGCAAGATGACCTCTCGCTCGCGATCAAGTTCTACCGAGTCAAAGACCGAATTTTTTAGAATGTCAGCTAAAATATCGAGAGCAAGGCTGATGTCTTCTTTTAAAACTCGAGCGTAATAGGCGGTGATCTCTTTGCTGGTATAGGCGTTCAGATGGCCACCCACGTCTTCAATCTCAGCAGCAATGTCCGCGGCGCTTCGGCGATTAGTGCCCTTAAATGCCATGTGCTCAAGCAGATGTGCGACCCCGTTGGTGGCGGCAGTTTCTGCCCTAGCGCCGGTTCCAACCCAAACGCCTAATGCAGCGCTCTCCACCCCATTTATCCGATCAGTGGCAATGGTAAGGCCGTTTTTAAGCCGCGTGACATCAACAGTCATCGTAAAGTCTCCACTAATTGGTGGACCTCAGCCTTAACCATTTGGGCATCATTAGGCAGTACCTTGAACCGCTCTTCTTTTTTAAAGACCTGGGCTAAGCGAGCAGGAATTTCTGGCGAATTACCAGTCGCCTTTTGAATGGCTTCTGAAAACTTTGCTGGGTGCGCCGTTGCGGCAACAATCATGGCAACTCCATCTTCGTGAAAAGCCCTACCGGCAAGAGCGCCAATCGCAGTATGTGGATCCATGATATACCCTGATCTGGCGCGCATTTCATTGATATAGGCCAAAGTCTCCGTATCGCTGAAACGGGCTGCAGAAAAGTCTGTTCGTGCAGCAGCGAGCCGCTTTTGGCCTACGATTAGTTTTCCTTCGGCACGAAATTCCTTCATAGAAGCTGCCACTGCTTGGCCGTCCCGACCATAAAGTTCAAAAAGCAGCCGCTCGAAGTTGGATGATACCTGTATATCCATGGATGGAGACAGCGTTGGCTGAACAGTGCGTATAGACATATCATCTGCTTCAAAGAAGCGAGTTAAGATATCGTTAGCGTTCGAACCAATGACCAAGCGACGGATAGGAAGCCCCATTCGCCGGGCTGCATATGCTGCAAACACGTTCCCAAAATTTCCTGTGGGAATCGCAAAAGCAACCTCTCGGTCCGGCGCGCCTAGGCGCACCGCCGCGTATACGTAATATACGATTTGGGCCATAACACGTGCCCAGTTTATGGAGTTCACGGCGGAGAGATTTACGGAGTCTCGGAATGCTTTGTCAGCAAAAAGCTCTTTGACGATGTCTTGGCACGAATCGAAATCGCCTTCGATAGCGATGTTGCGGACATTGGCCGCATCAACAGTCGTCATCTGTCGCCGTTGCGCCTCTGATGTTCGGCCCTTGGGGTGGAGAATACAGATCGCAACGTTATTGCGATCTCTGCAGGCTTCTATCGCCGCAGAACCAGTGTCGCCGGAAGTGGCGCCTACTATAGCAATCCTCTCTCCACGCTTGGCTAACACGTGCTCGAATAGGTGGCCAAGGAGCTGAAGAGCCACGTCCTTGAATGCTAGCGTTGGGCCATGGAATAGCTCTAGCGACCAGAAATCGGGCCCAAGTTGGACCAGGGGAGTTACTGCAGAATGATTAAAGCTCGCATAACTTTCATTTATGATCTGTCTATAGTCATCATCAGAGATTGAATTTCCAATGAAGGGCCTGGTGACCCGAAAAGCCGTTTCTGCATAGTCAAGTCCGCGAAGTGCTCGGAAATCATTGTTTGAGAGGGATGGCCAGCTCTCTGGAACATATAGGCCACCATCATCGGCCAGTCCTGCTAGCAAAACACCTTCAAAATCAAGTGACGGGGCGTCCCCGCGCGTAGAAATATACTTCATCAGAACTCTCGAACCTCGGGGTCCCTCGTATAAAGGTTTTCGCGCTTCAGCGAAATCATTCGTTTTTGAAACATTACTAATATTTCATGGATTTGAGAGAGCTTTGTAAGTTTCTGTCACCTATATTCTGTACGAAAAAGAATTTTGCCTCCTAGATAGGACACTAAGCTCATGCAAAGACTCCTTAAAGATAGCTATTGCGAAACAGGCACTGGCAAAGTCTCTGGCTTGTTGGCAGCCATCACAGTGGCAATCGCTTTGTTCCCGGCAGCGATCAATCCTCTTATTCCAGTTTATGCTCACGCTGAGGTTGTGAAACCTCAGGGAGGCCCAGCCAGCTTTTCACCTGTGGTGAAGGCAGTTGCGCCGGCTGTTGTTCATATTGAAGTAACTCAACGGGCAAAGAATGGAACTGACCAAACACCGGAAAACCTGCCTCCTGGCATGAAGGAATTTTTTGAGCGCTTTTTTGGAAATCGTCAGCCCTTCGGACAACAAGGTCCCCAGAGCCCCCGCACAGGCCTTGGTTCCGGTTTTTTCATCGATGTGGATGGTCACATAGTAACCAATAATCACGTAATTGCTGGCGCATCTGAGATTAATGTCACAATGAAAGATGGATCTAAGCTTGGGGCCAAGCTGATCGGTGCAGACACCAGAACAGATTTGGCTCTATTAAAAGTGGATCGTGATCAACCTTTCCCTTTTGTGTCTTGGGGTGACAGTGATAAGGCTGAAGTAGGCGATTGGATCGTCGCTGTCGGGAATCCATTCGGCCTAGATCATACGGTTACTACCGGCATTATTTCGGCTCGGGGCCGCTCAATTGGCGCTGGCCCTTACGATGATTTTCTTCAGATTGATGCACCCATTAACAAGGGTAATTCCGGAGGCCCAGCTTTTGGCCTCGATGGGCGCGTCCTTGGTGTTAACACGGCCATCTTCTCCCCTACAGGAGGCAGTGTAGGAATTGGGTTTGCTATTCCAGCAAATCTCGCGCGCGATGTTATTGCTCAGCTCAAAGTAGGTGGCAGCGTAAAGCGAGGCTGGCTTGGCGTTGCTATCCAGACTGTTAGCCAGGACATCGCTGAAGGCGTTGGCCTTAAAGAGGCAAAGGGAGCTATTGTCTCTGCAGTAACAACTGGTGGTCCAGCTGCCGCGGCCGGGCTTAAAGTTGGTGATGTGATATTAGAGGTGGACGATACCAAGATAGACGAGATGGCTGTACTGCCGCGTGTCATTGCTGCCATCTCGCCAAATAAAATTGCTCGATTGAAGGTTTGGCGTGATAACAAGGCTCGCATAGTTGAGGTGAAGCTTGGTTCGCTACCAGATGAAAAAACTCTCGCCAGTAGTGCTCAGTCGGATGTTACAAACGACAGTGTCCTTGGGCTGACCTTAGAGCCGCTTGATGCGGAATCACGTCGCGTGGCTGGTATCGACAAGAAGACGGGCGGTGTGTTGATAGCCGATATTAACCAAGATAGCCCCCTGACAAAAAAGGGAGTAGAACCCGGCTCCGTGCTCCTTGCTGTGGCAGGAACTTCTGTTTCTAATCCGACAGTAGCAGCAGATTTGATACGAGAAGCGAAAAAAACGGGCCGTAGTGCTGTACTTCTTCTAATCAGACAGAATGGATCTGATCGATTTGTGGCTGCCCCTTTCACCCCAGATAAATGATAGGTCCTAGAAGGGCGGCCCTTCAATCGGCTGGCTGAAACAGGTTAGAGATTATGCGTATTCTTATAATCGAAGACGATAAAGAGGCTGCAGCCTACATGGTCAAAGGCCTGTCCGAACATGGGCATGTAGCTGATCATGTTCGGGATGCAGAAACGGGAATGATAATGGCGGAAAGTGTGTATGACGTCATTGTCCTGGACCGAATGCTTCCTGGAATGGATGGCCTACAGGCAGCGCAAAGATTACGAGCAGAGGGTCTAGGAACCCCAATTCTGTTTTTATCTGCCCTTGGTGAAGTAGATGATCGAGTTTTGGGGTTAAGGGCTGGTGGTGACGACTACCTTGTGAAACCTTTTGCCTTTTCAGAACTTTTGGCTCGCCTAGAGGCATTAGCTCGCCGACGCGGCGAAGAGCCCAAAACTGAAATTTGTGTTGGTGATTTGGAAATTCACCTTCTTTCCCGTCGCGTTACACGTTCGGGCCAGCGTATCGATCTTCAGCCACGCGAATTTAAATTATTGGAGTATCTGGCCCGGAATGCAGATAGGGTCGTAACGCGGACCATGCTATTAGAGAATGTTTGGGAATATAATTTCGATCCGCAAACGAACGTAATTGATGTTCATGTTAGCAGACTGCGATCGAAGATAGACAAAGGCTTCGAGTTGCCACTTCTGCATACAGTTCGAGGCGCTGGTTATCGATTGAGCGATAAGGGCTGAGGTGCGCAATAGCGATGCAGGGATTGAAAAAGCTAGTACGATCTACTGCTTTTAGGCTGGCCATTTTTTATCTTTTAATTTTTGGTTGTTCATCCGCTGTCTTGCTGGGCTTTGTGTTCTGGCGTAGCGCGAGCTTCACTGCCGAGCAAATTGATCAAACCATATCTGCGGAAGTACAAGGCCTCCATGAGCGCTATCGTTTGTTGGGCATACCCGGCTTGACTCAAGTTGTTAATGAGCGGTCCCGGCGACAGGGTCAAAGCCTATATCACCTCATCAATAGGCAAGGTCGCCGCATCGCTGGGAATGTCGATAGCTGGCCAAAATCAGAGACTAGTAATCAAGGTTGGATGGATTTTAATTACAAACACCAAGTTGGAGACGTAATTGAAACCCGCCGGGCTCGTGGACGTGAGATTGAAATAGCTGGTGGATATCGATTGCTAGTGGGTCGCGATGTCCAGCAACGAGTTGAATTGGTGGAGCTTATACAATCGGCTTTCTGGTGGGCGGGGTTTGGCATTCTAGCGCTAGGACTTCTTGGGGGACTGTTTATCGGCAGACAGATGTTGAGGCGCATTGATTCTATGGCGGCAGCAAGCGCCCATATCATGGCGGGGCATCTTACTCATCGAGTGCCGCAGGATGGATCTGGCGATGAACTAGACCGACTTGCAGTAAGCCTGAATGCAATGTTGGATAGGATTGAGAGTCTGATGAATGCTGTCAGACAGGTGTCCGACAACATCGCCCATGATCTCCGCACGCCTCTCAATCGTCTCCGTACTCGGGCTGAGGTGACATTGATGGGAGAGCCGGATTTGGCCTCCTGTAAAGAGGCGTTAGAAAAAAATCTTGAGGAAGCAGATGCTCTTTTAGGAACTTTTAATGCGCTCCTGGACATTGCCCGATTAGAGGGGTCTGCCTCGGGTCCAAGAGATCCTGTTAACCTTGGTGAAATCGTGGCCGATGTTGCTGACTTATATGAACCAGTTGCTGAAGATGCTCAAATTAGCTTGGCGGTAATTCCAGCAGGTAATCCCATAGTTGCGGTAGGTGATAGGAGGCTCCTATCACAGGCGCTGGCCAATTTGGTTGATAATGCAATCAAGTACACAGAGCCTGGTGGTCGGGTATGGCTCAGTGCAGAGAGGCGTGAGAAACATGCCGTTTTAACTGTCGGCGACACGGGCCCTGGCGTTCCTGAGTCGGATAGAGATCGGATATTTGATCGGTTTGTTCGTTTGGATTCCGATCGTGGGAAGCCAGGCAATGGACTGGGTTTATCATTAGTGCGTGCCGTTGCTGTAATGCATAGTGCCGAACTAAGAGTTGAAGATGGCAATCCAGGCCTAGTTGTCTCGATGGCTCTAACAGCAGTTGAACATAGTTAAAGCCCCAGAGTCATGTTCAGAGGCCAAGCATTCTTTTCGCAATTATGTTGTGCTGAATCTCGTTTGAACCAGCAAAAATCGAATGCTTTCGGTTGTTCAAATACTGAGGAGCGAGGGCATTCGCATAATCAGGCCCAATTGCTTCCTCATTCCAGCGGTCATCAATAAGTGCATCTTTGATGTATGGCTGGCCATAATATCCAGCAGCCTCCATTTTCAGCTCCGATAGCCTCTGCAGGATCTCCGTTCTACGAATTTTAATCATGGAAGCCTCAAACCCCATCTCACGGTCCGCCGAAACTGCTGCAAGCAGCCGCATCATCTGAACCTCTAGCGCCATAAGCTCAATTTCGGACTCTGAAACCTTGCGACGAAAACTTTCATCGTCCCATAGTTTTCCGCCTGCTCCATTATCTTGATCACGAGCGATCTCTTTAAGCTGAGTGAGCAGTTTTTTAACGCCACCTAGCGCTCCACCACCCATACGCTCGTGCCCGAGCAAGTATTTTGCTACCGTCCAGCCCTCATCAATTTTGCCGATAACATTGGATGTGGGCACCCGGACGTCATCAAAGAAAACTTCATTTACTTCATGTCCGCCCTCGATCGTTATGAGTGGTTTTACACTCACACCAGGCGTCGACATGTCGACAAGAATAAAAGTTATACCCTCTTGCCTTTTGCCTGTATTCGCAGTTCGAACTAAGCAAAATATCCAATCCGCCATATGTGCCGATGTTGTCCAAGTTTTTTGTCCATTTAGGACAAAATTATCGCCATCTCTTTCGGCCTTCATTTTAAGAGATGCGAGATCAGACCCTGAGCCAGGTTCTGAATATCCCTGGCAAAAAATGATTTCACCAGAGGCAATCTTTGGCAGAAAATAATTTTTTTGTTTCTCTGTGCCGTACCGCATCAGTACAGGGCCGCACATTGTGATGCCGAACATAATTAATCTGGGCGCGCCAGCTAGTGATGCTTCTTCATCGTAAATGTATTTCTGATTTGTCGACCAGCCAGGACCACCCCAAGCTTGGGGCCAGTTTGGAGTAATCCAGCCTTTTTGGTGAAGGGCCTTATGCCACGCCATGATTTCTTCACGATTAACATGGTGGCCATTAAGGACCTTCTGCGCCACGTTCACGGGAAGATTGGCGGTAAGAAAGTCCCGAACTTCTTGACGGAAGGCCTCATCGTCTTTTGAGAATGACATATCCATCGATCAGAGACCTCTTTTTCAGTTTTCAGCTAAATTTTCTGGCTAATTATCATAGCGTTAGACAATATGTCTGACGATAGTATTCGACAAGTCACAGGACGAGTGCGTTGATGTCTCAGAAACCGTTTCGCTTATATATGACTCCGACATCTCCTTTTGCTCGGAAGTGCCGCATGGTGGTGCATGAGTGTGGCCTTCAGGAACGCGTGGAAGAGTTTGATGCTCGAGTGCGCACCGATGAAAATGAGGTTCTCGAAGTCAGTCCTTTGGGCAAGGTTCCCACTTTGACGGGGCCTAATGGGTTAACCCTGGTAGACTCATCTTTGATATCCGAATTCCTAGATAAACTCGATGGACCACCAAAACTCCACGGTTTTACCGATCAAGACCGTTGGAATCGCGCTCCGAAGTGGGCTTTGGCTGAGGGTTTGCTGGAATCTCTTGCATGGCGAACGAGAGAATTTAGACGTCCGGAAAACGAGCGATCACCATCATTTATAAATTATGAAGGTAATAGACAGCAGAGAATTTATGATTGGCTGGAGGCCTCTACCCTAAATTATGAATACAGGGATATCTCTGACATTGGACTTGTTATTGCCCTTGATTATTCGCTGTATAGGTTTCCGGAAGAGGATTGGCGGCCCCTTAGGCCGCGCCTCTCCAAGTGGTTTGAAGGAGAGGTGGCGCGTCCGGCATTTCAGGCAACTTTGCTTCCTGCAAAGATCTAAGCATAGTTATTTTTGGTCTGGTGCAGCTTTGACTTTGGCGCGTAGAAAAGATTCTGCTTGCGTGAAAGAAATACTTACCTATTTTACTGTGCGGTAGTTTCGCTTTTTGAGGTAATTGGTTTCGTATTGCACGGTATTGGTGATGAGCGTAGCTGAAGTTACTTTAGCGACAGTCAGCAACAAGTTTAGAGATAGTTGCGCTGCCGCAGATATCCCTCATGGACACAGAGCGAACTGTTTTGTGAAAGCCCTTCGGGCCTTCACAATTTGGCGTAAATGCGCGCTCCCGCCGTGCGCAAAGGGTAGGGTCTCGACCAAGTTTGTTGAGTTTCTTTTAGCCAAGGTTTGAGATTCTTTAATTAGAGAAAGTCGAAATACAAATGTCTTTTGAGGATGATGAGCAGGAGCCAACAGCGGTTGATGTAGAGGTTACCGTTAAGTGGTTCAATGGAATTAAGGGTTATGGCTTCGTTACTACTCCCGATGGTGATGATGCATTTATACATGTGACCTCGCTTCAAGCGCTCGGTCGGAACAGCATTCCTCCAGAATCACGGGTCAAATGCGACCTTGGACCAGGGCGTCGTGGATTGCAGGTTCTGACGGTTAAAGAAATTTTAGAACTTGGCGAAGAACCGCCACCCCGCGCACCTCGTTCGGGTGGCTTTGGTGGTGACCGTGGTGACCGCGGCGGATTCCGCGGTGGTGACCGCGGCGGATTCCGCGGTGGTGACCGTGGTGGTTACGGCGGCGGTGACCGTGGTGGTTATGGCGGCGGTGACCGTGGTGGTTATGGCGGCGGTGACCGTGGTGGTTATGGCGGCGGTGACCGTGATGACCGTGCACCGCTCGAAACCAGACAGGCGACTGTTAAATTTTACAACGCAGAACGTGGCTTTGGGTTCGCATCTCCGAGTGACGGTGGCGAAGATATCTATGTCCCAGCTCGCGTTGTAGAAAGAGCCGGTATGGGTGAATTGCAACCTGAACAGTCAGTTGAAATCGACGTTCGCCCAGGTCCACGTGGCCCGATGGCAGCTCGAATTCGCCATAATTAAGTTTTTGGCTGCCTTAGCAGCCTTTTAACTTGAAATTAAAGAGGTCTCGCTATTCTGGCGGGGCCTCTTTCTTTTACAGCGCAGAAGTTTCCCAGTCCCTGGAAGGCTCGGTTGGCGATGATTTAAGTCCCGCAGCACGTGCGCCGACGATTGCACATAATTCATCTTTGTCCGATGTATCGCCGCTTATACCAACGGCACCAATGATGGCGCCATTTTGGTCCCTGAGTAACACCCCACCAGGGACGGCTATGAAGCGGCCACCCGAAGCAGCCGAGAGGGCTGATTGAAAAGCTGGTCGATCAGCAAGACGATCGCGAAGCACCCGAGAAGGGACTCCCATTCCCAAGGCCCCCCAAGCTTTACCAATTGCTATATCTGGTCGAAGGATTCCAGATCCATCTTCTCTTTTTAGGGAAACTAGACAACCGCCTGCATCTAATACCGCCACAGTTAATGGCATAAAGTTATGCTTACGTCCCTCTGCAATGGCACCATCTATAATTTCTTCAGCCTGTTTAAGGGTAATGCTTGTCATGAATCAGTGTTGCCCCTCCCAGCGCTCAGCCGCATCATTGTCGCTTAGCCGAGCATTAACCCAGCGTTCGCCAGACACTGTTTCCTCACGCTTCCAAAAGGGCGCTTGTGTTTTGAGATAATCCATCAGGAAATTGCATGAATCAAACGCTGCTTGCCGATGACTTGAAAGAGTGACAACCAATACAATTGGGTCGCCTGGTTCAAAGCGACCGAAACGGTGAACTATCAGACAGTCTATTAGCGGCCAGCGCCCTCTCGCTTCCGTCTCAATTGCCATAAGCTGTCGTTCGGTCATTCCAGGATAGTGTTCCAGTGTCATGGCAATAACCGGTTCTGCACCTTCGTCAGGGTTATCTTCTCGGGCTATTCCTATAAAACTCGCTACAGCGCCTACGTCTTTTCGTGCCGCCGTCATTATCGAGATTTCTTGCCCTAGGTCGAAAGGCCCTTCCTGCAAGCGAATAGCCATGCTGTTAGCCTCCAGTAACCGGGGGGAAGAAGGCAATTTCTGTAACACCGACGATACTATCTTCTGGTTCTGCAAATATTTGATTGATTGCTATGCGGATAGTACCTCTATTTGCAAATGCTTCAGCATGACCAGGAGATAGACATACAAGCCAGTCTATGAGTTCTCCTGCTGTATTTACTGAAGTTGGCGGGGTCGCAATTTCCTCTGCCAGCCCAATTTTTTGGCGAACCCATGCAAAATAAAGGATCTTCATTGCATTAATTTCTCCGAGGTATGCCCCTTAATTCGATCTTGAATGAACTTTGCTACTGAGTTTGGATCAGATAATGGCAGACGATATGGCGTATCAGCATCTGATATGATGTCATCACTTGCCACGGCTATAATTTTTTTGTCTTCAGGCCAAAGCGGTTTGCCGCCGTGTGTTTGCCGCCAAACTTCGATCTTATCAATGTCCTCACCCTTATACCCCTCGACCAGTACAACATCCACTGGCGCAAGTTTCGAGAGAGCCTCGGTTAGCGTCAGTTCGGTTCCATTTTTATTTTCGGAGAGAAGAGCCCAGCGGTGAGGTGATGAAACTAGCACTTGTTGTGCTCCTGCAGCTCGGTGTCGAAAGCTATCTTTACCTTCCTTATCGATATCGAATTTTTGGTGCGCGTGTTTGATCGTTGCTACATCACACCCATCCTTAACTAGCGCTTCTACAACGCCCTCTATTAAGGTTGTTTTACCCACGCCACTCCAGCCAATGATACCCATTACGTACATGCCACCGATACCCACTTACCTAAGAGTGACAAGGGCGGTGCGAAGGTAAATAAAGCCTGTCCAAATAGACATGAGTGCAGCGAACCAAAGCAACGCGTAACCGACTTGTGGGGCCCAGGCGCCTGGTAGAGTTCCGACCAAAAGAATTGTTAGTGCTGCCATCTGAAAAACTGTTTTGGATTTTGCTGCAAAGGACGAAGAAATTCGCGGCATATTCATACCTGCCATGCCTTCTCGGAGGCCAGAGACTATGATTTCCCGTCCAAGTATTGCTAATGCGGGTGCTAAATTCCATCCAGGAAGAGCCCCTAACCAAAGAAGTACCAAAAGGGTTACGCTGACCTGAAACTTGTCAGCAATTGGGTCTAATATTGCTCCAATAACACTTTCCTGCTTGAGTCGGCGGGCTAGGAATCCATCAAGCCAATCTGTTAGTCCGGCTGCAATAAAAACTGCTGCGGCCGGATAGCTGCCTGCCTGCCCGCCAAAAACTGCAAGGAGGACAATTACTGGAACAGCTGCGATACGCAAGATTGTCAGGGTATTTGGCAGATTTGTCATTTTTATTTATTCCGGTCGAAGGTATTAATGCGGCCCCTAGACTTCCCCAACGCTGATATTAATCAAATTACCCCGCACTAAAACTTGGCTTATATCCCCTTAAGCTGGCCGATTTTGGTGCGACTTTCGCATTTCTTAGATATGTCTAATGAATCATTAAAAACCATTTTTTCAGCCGCCAGCGATTTTTGGGATAAGACATATTTCGCTATCAGCACCAATTGGCTCCAAGTAGGTGTCCTGGCAGATAACACCATCGATCGCGACAGCCATGCTTTCCTCAACCTGATTGCCGAGGCCTGGGTAGAGACGATCTAACTCGCGAATGAGGGCGCGCACATTGGATGCGTCTACCTCGATTTCCGTGACTGTTCCCATGTAAGGCCTACACATCTGACTTGCGATAGTGACACGGGCCATCGTTAGGCACCCCCTATCTAAAAAATAAGGTGGCAATGCCAGATAAGCATCGCCACCTTTTCAAACGTTATACATTGTAAGGGTTTTAATTACCCCTTTGCAGCATCCAATGCAGCTCTAATGCGTGGTGGCGACATCGGGAGACTTCCCATTCGAACACCAGTAGCGTTCTCCATAGCATTAGCCACGGCTGCCATTGGCGGAACGATTGGTGGTTCGCCAACGCCCTTAACGCCAAACGGATGCCGCGGGTTCGGGACTTCCACCAAGATGGTTTCAATCATAGGCAGATCCGATGCAACAGGAATTCGGTAGTCAAGGAACCCAGCGTTGTCGAGACGGCCGTCTTTTGTATAGACGTACTCCTCATTCAATGCCCAACCGATTCCTTGTACCGCCCCACCCTGGAGCTGGCCTTCCACATACGAAGGATGAATCGCTTTACCTACATCCTGAATAGCCGTGTAGCGCAGAACTGTAGTGTGGCCTGTTTCCTCGTCCACTTCGAGGTCACAAATATGTGTGGCGTAACCTGGTCCAGCGCCCTGAGCGTTAATAGAAGCTTTTCCTGTAATTGGTCCGCCAGTGCGGGCGGATTTGGCAGCTATATCGGCAACTGAGAGTGGGTCGAATTTGCCGGCATTTTCTCCAGCGGGATAGGCTTTTCCATCTTTCCATTCGACTGCCTCAGAGGGTATCTCCCAAAGGAGAGCGGCGCGTTTGCACAACTCATCCCGAACCATTTCAGCTGATTGAGTTACAGCCATACCGGTGGCAAAGGTGACTCGACTGCCGCCGGTTAGAAATGAAAACCCTACAGAGGTGGTATCACCGACAACCGTCCGAACATCTTTGACGTCCATGCCCAGAACTTCTGCAGCCATCATGCCCATTGAGGCTCGGCTGCCACCGATGTCAGGATTCCCCGAAACAACGGTAATTGTGCCGTCCTCGTTTACATAGGTTGCACCAGAGCTTTCACCGCCTATGTTGAACCAGAACCCAGAAGCTATACCACGGCCCCGCAGCTTACCTGGTGCGGCCTCTCCCAATGGTGAGTTCCAATGGGGGGAGGACTTTGCCGCTTCAAGGGTCTCTACAAACCCGATGTCCTTAAGGGTTGGGCCATAAACTGCCTTAGTTCCGTCTTTAGCGGCGTTAATAAGGCGTAGCTCAAGAGGGTCCATACCAAGCTGTTTTGCTAGCTCGTCCACGGCGCTCTCTGTTGCAAACGTAGAGACCGGCGCTCCTGGCGCCCTGTAAGCAGCAACCTTTGGCCGATTAGAGACCACGTCGTAGCCCCATATAGTAACATCGGAGAGGTCATACATAGCAAACGGCGTCATGAGGGCCGGGCCAATTGGCGACCCTGGGAACGCTCCCGCCTGAAGCATGACTTCGCATTCAGCCGCTACAATACGACCATTTTTAGTTGCACCGATCTTAACATTAATGGCACCGCCAGAGGTAGGGCCAGATCCCCGAAATACCTCTTCACGTGACATTGTCATCTTGACGGGTTTTCCGCTTTTTCGCGAAAGAGCAAGAGCTAATGGTTCAAGATATACAAGGGTCTTGCCGCCAAATCCGCCACCAATTTCAAGCGGAAACACGCGGATATCTGCGATGTCCATACCCAAGAGCTTTGCGCAATAAGCTCGGACCATGAATTGGCCCTGGCTGGAGCACCAAACCTGTGCTTGCCCATCGGCTCCATAGGAGACGACGCAAGCATGTGGTTCAATATAGGCTTGGTGAACTGGAGCAGTTTTATACTTGCGCTCAACAACCACATCAGCTTTTGCGAAAGCTGAGGCCGAATCACCTAATTTGAACTCCATCCGCTTTGCGATGTTAGATGCCTTGGTTGGCTTGGGGTCAACGCCTTGGGTAAAGAGGTCCTCGTGCAGTACAGGTGCATCCGGCCTCATTGCCTCTTCTACATCTATGACGTTGGGCAGAACCTCATACTCAACCTTAATTAGGCGAACGGCTTCCTCAGCGATCGATGGAGAAGTTGCAGCAACGGCTGCAACAGCGTGGCCGTCGTATAGAACCTTATCCCGGGCAATGGTGTTAAGAGACATATCCCGAAAGTTCGCAGGGCCTTCGCCAACAAACGCTTCTTCACTTGGAATATTGGGAAGATCGTTTGCGGTGATAACGGCCTTTACGCCTTTGAGGGCTTCCGCCTTGGAAGTGTCGATTGATTTGATGCGAGCGTGAGCATGAGGGCTACGAAGAACCTTCCCATGAATCATGCCTGCAACGCTAAAATCGGCTCCAAATGCAGCGCGTCCGATAACTTTCTCTACGCCATCAGGCCGAATAGGCCTGGTACCGACGACCTTAAGCTCAACATCTTTGCCCAGGTAGTTCATTTGGCTACTCTCCGCGCATTTCCGCGGCGGCGTCCATGACCGCCTCGATGATTTTGTCATATCCAGTGCATCGGCAGAGATTGCCAGCTAGCCAGTAGCGCGC
The DNA here is from genome assembly GCA_030833925.1 of Alphaproteobacteria bacterium. Classification (GTDB taxonomy): domain Bacteria; phylum Pseudomonadota; class Alphaproteobacteria; order Bin95; family Bin95; genus VMCJ01. The sequence continues at coordinate 47,832 of JAURGE010000003.1, forward strand.
TTGCTCTTCTGTAGGGTTTGGATTTTTATCGAGAAGAGCTTTCGAGGCCACTAGTACACCTGGAGTACAGAAACCGCATTGTAGGGCTGCATGCTCTAAAAACTTCTGCTGCAATGGATGCAGGTTTTCACCGTCAGCCATACCCTCAATGGTCATGATTTCTGTGCCTTCGGCCTCAGCGCCGAACATCAAACAAGAACAAACCAAGCGGCCGTCGACAATAATTGAGCAGGCGCCGCAGTCGCCAGACCCACAACCCTCTTTAGAACCGGTCAGTCCCATTTCGTCCCGAAGTACGTCCAGCATGGTTTGCTGGCCGTCACACAGAAATTCGGTCTCTTCGCCATTAATAGTGGCAGTGACATGAGTTTTAGCCATGGATTAACGCTCTCCCGCGCGTTTGAATGCAATTGAAGCTGCGCGGCGTGCAAGCACCCCAGCGACTTTTGTACGATATTCGATGGTTCCACGCTTATCATCTATCGGATTACATACGGATTGGGCTGCCGCATCGAGCTTGGCAAGCGTTGCATCATCAAGGCTTGTGCCAATAATGCAGCTAGCGTCTACCTCAACAATGGTTGGTGCAACTGCGCCAAGCCAAACTGTAGCCGATTTAATTGGACCGTTCGCACCATCGCGAGTGATGTTAACTCCAGCGCCAACAACAGCGATGTCCATTTCGGTCCGTGGAATAAAGCGCAGATAGGCGTCAGCTGAGTGCGCTGCAGGCTTTTTCAGCTTAAAGCTCTTAATGAATTCACCTTTGGCAAGGTTTGTGCGTCCTGGACCCGCTGGAACGTCGGAAACTTTCATTTCCCGCTCTCCATTTGGACCAGCAACAACAGCAATTGCCCCAGCGGCAGCCAAACATGGAACGCTATCGGCGGCTGGTGATGCATTACAGAGGTTCCCAGCTAGGCTTGCGCGCCCCTGAACCTGTGTAGAGCCGATTAGTTCTGCTCCCTCTACGATTCCAGGATAGGCAGCAACAAGTCGAGCATGTTCGCCGAGCTGTGCACCGGCTGTTGCAGCGCCGATAACGAAACCATCTGCTGTTTCCTCAATGCCAACTAGGCCAGGAATCTTTTTAAGATCTACAACCGCTGCGGGCCGGTTACGTCCAGACTTCAGCTGGACTATCAGATCGGTACCGCCTGAAAGCGGTTTTGCGCCATCGGCGCCAAGCATACGAACGGCCTCATCGATTGACTGAGGCGCCGCGAAAGTGGGTGAGTACATAGATATCCCTCGGTATGCGCTTATCAGGAATTAAAATTATTTCTAAAACTAGCTCGGTTCTGCGCGATCTCCAAGCCCATCTATCATGTATTTTAGACTTAAGGGTTATACTCAGTTTAGTGTTTCTAAGTCGATCTCGGAAATAGTGTGACCTAAAGCGTTCAAGAAGGTCAGTAGATCGGCCTTTTTTATCGTCGTGGTCATAGTGTTATCTAAGGGGTGAAAGTTCAGGGGGTCAGCTTGTAACAACGCCCTATCGAAGTAGATCGAAACTGAGCCAGCTGGCGCATTTATTAGAGCAAATGGTGTCACAGCTCCGGGGCGGACGCCTAGTTTTTCCATGAGTATTTCAGGACTAGCAAAGGAAAGGTTACCGGCTCCTACAGCCTTTCCGAACGCTTTGAGTTGGACTGAAGTATTCTCCTCTACAACTAAAAGCCAAAGCCCACCTTTTTTGTTCTTCAAGAACAGGTTTTTTGCATGTCCACCTGGCAATGTGCCGCGAAGAGCGCGCGAATCCTCGACTGTGAAAAGAGGAGGATGTCTAACGGTGGAGTGCTGGAGGCCTAGCGCATCTAGTCGCAAAAAAAGATCATTGGGCGTTGCGGTCATTTCGATTGTCAGTTGATAGAGGTTTTACAAACGTTTGTTTAGGAAGGACGAGATCAAATATCCTTTGGGTGTCAGACAAAGGCAACTTTGAGCGTTCCAGTTTCTAAGTTCATGATTCGATTCCTTATGATCTCCGCTGAAAATGAAAAAATTGGGGGCGATATCCTGCCTAAAGAGGTGCCGTGGCGGCAATAAGCCATTCAGCATCGTTTTCTGTGAGAGACGGCGCTAAAGCAGCGCAAACGCGCTCATGGTATAGATTTACTGCCTCTCGTTCAGCTATCGACAACATGCTGACGTTTATAAGTCGGCGATCATAAGGGGCTAGTGTTAGGGTCTCGAAACCGAGAGTGTCACGTTCCCCTCCCGGAATCTCTAAAGGCACCACCAATAAAAGATTTTCGATCCGAATGCCAAAACTGTCAGTGCGATAGTATCCCGGTTCATTTGAAAGGATCATTCCTGGTGCAAGCGCCACGTCACTGGAAGCTTTTGATATTCGATGGGGTCCTTCATGGACCGATAGGTAGCTGCCAACGCCGTGTCCCGTCCCATGGTCGAAGTCCCATCCTGCTGTCCACAACGGAGCCCGCGCCAGAGTATCGAGTTGTGTGCCAGTGGTGCCCTTTGGAAATCGTGCTCCTGAAACTGCAAGATGGCCCTGCAGCACTAGTGTATAGGCTTTGCGCATTTCTTCGCTTGGAGAGCCGATTGCAACCGTTCTCGTGATGTCGGTAGTTCCGTCTATAAATTGCCCGCCAGAGTCGGTGAGATATAATGAGCCACGTTCCAATTTACGTTCGCTGTTTTGAGTCGCGCGATAATGAATAATGGCACCATTAGCACCAGCCCCAGAGATCGTGGGGAATGAAAGATCTCGAAATAAATCCAGTTCGCGTCGGTAGCTCTCAAGTCGATCAGAAGCTTCGATTTCTCCAACTTTTCCTGTCTGTCCTTCGCTTGAGAGCCAGTGCAAAAAACGGATTACCGCAATGGCGTCACGTTTATGAGCGGTGCGCGCCCCTGCTATTTCTGAAGGATTTTTTATTGCTTTGGGCAAGGCTGTTGGGTCTTTTCCACGGACTATATCCGCTCCGGCGGCCTTGATTATTGTCACGGCAGCCGCAGGCCCTGCTTCAGAAACTAAGATGCGCTTTCCGCTGAATTTTCTTAATTCTTCAGCAAAAGAGTTAATGTTTTTGATCTCGACTTCTTCCCCAACCCACTCTTTGGTTTTTGCATCTACCTTCTCTGGGTTAACAAACCACTCGATAGTTGCGTCTGAGTTTAGAATTGCAAAAGAAAGAGGAAGCGGTGTGTGCTCTACATCCGCTCCTCGGACGTTAAGGATCCAGGCTATACCATCTGGTTGGGTCAAAAGAGCCGAATCAATAGATTGCTTTGCTAGTTGCTCCGCTATGTCTCGCCGCTTTATGGCAGAGCCTATACCTGAAAATTCGAGCGGGTGTGGATGGATAGGAGCCACTGGTGCAGGTGGGCGATTAAGCCATATTTCGTCGATCAGATTACGATCAGCGGCGGCAATCGTTCCACCTGCTTTGACCGCTGCGGCAGCGAAGCGCTCTACCTCAGCTTCTGTTAACAGCCATGGGTCGTAAGCAAGGACTGCACCCTTTGCTAAGCTTTTAGCGACCCACTCATTAGGTGGATTGCTAATCATGTGGTGTGCTTCAAAAACAGTAAGGTCTAATTCCTCTTTTAGTTGGATAGTATATCGGCCATCTGAAAACACGGCGGCTTTGTCCATCAAGACAACCGCCAAGCCCGCAGAGCCGCTAAAACCGGTTAACCAAGCTAAGCGTGCTGCAGAAGCTGGCACATATTCGCCCTGGAATTCATCCGCGCGAGGCTGGATCCAGCCGTCGTAACCAGCCGCGCGTAATGCATCTCTAAGGTTTGAGACATGCTGTAGCGTCATAGCTGATCTTTAAGAATTACAACGGTTGCAAAATCGACATGCTGCATTGCAACAAAAACATGCCTCATTTCAAAAATAGCTCCTATATCTCCGATCAGAACAGTGGTCGATACGACTACTAAAGAGGATGATAATGATGTTAACCGCAAAACCAATGAGCTCTCTTGAGCTTTCGATACTAGAATGCCGTAGGCGTGATGCTGCTCAATTTATCCGGGGTCTGCGTAAGGTGTGGAAATTCAGTACCGCTCCCCATGATCACCAAACTGATTCGCTTGAGTCGGCCATCCTTGCTTGCCAAAAGCGTGACAGAGATAACTTGAAAAATGCTGTAGTCGAGTTGGTGAACGAGACACGAGACCCTGCATCTATCGCCCGCGCCTAAGGGTCAAAGCCAGCCAATCGCCTCGTCTGGTTCGCCGCTCCAATTTGAGCCCATGGGCTCTATGCGGAGCCATTACGAAACTCTCCTGCCAGTAGAGAAAACCTGACAGAATGGCCCTTCCTCCTGGTTTTAGCGCTCTGGCTAAGTTACCAGCCATTGCTCGCAGTGGTCGAGCGAGAATATTTGCCAGCACGAGATCATAAGGCTTCTGCGCCATTATTTCTGCATTTTGCCAGCCGTTGGCCCGTCTTACTTTAGCCCGCACATGATTTATCTCAGCAGCTAATCGAGCAACCTCCACAGCCCTTCCGTCAATATCTGTCATGAGGAGTTTTGGCTTAACAGCTTTAGCGGCTGCAAGTCCCAAGACACCGGTGCCACAGCCCAGATCAAGTACTCTTCTGGGATGTTGGCGCTTCAGGGCAGCCGTCAAGGCCTCAAGGCAAGCCCTTGTTGTTTCATGCTCGCCAGACCCAAATGCAGCTCCTGCCTCAATTTCTAAATCGATAATTCCAGGCCGTGCCGGAGATTTGATATGTCTACCTCTTACTCTAAAGCGCCCAACTTCAATCGGTTGCAGGTTTGCAAGGACCTCAGCCTGCCAGTCAATATCGGGAACCTCCGTAATGGTTACCTCTGGTGGGTGTTCATCCAAGCTCGCGGCTGCAATCGCAACGGCCTGTTCAATAGCTATCCGATTTGGGGCAGAAACCGCTATGGCTTCAACAATGCATGCTTCCGCTAACCATAGATCTCCGGCCCAATTCGCGGGCTCCGGTAGGCCTCGGGTTTTAGGCAGATCAGTATCCGCTTCGTATATCGAGAGCGCTATAGAAAAAGGCTCTAGTGCAGCTTCATAGGTGGGCGATGAAATCGCCGAAGCTGTGACGGCGATCTTCCAAGTCTGGGTCATATTTTTTCTACGAAACTGGCAATTACGGTTTTGGGGCCGGCTTGCTCAAAATTAATCTCTAGCCTGTCTGCATTCATATCTTCGATGCGGCCATAACCAAATTTCTGGTGAAAAATTCTTTCACCAATGGCGAACTGCTCGACGTGTGGGGGACGCGATTTAACTTCAAAACTAACACCTTCTACAAAATCATTTCTTCGTCCGGCGGTTCTTTGGCCGATAGCTCGGTTCTTAACTGATTCATAGCCGCCGTTTGCCTGACTAAAACTGCTTGAGGGATAGTTTGTCGAAGTGTAGGGCAGCCCACCAGCACTGTTGGACTGATCATAACGGATATGTTGCTTAGGCAATTCATCAATAAACCGGGAGGGCAATGACGAGACCCATTGATTGTACACCCGTCGATTGGCAGCGGCAGAAATAATAGCCTGCTTACGAGCGCGAGTTAGACCCACGTAGGCAAGGCGCCTCTCTTCTTCTAGCCCGGCTAAACCGTTTTCATCCAGTGCGCGTTGATTGGGAAACATCCCGTCCTCCCAACCAGGAAGAAAAACAACATCGAACTCCAGTCCTTTAGCAGCATGCAGCGTCATAATGCTGATTAATTCGTCTCCAGCGTCAGCTTCAATTTCCATCACTAGGCTGACGTGTTCCAAAAAGCCCTGCAAATTCTCAAATTCACTAATGGCACGAACTAATTCCTTTAAATTTTCTACCCTACCAGCAGCCTCTGGCGACTTATCATTCCGCCACATGTCAACATAACCTGACTCATCGAGAATAGTTTCGACTACTTCGAGATGCTCGACACCTTGCTCTAACAGACGCCAACGATCGAAAGCATTTATCAAATTCGATAGTGTGTTGCGGGTCTTCGGCCTAACTTCAGCAGAAGCCGCAAGTTTTCTGCTTGCTTCGAAAAGTGACAACCTCTCCTGGCGAGCTAAGTGATGAGCAGCTTGAATTGTCGCCGCACCCAAACCGCGTTTTGGTGTGTTGATGATGCGTTCGAATGCTAGGTCGTCATCGGGTGATAAAGTGACCCGCAAATAAGCTATCGCGTCTCTGATTTCCAACCGTTCATAAAATCTTGGACCTCCGATGACACGATAGGGCAAACCAAGGGTTACGAAGCGCTCCTCAAACGCCCGAGACTGGAAGCTGGCACGAACGAGAATCGCCATTTCGGAGAGAGAAACTTGCTTCCTCTGCAAATCTTCGATCTCGTCACCAACGAAGCGTGCTTCTTCGTCTCCATCCCATACAAGGTTCAAATGCACCGGCTCGCCCATATCGGCTTCAGTCCAGAGGGTCTTACCAAGCCGCGCTTCGTTATTTTCAATTAGGCCTGAAGCAGCTCCCAGAATGTGCCCGGTTGAGCGATAGTTTCTTTCAAGTCGAACGACTTGGGCTCCTTCAAAGTCTTTCTCGAAGCGGAGAATGTTGCCAACTTCAGCCCCTCGCCAACCGTAAATAGACTGATCATCATCGCCAACGCAGCAGATATTTTTATGCCCTTGAGCTAGAAGGCGGAGCCATAGATATTGGGCTACATTGGTGTCTTGATATTCATCGACAAGCACGTATTTGAAGCGTTTGCGCCATTCTTCCAAGATTTCTGGTTCTGTTTGAAAAATAGAGCACATGTGTAAAGTCAGGTCGCCGAAATCGGCTGCATTAAGGGTCCTTAAGCGCTCCTGATATTGAGCAAATAGCTCTACGGCGCGCCCAGCAGCAAAATCTCCGGCTTCCCCACGACTAACTTTTGTTGGGGTCTCTGCTCGATCTTTCCACCGTTGAATTCGAGCCATTAAAGCACGAGGTGGCCAACGGCCTGTGTCGATGTTTTCGGCCTGCATAAGTTGCTTGAGCAAGCGGAGCTGATCGTCCGTGTCCAAAATAGTAAAATTGGACTTCAGGCCAACAACCTCAGCATGACGACGGAGCATTCGAGTAGCGAGTGAATGGAAAGTCCCAAGCCACATTCCCTCCGCGACACCGCCAATAAGCCCGGTAACACGGTCCTTCATCTCCCGAGCTGCTTTGTTCGTGAAGGTTACTGCAAGGATTTGCCTGGGCCAGGCTTTTCCTTCAACTAGAAGGTGAGCAATCCGTGTCGTCAGCGCCTTTGTCTTGCCGGTGCCTGCGCCGGCCAGCATTAAAAGGGGGCCGTCGAGCGTTTCAACCGCTAACCTTTGCTCTGTGTTCAGATCATTTAAATAAGGAGGCGGAAAGCCTCTTTTGTGACCGTGTCTTGGTCCCATGGGGGTAGGTGGATCCGCCCCATCATCAAAGGGGTTAATAAATTCTGACGACATAAGACCTAGTATAGACTCGTTTGGTTAGCGGCGCTTGTGGATTTCGAGAAGGTTAATGCGGAGGATTTCTGGTTCACGGGAAAACGATCTGAGATCTATAGAAAAATTTGTACGGGCAAAAAAGCAGCAGGGAGTTTCTATAACAAAAACATCAAAAACAACCGGTCCTTAGGAAAGAGCACATGCAGCCATAGCTCCAAGTAAGCACATCAAAATAAATATGATCATGTGTGGCATGAATTAACGGCCAAGCAAAAAACAGGGGCTTCCACAAGAAGCACGATATTATGTTAGCATCCCATGATTGATACATCGATAGCCCATAAATCTTTGTCCAGGAGCTAGTGAGATGAGCGGATATAATGTTGGTGATCTAGTTGCTGAGTTTTTGCAGCAGGTTGGCATTGACACAGTTTTTGGCGTCGTCTCTGTGCACAATATCCCTATGCTCGATGCTATTGGCAGAAGGAATGCTGTTCGTGTAATTGGCTCGCGCGGCGAGATGGGCGCTGGCCATATGGCCGATGCGTACGCTCGGGCCCGCCGTGGACTGGGAGCTTTTTTTACATCGACTGGGCCGGGTGCAGCCAACGCACCGGGTGCGCTTGTCGAAGCACGTTTTGCGTCCTCGCCTGTACTTCACTTCACTGGGCAAACCGCAACCGCCAACCTCGATAAGGAACAAGGGGCCGTCCACGACGTTATGGACCAGCTGGGAATGCTAAAAGCGACTTCGAAAGCAGCATTCCGCATTAGAGCTCCTGAAATGGCCCTCGGTGTTTTGATGAAAGCTGCAACTGAAGCGCTTAGTCACCCAATGGGCCCTGTATCGATCGAAATCCCGATTGATGTTCAGCGTGCTCAAATTGCTCGTCCAGCTATGCTGGATGGACTGAAGATTGAAACACCAAAAGGTGATGCAGGTGATCCGCAAAGTTTAGATGTGCTGGCTGACATGGCATCAAAAGCCAAGCGGCCATTGATCTGGTGTGGTACAGGGGCCCGGCATGCTCGGGATGCCGTGCTTCGCCTTACAGAAATGGGTTTTGGTGTCGTGACCTCTGTTAACGGACGTGCTGTAATTCCTGAAACTCATCCTATGACACTAGGGGCCTTTCAGGCGACGCCAGAAGTAGAAAAGCTCTACGAAACCGTAGATTTTATGCTCATAGCTGGTGGCCGGCTGAGGGGACATGAAACTAGAGATCTGGCTCTCAAGTTGCCTAAGGTTCGTGCTCAAATTGACGTTGATCCTGCGGCCTGTGGACGGACATATAGCGTAGAACATTTTCATGTAGGTGACGCGTCGGAAGCATTGTCAGCCCTCGCCGACCGACTAGAGGGTCGCATGATGGTGGCATCAGATTGGGCAAATAATCTTGCCTCGTGTTTACAGGAAACGCGCCTTAACTATCGTAAGCAGCTTGGCCCTTATGCTGATTTTCCTGAGATTTTTAGAGACGCGATGCCTGCGGATGTCATATGGGCTCGTGACGTCACAATGAATAACACGACCTGGGGCAACAGGTGCTTGCCTTTGGAGAACCCTAGCCAAAACATTTATCCCGTTGGGGCTGCTATAGGGCCGGGCTTTCAGTTCGGTATAGGTGCTGCTTTCGCCGCGAACGGCCGAAAGACTGTAGCTATAACTGGTGATGGTGGATTCTATCTTAATATGACAGAGCTTTGGACTGCAGCGCAGGAAAAGCCAGATGTGGCCATAGTGATTTTCAATGATGCGGGTTATGGGGTCATAAAAGATATTCAGGATGCTTTATACGGAGAACGTCATTACTTCGCTGATCCAATTGGTCCAGACCTCGAAGGGTTAGCTAATTTAGCTGGTATCCCATACTTTCGTGTATCGGCAGTAAGTGAGATGGGGCCTCAGCTAAAGGCCGCTATTGAAACTGATGGGCCAACTTTAGTTGAAGTTGAAATGACAAAGATTGGCAAACTTCCGCGATACTACCAGCCACCTCCTTATGCAGCGAAGGGGTAAAACAGTTTATCGACCATCCCGTGAAAGCCTGTTTTTTATTAGGATTTCACCGTTGAATTTGCGGTTGCTTCGGCATTAACAACCCGCAGCTCAGTTGCCAGACTTTTTTCTAAATTGCTCTGTTCCAGTGCCCCATCTTCCGACCCTTTCTTGCTTCATTTTTTCCGTAGAGGTGAAGATGAGTTTTGGGATCGGCCAGTAACTGGTGCCAGTCGTGTACCTCGTCACCTAAAATGTTCTGCATTTCGGCCGGGCAGAGAACTTCGGTGGATCCAAGAGGTAATCCCATCGCGCAGCGCACTAATTGTTCAAATTGTGAGGTGGCCGCAAAATCCATTGTCCAGTGACCCGAATTATGTGGTCGAGGGGCCATTTCGTTGACGATAAGATTGTTTTCGCGAGTAACAAACATTTCGATGGCTAAAAGGCCTACCATATCAAGACCGGCTATAGCATTAGCCGCCAGATCTTCAGCTTCCGCCGCTAATTTTCCGAGATCTGGCGCTGGTGCGATTGTCTGTCGAAGTATGTGATTTTCATGTCTGTTTTCTACAGCGGGGTACGAGACAATATTGCCGCCGATGTCCCTGGCGGTGATCACTGATATTTCTCGGACAAAGTCGATGAAACCCTCCGCGATAGAGGGTGAGCAACCTAATTCAACCCAAGCATCCTTTGCCTCTTTCGGTTCTGAAAGCTTGACCTGACCCTTTCCATCATATCCGAAACGACGGGTCTTAACGACAACTGGAGACCCAAAGTTCTCGAGCGCACTCACAATATCCTCAGGACCATTAACTGGAAGAAAGGGAGCTGCTTTGAAGCCAACACTTTCCAGATAATTCTTTTCATTTAGCCTGTCTTGTGCAGTCGCTAGCGAGAGTGAATTAGGGCGAGCTGGTTTTAATTCGGCTAGAAGAGTCAGGGCTCCTTCTGGCACATTTTCGAATTCAACAGTAACTGAGTCTACCGTTCCCGCGAATGACTTTAGAGCAGAGACGTCACTGTAGTCTGCACAAGTAAACCGCCAGGCGACATCCGCTGCAGGGGAATCCCTTTCTGGCGCGAAAATGTGAGCTCGGTAACCAAGATTAGCTGCGGCTAGCGCTGTCATCCGACCGAGTTGCCCACCCCCTAGAATCCCAATAACTCCGCCAGGAGGGATCATTTCTTGTGACATTAGTCTTCCGGTACCTCCGGGACGTCACTCGTCTGCTTTGCTCGCCATTTAGTTAATCGGTCAGCGATCCCCTCGTCTGAGAGAGCAAGTATTGCAGCTGCAAATAGGCCGGCATTAGTTGCCCCAGATTCTCCAATGGCAAAAGTGGCTGTGGGCACGCCAGCGGGCATTTGAACAATTGAAAGCAAGCTATCCACGCCGTTAAGCGCACGACTGGGAGCAGGTACGCCCAGCACTGGAAGATCTGTCATCGAGGCCGTCATCCCGGGAAGGTGGGCGGCACCACCGGCACAAGCAATAACAACCTGCAAGCCGCGGCTTTTTGCCGATTTCGCATAGTCATACAGTCGGTCTGGTGTTCTATGAGCAGATACGACTTTCGCTTCAAAGGGTATTTCCAGCGAGTCGAGAATAGAAGCCGCTCTACCGATGGTAGGCCAATCGCTACGGCTGCCCATGATAATTCCCACTTTGGGACGCTTTTGCTCGGGCACTGTGGGGTCTCCCATACTGGGTAGCCGAAAGCGCCGCAGTATATGGCCCGCCAGAATGACCGCAAGCTTAAAAGGCACCGCGGTCGAATTTAGCAAATCTTAAATTGGCTGTTTTTTTATACTGGCGAACACAATCTCGGTTATTTTTTCAGAATGGAGGTTCTGCGAACCAGTTGAAGTGCGCTGTTTATGCAATTATGTTCGGCCGTTCGCCAGCCTCTAGTCGATCGATTAGATCCTTCAATTTAAGCTTCCGTTTCTTTAACCGCTGCACCTGAAGCTGATCGAAATGCGCTTGTTCGCCCAACGTAGCGATTGCATAGTCAAGGTCACGATGTTCGGCCTTTAACGTTTCAAGCCTAACCAAAACCTCGTTATTTTCTAAAAAATCGGCCACGAAGGCAGTTCCCCAGTTTTACGGGTCTGTGATGATTCATCGATAAGTTTGCTGGAAACATCCGACCCTGGAGTTAGACTATACACGTTTTTGGCCAGACTAGTCAGGGAAACTATTACGCTGTGAAAGAACCTTTTATAGACACCAGCGGCTCTGCTTTCTGGGAAGACGCAGTGAAATTTTACAACAGACCCGGCGCAAAGGAAGCATTGCTTGATCTCCAAGATAGGCTTGGTGGCGATGTGATGGCATCACTTTGGGCGTTGTCAGCTGCGAAGGGAGGACGTGCTTTAAGTTCTGAGGATGTTACTGAATTTTTTGAATCAACTAAGAAAGCACGCATGGAGGTGTCGCGTTTACGTCGTCTTAGGCAAGCGGCTAAATCTTCCTCAAATGAGGTTTATGAACGCTTGAAAAAAGAGGAGTTAGCCGCGGAACAAGCAGTCGCGTCATTGGCGCCTCCCGCAGAAAAGGTTGGAATTGCTGAAGGATTTAATGAAGGTCTTTGCGTAAGAAATTTAATGGTAACGTTTGAACAATGCGCACCAGATGCCAAATTGGCTGAAGCTTTAAGTTTGACCAAAACCATTCTTGGTTAG
>JAURGE010000003.1:60012-120224 GCA_030833925.1 Alphaproteobacteria bacterium
TTTCAGCTATCAAAGCAAATAGTCGCTGTTTGAAATTTTTTAAGTCTGCCGTCCTAAATGTGACCTTTTCGGATTTGCTTTTATCTGCACGGGAACTGGAAAATGTTACCAAAACCATCGGGATGGTTGACGAGAGCTGATAGGGCCTGCATCTAACACAATTGTCATTATAAAGGTTATGAGTCATGCCTGCAGAAACTGCAAAAAAAGCACCAAGTTGGGTAAAGCCAGCCGCAGATTATGGCCCACTCATTGCCTTTTTCACAGGATATATGATGAATGGCCGTGACCTAATGGTCGCGACGGTTTGGCTGATGATTGCAACTGCAATTGCAACGATTGCACTGCTCATTATTGAACGCCGGGTCCCTGTTATGCCTCTTGTGACAGCGGGCATAGTTGGGGTCTTTGGTGGATTAACGCTTTGGCTTAAAGATGACACTTTCATAAAAATGAAGCCTACGATTGTTCAACTCATCTTTGCCGTGATTCTTTTGGGCGGCCTTGCTTTTGGTAAACTTTTGTTGAAGCCATTGTTTGGAGCCGCTTGGAAGATGCGTGATTCGGCGTGGCGAACAATTACAATTCGTTATGGTCTCTTTTTCATAGTGGCTGCGGCTCTGAACGAGGTTGTATGGCGAACGCAATCCACCGATTTTTGGGTTAATTTCAAGATATTTGGGTTGATTGGATTGACCGTATTGTTTTCTCTCTCCCAAACGCCCTTAATTCTTCGTGAGGCCAAAGCTGCGGAAGCTGGAGAAGACAGCTAGACCCAGTAATATGTTGGCGGCATAACACCGCCCATTCCAAAGAGAGAAACGGCCTAATGCCTGAATCTGAACTTCAGAAGGACGATTTCGTCCGAGAGATAATCCGCGGTGATTTAGCCAGTGGTTCCCATAAGGCTATCATTACGCGATTTCCACCTGAGCCAAACGGGTATCTCCACATAGGGCACGCGAAGTCGATCTGCCTTAATTTTGGAGTGGCGGGAGAATTTGGTGGCCAGTGCCATTTACGCTTTGACGACACCAATCCTGCCAAAGAAGAGCAAGAATTCATCGATGCCATAAAAGAAGATGTTCGTTGGCTAGGGTTTGATTGGGGTGAGCATTTGTTTCACGCCTCTGACTACTTTGAGCAGCTTTATATTTGGGCAGAGCATCTCATCACAGAGGGTTTGGCCTATGTATGCGATCTGAGTGCAGAGGAGATGCGAGAATATCGCGGAACGCTAACTGAGCCTGGTCGAGAAAGCCCTTTTAGAAACCGCTCTGTTGATGAGAATCTAGCACTATTTCGCGAAATGCGGGCTGGGGCGTTCCCGGAAGGCGCAAGGACGCTACGAGCTAAAATTGATATGACTTCGGGCAACATGAACCTTCGTGATCCCGCGCTTTATCGTATCAAACACGCTGTCCATCCGCGGACAGGAGATTCTTGGAAAATTTACCCGACTTATGATTATGCACACGGTCAATCTGACGCGATCGAAGGCATTACCCATTCTCTCTGTACTTTAGAGTTTGCCGACCATCGCCCTCTATACGAGTGGCTTGTAGAGCATTTGCCAGTTCCAGCTCGTCCTCGGCAGTATGAGTTTGCGCGCCTAAACTTAACTCACACAGTCTTGTCAAAACGGGTGCTAACCCGACTTGTTACAGAGGGCCACGTTACAGGTTGGGATGATCCAAGGATGCCAACAATTCGCGGTCTTCGCCGCCGTGGAGTCCCGCCTGAAGCCCTTAAGGATTTTATAGGTAGGCTGGCCATATCTAAGAGTGACAGTACGATTGAGATGCAAATGCTTGATCACTCGATCCGCGAACATCTAAATGCGAATGCTGAGCGGCGAATGGCAGTGCTGAAGCCCCTAAAACTCACTATTCGTAACTGGCCAGAAGGTCATACGGAGTTTATCGAAGTACAGAATCACCCTTCGCGGCCTGAGCTTGGGACACGAAAAGTTCCCTTCTCGGGAAGCCTTTGGATTGAAACTGATGACTTTATGGAAGATCCGCCGAGAAAGTTTTTCAGGCTCGGTCCTGGTCGTGAAGTTAGACTTCGTTTTGCATATCTCGTCACCTGCGAAGAATTCATCAAGAACGATGCAGGTGAAGTGACAGAGCTCATCTGTTTATACGACCCGGCAACCGCAGGTGGCAATGTGCCTGACGGTCGTAAAGTCAAAGGAATTATTCACTGGGTATCTGCCACCCATGCCGTTGAAGCAAGTGTGCTTCTGACTGAACAGCTTTTCCAATCCCAAAACCCTGCTGCAAATGGTGATCCGATAGCCGACATAGATACAGGCTCCCTTGAGATATTAGATGGGGTGAAGGTGGAGCCAGAACTTGTGGCGGCAGAGGCAGGCTATCCGGTGCAATTCGAGCGGCTTGGTTATTTCAACAGAGATCCTGCGCAAGAGGATTTAGTATTTATTCGCACAATTGGACTTCGGGACGGTTGGGCTAAAACCCAAACTAAGGGCTAATCCAACGTTCGACACCGTATCAATTACGCCCTTTGCCGAGGCTTCAAACTGGACGCTGGCGCTTACATTGATTGCCTACTTTTTAGGTTTCTTGGTCCGAGGAGCCTTTGGCTTTGGCTCTAACCTACCAATAGTTATATTGACCGCGTGGGCGCTTGGGCCTCATCACGCAGTCATTCTGGTTGTTCTTACGGGAATGATGGCCCAGATTTACCTGTTCCCTCAAGGTGTGCGCAACGCCGATTGGCCGCTGGCTCTTAAGCTGGCTTCAGGTGTCTATCTCGGTATCGCAATTGGCACTTTTGCTTTTGTCTCACTAGAGCCGAAGGTTTTTGCACCCGTCCTTGGTGCCTTGGTAATACTATTGGTTGCAATGGACAGACTTAATGTCATCAATCGTCTATCTAAGGTTGTAGATCTTAGAAGTAGGCTGGTGACTTTTGCCCTATCCGTAATGGGCGGATTTGTGGGCACTGTTTCAGGTGGTGGTGGAATTTATTTTCTTGCGCCATTTCTCCGCTACATGTGTCCAACGCCCATTGGCTTTCGGTCAACCAATCTAGTGATTTCGGGTATTTTTCTTGCTGGGCGCACGATATTCATCGCTGTCGCTGGCTTGATCGATCTCACATCAACAGTCGAAGCGATAGTATTAATGCCCTTTGCCTTTTTAGGGGGATGGGCCGGAGGGCGCTGGTTTGCTCGCGCAAATTCGGAACGGTTTTTCCGATTGCTTTCTGCTTTGTTAGTATTAGGTGCGCTCTTACTTATTCTGCGTAATTTCCTGTGACCATTATTCAAAGGGATTAAATGGTCCTGGGAAAATGCCTCGAGGTTTGATGAATTCATAGGGATCACGGGCTAAGAAACGGCCGCGCCCAGGTGTAGCCTTAAATTCTCCGTCCTCCCACAGCACTTCACCCCTAGAGAGAGTCGTTGTAGGCCAGCCCGTCACGGTCATTCCTTCGTAGGGAGTGTAATTAACGTCGTGATGTAAATTTTCCTGCTTGATTGTGACTTTAATTTCTGGGTCCCAGATAGCGATGTCAGCATCTTTTCCGGGCGCGATATCTCCTTTGCTTTGGAGGCCAAAAAGCCTAGCCGGGTTACGTGAAGAAACGGCTGCAAAGGTCTCTAAATCAATACGGCCTTCTACTACACCTTTCGAGAAAAGGATTGGCAGCCTAGTTTCTAATCCGGGCACACCGTTTGGCATGCGGGCGAATGATGTGTTTGGGCCATCAGGTAATTTTTCGCCTTCGTTTTGCCCAAAATTTGAGGGTGCATGGTCAGAAGAAACAATATCGAGAACTCCAGTTTTGATATATTCCCAGAGTTTCTCGTGTTCTTCGACTGAACGTGGTGCTGGAGAGCATACCCACTTAGCTCCCTCTCCATTTGGTTTGTCTAGGTCGTCGGCTGTTAATGTTAAGTATTGAGCGCATGTCTCGCCCCAAATTTTCAAACCTCGGGCCTGCGCTCGGCGAATTTCCTCAGCTGCTTCCCCACATGTCACATGAAAGATTTGAACCGGCTGGTCCATCAACTCGGCCATAGCAGCAACTCGATGCACCGCCTCTCGTTCCACAACAGGAGGTTTTGACCAGCAATGATGCTTAGCCTCTGTTAGCCCTCTCGCCGAAAGCTGCTCCATCATCCACATGATCATATCGTGGTGCTCAGCATGAATAACCATGAAAGCTTGATTGCGTCGAGCAACTGCCATGAGGTTGAGCAGGCCGGCATCATCGACGCGGTTGGATGGGTAAGTCATGAAGACCTTAATTGTCCGATGCCCTTGCGCGATCAGTTGAGGCAATGCTTCCAGGGTTTCTTGATCAGCTCTATTTACGATCAAATGAAATGAATAGTCGCAGGTTGCGCCTCGCTCGGCCCGAGCGTGATAATCGGCTGTCGAGGTTGCAATGTGGGTGGTTTTGAATTGAGGCGCAAAGCATATGACTGAAGTTGTGCCGCCGCAGACTGCGGCTCGTGTGCCCGATAGAAAGGTGTCAGCATTGACCCCCCCAGTTGAACTGGGTTGTTCTATATGACAGTGACTATCGACGCCGCCCGGAAAGACAATCCGGTTCTTTGCATTGATTTCGCGCCTGCCCTTTGACAAGTTTTTGCCAACCGCAGCAATTTGCTCTCCTGCGATCCCTATATCGCCCTCGAACACGCCACTAGCAGTTGCTACTGTGCCGCTGCGGATCACAACATCGAAGTCAGCCAAAGGTCCATCTCCCAGTTTGTAAAGAAGCGTTCACTAAAAATTAAAGCCAAGTTCGGGATACCCAAAATATGGTTTCAATTTTCAGGAAGTTTTCAAGATGATATCTAAAATGCTCAATAAAATATCTTACTTGGGTCCATGTTTTTATAAAGCTCCGCTACTTCTTCTGCATAGCCGTTATAAAGCAGGGTTGGGACACGGTTATTTTGGCCGAGTGGCTTTTCTGTCGCTTGGCTCCAGCGAGGGTGATCCACTTCTGGGTTTACGTTAGCGTAGAAGCCATACTCGCGACTTTGGAGTTGTTCCCAAAAGCTCATTGGCTGTTTATCGACAAAGGTAAACTGAACGATGGATTTTATTGACTTGAAGCCATACTTCCAAGGCACAGCAAGCCGAAGAGGCGCACCCATTTGCTTAACTATTGGCTTGCCATAAATGCCAGTCGCTATGAAGGCGAGATCATTGGTTGCCTCGTCGAGCCTAAGGCCTTCTAGATAGGGCCAAGGATACCAGCGCTGTCGTTGGCCCCGGGCTACATCTGGCTTCATAAAACAACGCATTTCAAGATACTTGGCGCCTGCTTGCGGCTCTGCAAGCTTCACTAATTCCTTAAGCGGGAAGCCAGTCCAGGGGACGGCCATCGACCATGCTTCCACACAACGATGGCGATATAAACGTTCCTCAATAGGCATCTTCCTGATGAGATCTTCGGCTTCAATCTCTATGGGCTTTGCGACCATGCCATCGATTTTTACCATCCACGGTTTTACAGGTAAGTTTTGCGCACGCTCCCAGATATCCTTATGTGACCCAAATTCGTAGAAATTGTTGTATGTAAGCACGTCGCGACTTGGCGATAGCTCACGGTCAAGCAAATAATTTGCATTTTGCCTTGCAGGATAGAGTTCTGCCGCCACTTCCGGACTTGTATCGTAGTTAGATGCGCGAACCGTTGACGGAACGTTAGCTGCCAGTAATCCGATGCCGGTAGCCCCTAGAAGCTGTCGCCGGTTGAGAAAGATAGACTCTGGGGTTGCATCTCGTTCGGGCATAACCCAGCGAGGAGGACGTCGGATGAACATCAGAATTGCTCCCTCAGATTGTAAATTTACTGAGAAGCTAGGATGGTTTTCGTTCAAAGGCCAATGTTTGCTTTAAAAAAGAATCCAAAGGAGCTGGAGATGGATGTGAACGAGGATAAGGTTCTTGTAGAAATCAATGCTGACGGTGTGGCCTGGGTAACGCTGAACGAACCGGCGGTCAGGAATGCACTCTCGCCAGCACTGCGGCAGCAGTTTTGTGAACGCATTCCCCCTCTTGAATTCAATGCCGATGTGCGTTGTGTAGTCATTCAGGGTGCTGGCGAGCACTTTATGGCAGGTGGCGATATTCGAGTTATGAAAGAGAGACTGGAGTGGCCTTCCCACGAGAGATCTCAACGCATTGTCGCCGGTCTTCACGATGTTCATCATGCAATTTTTGCGCTTCGGAGAATGCCAAAGCCCGTGATTGCTAGCATCAGGGGTGCCGCGGCTGGTTTTGGCTTAAGCCTGGTTGGCGCAGCTGATTTAGCAATTGCGGCAGATGATGCAGTTTTTACCCTCGCCTATTGCCATATTGGAGCCAGCCCTGACGGCGGAGCATCTTATTTCCTTGGTCGCACACTTGGAATGAAACAGCAGATGGAATTGGCGTTTCTTGGTGACAGATTTGGTCCTGATAGAGCAAAGGAGCTTGGAATCATTAACTGGGTGGTTCCAAAAGCTGATCTACAATCTGAGACCGATAAGCTTGCAACCCGCCTTGCAAAAGGGCCAACCCGCGCTTATGCCAACGCAAAGGCGCTTTTCAACGCAACCAATCATCTCTCCATGGAAAGTCACCTCCAGATGGAGGCGGAAAGAATAGCAGACTGTATGTCTTCTAATGACCACGCTGAAGGCGTCAGAGCATTTCTTGAAAAGCGACAGGCAAACTTCAGGGGAAATTAGTTTCTGCTTCTGAACGAACTAGCCTGAGATGGCTCTGATTTTTACCAAACCATATTGGTTTACCGATTGCTTTGTTGATGTCGAACAACCTATTTCGAAAATTAACGTTGTTTAGTCATTTGAAGTACTAACTAAACGGTGTTCGCGAAAGGCGACGCCTTCGGCAACATGGGGCACGATCAGTCGTTTTAAAACAATATCAAGCTGAGGATCCCCATTTCCACCCTGGTTGCGGATAGCTAGAAGAGTTTTTGCTGCTTCTGTACTACTCCAAAACCAGGAGTTGATTTCAGCTGAGCTTCCAATCTTTCCTGGTTGGGCGTTGGCCGCCTCTTGATAAAAAGTCAGTAGGTCATTCACGGCCAATTTAAATGCGTCTGCAAACCTGCCTGTCTCAAGCGGCAAGCTTACTTTTTCACCATCAGCAAAACCTCCCAAGAATTGGGCAAGTTTGCTGGGATCAAGCCCGGTAAGCCCAACTCCTGTTCTACTCCGCTCACGTTTCCAGGTCTCATACCAAGGGCGAAGCTGTGCGACCTCAACCATTAGCCGAGAGGTGTGGGTGTCAGGGGTATCGGTAGAATTATTCGAAAAGCTTACCGGACAAACCCACATTTCATCTGGATTAGGTGAGCTGGCTTCTGCTGGCGCTTCCTCGGGGAAGTCCATAAGTACTGGCGTATCCGTCCGGGTAAGCAGATCCAATGCGGCCTCTATTACGCGCCGCTGAAATATTGTGTTTTCTGGTGTGCCTATCGGGCGGCCGAGTTCAAAAGGCACCCAAAGAGCACGTGGAGGTCGAATTTTTTCAGCATGTGGCCTTACAAGGGCCACTAGCGTTGTTGGTATTCCGGCACTTTCAAGTTGATGGGCAATCGCGCTCACGGCGCGAGTACAATTTGGTCAAACAGGTAAAAGTAAAACCGCGTCAACTTTTTCACGGAGCATTGCCTTAGTAATAACTTCGATGCTCGGTTTCATTGATTCGGGGTCAGATGCGCCCATGAAGCTGTAATGGTGATCGGCGACAGCCCCAATTGAACCATCTGCAGCCATCTCGCGAAGGCGATCAAGGGGAAGAACAACATTCCAATCCCTTTGATATCCTGTTCGGTCGTAATTTACTGAAATATGACTCATGATTATATCGCTAGCATCAGCGCTTCCTGGGATTACGCGATAATCCGCGGCACCCATGCCAAACGGCGCTTCGCCGGTCATCGAGAGACCTGCTGTTGAAATTAGGGCAACGCGACGCTCAGATAGAGCAGGTCCATCGCACGATGCTGTTTCCTCAAATGTTGGCAACGGAAGGGCTTCAATGTGCCTTCGTAACGCGTCAGGCATGTCTGAAAGACGGGCCATCTACTTTCTCCCCCGCAATTTCTTGGAACCTGTATTGCAAAAACTACATACCGCCTCTGCGCTTGTTAGGCAGCCGAAATCATTGCGCAATGCACTGTTAATCCCTTATTTTACAAACATTGCATAAAAATTATCAAACGTGCGCATATTTGTGATATCGCGCGCCTTGAGGTTGGGGGACCAAGTATATGAAAGTAAATGCGTTTGTTTTTGAAAAGCCTGGCGCGGCTGGTGTCATGAAGTGGCGTACATTTGAGCTAGGTGATCCTGGTCCCGGCGAAGCGTTAGTGCGCCATACAGCCATAGGCCTCAATTACATCGATATTTATCATCGCTCTGGCCTTTATCCCCTGCAATTTCCAAGCGGACTTGGGCTTGAAGCAGCTGGTGTTGTGGAAGCGGTTGGTAAAGGTGTGACACACGTGAAGAAGGGCGACCGTGTTGCATATGGTACTGGTACACTTGGCGCGTATTCTGAAGCCAGAATCATGCCTGCGCAGCACTTGCTGAAATTACCTAACGGAATTTCGGATGAAGAAGGTGCCGCAATGATGCTTAAAGGCATGACTGTGGAGTATCTATTTAACCGTACATACAAGGTTAAAAAAGATGAATGGGTCCTTTTCCAAGCTGCAGCGGGAGGTGTTGGGCTTATTGCTGGTCAATGGCTGGCGGCGATTGGAGCCCACGGGATAGGCACAGCTGGCGGCCCCAAGAAGGTCAAGCTTGCTAAGGAACATGGCTTTGAGCAGGTTATTGACTACAAGAAGACACAGAACATCGCTGACCGAGTTAAAAAGTTAACCAAGGGTGCGGGCGTGCCTGTTGTATTCGATAGTGTAGGCAAGGACACATGGGTCCAATCCCTCAACAGTTTGGCCCCCCGTGGCATGATGGTTAGCTTTGGAAATGCTTCTGGTCCAGTGCCAGAATTTGGCCTAGGTGAATTGGCAAGTCGGGGTTCGCTCTACGTAACTCGCCCATCTTTGGTTGCTTATACTTCCACCCGTCAAGACCTTGAAAAATCAGCAAAAGCTCTTTTTAAGATGGTCACATCTGGCGCGGTGAAAATTGAAGTCAATCAGACCTATCCGTTAAAGGAGGCTGCACAAGCTCATCGTGATTTAGAGGGCCGCAAAACAACAGGCTCTACTATTTTTATACCCTGATACTGAGTGCTTTTTAAAAACTGGCTTCAGGCAAGATGAACTGAAGCCAGTTTTTTTTATGCCTAACCGATCGTTTGCTCTATTCGGGCAAAGGGTGCGCATCCAAGTGTGGCTGATAGCTCGGTTCTACATCGATACCTAGCGATGCCAACAGACGGACAACGCCGCAATAGAAGGCTATGACAATTACTAAATCGACCATTAGTTCGTGTGAAAGTTCAGTCGCGAGATCGGCGTAGGTTTTTTCAGCCATCCCACCGTCTACAGCCATTTCGCGTGCTGCCTTAAGGGCTGTGCGATAAAGTTCCGGTAACTGACTAGTTTTTCCTGAAGTTTCTTGCTTGACGGCCTCTATCTCAGCGTCAGATAGACCAAAATCCTTTCCTATTTTGACGTGATGAGACCATTCGTACGGGCTCTTGGCCAGCCACCCAACTTGTAGGATTACAAGTTCTCTGAGCTTGGGGTCGAGCTGAGACCCAAATCTGATCCAACTCCCTACCTTGCCAAATGCTCGGGCACCCTCCGTTGAGTGGGCAAGGGCTCTATGAAGATTAATAGGTCGTTTTAGGATGTCCTGGTCGCTCTCAGCGAGATCCTCAACATTGAGATATGGTAGTCGTGCCATGTTAGGCGGTCTCCGCTAGGTAGGAAGCAGCAGCGTCAAGTGCGCCGGCTCCGTGGGGCACCTTTAGGTGCTTTAATGTCAAATCAATGCCAGCCAGGGCACCCATAATCATTGGTTCGTTCAGATCACCCATGTGCCCAATCCGAAACGCTTTATCAGCCAGTACATGGAGTCCACCACCGAGGCTAACGTTGAATCGTTCCCTTGCAACTTTGCGAATAGCATTCATATCGGTGTGTCCTGCTTGTCGAACGCAGGTGATTGAATTTGATCGCGCCTTTGGGTCAAGAGTATTGAATTCTATTGCTCCACTCTCGGCCCATCGACTAACTGCGATACGTGTAGCTTCAGCAAGGCGTGCATGTCGCGCTATAATGTTATCCAACCCTTCCTCACGGACTTTTTCCATTACTTTCATTAAGCCCCAAACCATATGCATTGGGGCCGTACCGCAGAAGCGTCTATACGTTTCCATAGCCATCCGGCTCTTCCAGGACCAGTATTCTCGGTGTGTTATGCAGGCCTCTGAAGCTGCTAGTGCTTTTGGTCCAGCCGCGGTGAATGCAACACCAATTGGCATCATCAAGCCTTTTTGGGAGGCGGCAATTACGCAGTCAACGCCAGTGTCATCCATGTCTAATGCGTGGCAGCCAAAAGATGCGATGGCGTCCACTATTAACAAGGCTGGGTGTCCTGCAGCGTCGATAGCTGCCCTAATTGCATGCAGATCACTAACTGCACCTGTGGCGGTTTCTACGTGGACTGCAAGCACCGCTTTAATTTTATTTTCCGTATCGCGGCGCAGCGCATCTTCAACGGCCTGAGGATCAATCGGTGAACGCCAGTCATTACTCAACCGACGAGTTGAAATACCGAAGGCTTTTACCATGTCATCCCAAACGAGGGAAAAACGGCCAGTATCAGGCATCAGCACCTCGTCTCCTGGTGACAGGAGGTTGACTATTGATGCTTCCCACGCCCCGTGGCCATTAGCAATATATGCGAAAACTTCACCCTTTGTTCGGAAAAGGTCCTTAAGTTCCTCAAACATCTTGAGCATTGTTTCCATAAACTCGGGTGCGGAAAAATCCTCCGCTGGCCGGTGCATGGCGCTCAGCACATCTTCAGGAATATTGGTTGGACCTGGAGTGTGTAGAAACATTCTTCCTGGCATTTTGAACTTTCAATTTTCTGGCTGAGGAGAAAAAAGGAAGGGCGACAGATTAACTGCCGCCCTGTTAGACTTTTCGTTACGAACGTAGCCGACGCCACCATCCAGTGCGTGGAGGCCCAGATGGTTCGGGCTCAGGCTCTTCCATGGATTTGGAGGGTGGGGGCTCAGATCTCGAATTGATTTCTGATGGTTCTGGTTCGACTATTGTTTGAGCTATCGTCTGAGTTTCCGAAGCGTCCTCAGAACTTGGTTCAGATGTCCTGTTCTGCTCTTGATTTATTGTTTCGCTGACCACCGTTTTAGTTGCAGTATTGTCGGCAAGATTGTCGGCAACGGTAGGAATTTCACTAAGATCCGCCCCAGACTTTCCGCGTCCACCCCGGCGGCGTCGGCGTCGGCGTGGCCCTTTCTGCTCCTCATTCTCACTGTCGGCAACGGCATCAGCGTTTTCAGTAATGGGATCAGCATTTTCAATCGTTGCCTCACCATCAATGAGTTCAACATCTTCGTCCTCGGCACCTTTGCGCCGACGCCCACCGCGACGTCCACGGCGGCGACGGCGGTTTGTGTTCTCATCTTCATCATCTTTAATATTCGATGGCGTGGAGGTTGCGCTTTTCTCTTCATCTTCTCTGGCTAATTTGGGTTCTCGCTCATTGGTTGCATCATCTCGTTTGCGACCTGGTCGCCTATTCCTGGCTGGACGCTCTTCAGCTCCCTCGTCTCGGTTATTGTGCCGATGGCTATCAAAGTCTTGATTGCGGGCCTGAGAATTGTCGGTCTTGTTGTTATTTCGTCCAATTACTTCCACTAATCGTTGGTGAGCAGCCAAAGAATTGTCTTGGGTGAAAAGCAATCGTGCACCGTACATTTCCTCGATCCGTTGAATGCCATCGCGCTTATGATTCAAAAGGTAGACTATAGTTTCAGCAGCTGCCCTGACAGCAATGTCAACGTTGCCGCCGGCCTGAAATGCACAATCTTCTGCCGCTCTAAGTAGTCCAAGTGCATTAGACTCAACACTTCGAACCCGACCAATTCCAGCGCAGACCTCACACTCATGGAAGCTAGTTTCGAACATCGAGGGGCGAAGGCGTTGTCTTGAAATTTCGACTAGACCCAAGGGGCTCATCCGACCCACATGTACGCGCGCCCGATCAACCTTGATTGCCTCTTTGAGTTTACGCTCGACAGCCGCGTTATTCCTCCGATCATCCATATCGATAAAGTCTATGACAACGATTCCAGCCAGCTCGCGAAGCCGGAGTTGGCGGGCAGCTTCGGCCGCAGCCTCAAGATTTGTCTTTAAGGCAGTCTCTTCGATATTTCTCTCTCGTGTTGACCGCCCCGAGTTCACGTCAATCGCAACCAATGCCTCGGTTTGGTTTATCACAAGATAGCCACCCGACGGCAAACGCACGATAGGGTTAAATAGGCCTTCCAGGCGCCCCTCAACGCCCCGCGCTTGGAAAAGAGGAACTGGGTCCTTGTAAGGCTGTACCCGTTTTGCGTGACTTGGCATGAGAGACCGCATGAAGTCTTTGGCTTCGCGATAGGCACCCTCACCTTCAACGAGCACTTCATCGACATCTCGGCCATACAGATCGCGAATTGCTCGCTTAACCAAGCTCGCTTCTTCGTAAATAAGAGCAGGAGCAGAAGAGGTCAGGGTTCGCTCTCTTATCTCATCCCAAAGTCTTAGGAGAAATTCATGGTCTCTTTTTAGTTCGGCCTTGGTCCGTTCTACACCAGCTGTTCTGACAATCGTTGCCATACCTTCTGGTAAATCAAGATCATCAATTAAACTTTTTAGGCGTTTCCGATCATTTGCATCGGTAATTTTTCGAGAAATACCCCCACCATTGCCGGTGTTTGGCATCAAAACACAATACCGGCCCGCCAGAGATATAAATGTCGTCATAGCGGCACCCTTGCCGCCTCGCTCTTCCTTGCCAACTTGGACAAGCATTATCTGTCCACGTTTGATGACTTCTTGGATTTTATAGCGATTATTGGACGGGTGACGGCGCCGCTGCTGTTGTCGCCGGCGAGATCTGCCGCGATTCTGGTCGTAGTTTCGACCTCCTTCGGCATTATCGTCTTCGGCATCTTCTTCAGAGAATTCATCTTTTACTTCGTCGAACGCTCTTTCGTTGGCGTCGACGCCCTCAACATCGTCTTCCTCATTAGGTTCGTTCACGGAGGTTTCAGCTACCTCAGCGTTGTTGTCCTCTTCGTTCGATTCAGACGAGAGAAGTTCGATGGCATTATCTTCGTCAGCTGATTCTGTTTGATTGGCAGAATCAAAACTGTCATCAATGCCGTCGTCATCGTCCTGGTCAATCCGATCTTCACGTTCATCGGATGTTTCGGCCAGCAAGGCCTCTCGGTCTGCTACAGGAATACGGTAATAGTCAGGGTGAATTTCGCTAAACGGCAGAAACCCGTGTCGATTACCACCATAGCTAACAAAGGCCGCCTGCAGAGAAGGCTCTACCCGAGTGACCTTTGCAAGATAAATATTGCCCTTCAGTGTTCGAAGGGAGGCGCTTTCAAAGTCTAATTCTTCCAGCCCGTTGGGGCCGATAACGACGACACGCGTTTCTTCGCTGTGCGCAGCGTCGATCAGCATTGATTTGGACATCTAATTTTTTCTCCAGCGCGGAGCTGAAGCTAATGCTTTGACCGGGTTGAACCGAAAGGCGAAAGCCCTGCGTTTTCAAAGAAACGCGGCGAGATATTGGCCTAACTGCTTGGCTGTAATAGTCGGTCATGCGGGCTCCAGGTGTGCGCGCAACGTTAATTCTGCGTTCGGAACCGGTCACGCGCGCTCAGGCATCAGCACTGTTAGCGCGACACTAACCGGTCTTCGTCGTCTCACCTAGCGCCTCATATCAGCGTGTCCAGGTGGCGCGTCGAAATAAATCCTTCATATGTATTTATAGGTAGAACGGAAAACCAACAACAAAAATCGGTAATAACCGAATCTTCTCCTTAGTTTCTCTTTCTTCCAATTATGGTGCGGTGCATTTCTCCAGCAATTCTATTGCGGGGCCGCGGTTATCTGACCGACTGGTAAATTCCTATTTTGCTTTTTCCTTAGCAAGAAGATCACGCAATTCAGTTTTTAGAACTTTGCCATAATTATTTTTAGGTAAATTTTTAACAAAACGATAACTTTTTGGGCGTTTAAAGCGCGCAATTAGATCCTGACAATGCGCATCC
The DNA here is from genome assembly GCA_030833925.1 of Alphaproteobacteria bacterium. Classification (GTDB taxonomy): domain Bacteria; phylum Pseudomonadota; class Alphaproteobacteria; order Bin95; family Bin95; genus VMCJ01. The sequence goes on from JAURGE010000003.1 coordinate 74,298, forward strand.
AAAGATTTTTCATCAATTCCAGTACCTGGACGGGCTACGACATATGCAAGGACATTTTCGCCCCACTCTTCATCTGGTTCACCAATTACAGATACTTCTACTACCCCGGGGTGTTTTAACAGCGCTTCCTCTACCTCCCTGGGGTAAATGTTCGTGCCGCCCGAGATGATCATGTCCTTCGAACGGTCCCGCAGTGTTAGATATCCTTCCGCATCTAAAAATCCTACATCACCGGTGTGCAGCCAGCCATTTCTAAGTGTTTCGGCCGTAGCTGCTGCGTTTTCCCAATAACCAGACATGACCACGTCGCTTCTAACGCAAATTTCGCCGATCTCTCCAACAGGAGCTGGCTGATCGTTAGCGTCAGCCACCATAACCTCTACATTTGCAAAGGCTCGACCTACAGAGGCGATATGAGCTTCGTAATTTGGATGACCTACGGCAGCTATATCTGACCGGGGAAGACAGGTGATGGTCATTGGGCATTCGCCTTGCCCATAAATTTGGACAAGGACGTTGCCAAATACGGATTTAGCAGCTTTACAGTCCTCAACATACATTGGCCCACCGCCATAGACGATCGTTTTCCAGTTACTGCAATCGGCTGCGGCAATAGCGGGATGTTCAATAAGGCGTTTTACCATCGTGGGGGCAGCAAACATTGCTGCTTTGGGTGTTTTTGGAAGAAGTTCAAATATTTCTGGTGGATCAAATTTACCACTCTCCGGCACTACCTGGGCACCCATTCCAGCAACAAAAGGCAACCCGTAAAGCCCTCCTCCATGAGACATTGGTGCGGCATGAAGCCAGTGCTCGCCCTCAGCTGGAACATCAACATCTGAAAAATATGCGAGGGCACAGCCTAGCAGGTTTCGGTTAGAGAGTGTTGCTCCCTTTGGTCTTCCGGTGGTGCCAGAAGTGTAGAACAGCCAGGCAGGATCCTCTGCTGCCCGCGCAACTATGTCGAGTGGATCTTCTTGAAGAAGCCTGGAAAAATCCGTTGTGCCAGGAACAATCAATCTTTTGCAAAGTGGCAGATCGGTCAAAATGCCATTTATGCCATTAAATAAGTCATCCGTGGCGAAGCAGATCTTTGTCCCTGAGTTTTCTAAAATGTACTGGATCTCTCTGGGATGTAGCTTGGCATTGATAGGCACTGCAACGAGCCCCGCGAACCAGCAACCGTAAAGTACTTCCAAGAATTCCGTGCAGTTACTCATTGCAAGACCAACTCGGTCACCGGGTTTGAGACCTGCTTTTTCACTAAGCCAGCGAGCTATTGAACCTGCCCGACGGGCAAATACTGAATAAGAAGCAACTGCGTTTGTGCCGCGCATCAGGGCAGTAGTATTTGGACGAGCGCGAGCTGCTCTAAGGAGGAGGTGGGCAATATTCATCGGAGCCTCGGCGCATTACGTTAATCACGCATTGTAAACATGAGCTTACCTGACCAGCAAAGAATTCAAGGCACCATAAACATTCTTTTTGCTTTGTGTTTTATGTCAGGAGGTAAATCGATCAAAACGCTAGGTACAGATAATAGCTATTCAGACCCGATTTTAATTTTCGAAATGAAAAACCGATAAAGTATTATTTACGAGCATTACAATCATGGCATCCAACTGTTCAATAAAAATGTTGGCGGTGAATTGATTTCGGGCACCTGCCAATCGTCGATAGCCGCGCTAATTGGCCAAAAAATAACTGCAACTTGGCAAAATCCAAGATAACGTTGACAAAAATCCGAAATTTTACTATGTCGCCTCTAATACAAGTCGTTCGAGCTCTCCAGTACCAGAGTGCTACTGAAGAGCTCCGGATTGCTATATTTCTCTAAAACTTATCAGTGATTGATTAACCCTGCATGAAATTTGATGATTTCGGATTGAGTGATCCGATCCTAAAGGCGTTGGCCGAGTCCGGTTATGAAACGCCAACCCCCATTCAACTAGAAGCCATTCCTGTCGCTCTCATGGGGCGTGATATTCTGGGCTGTGCGCAAACGGGCACTGGAAAAACCGCTTCCTTTACCCTGCCGATGATAGAAGTTTTGCATAATGGACGCGCCAAGGCTCGTATGCCGCGTGCCTTAATTCTCGAACCTACACGGGAATTGGCAGCACAAGTTGCTGAAAATTTTGAGAAGTATGGAAAGCATTTGAAGCTCAGCCACGCACTCCTTATCGGTGGCGAATTCATGGCTGAACAAATGAAAACTCTGGAGCGTGGCGTTGACGTTTTAATTGCCACACCTGGCCGCCTTATAGATATGTTTGAGCGCGGCAAGATCATGATGAGTGACGTCAAAATCTTTGTGATAGACGAAGCTGATCGGATGCTCGACATGGGCTTTATTCCCGATGTTGAGCGGATTGCAGGTCTGTTACCTCCGCTGCGTCAGACCATGCTTTTCTCTGCAACTATGCCTCCTGAAATAAAGCGTCTTGCAGATCAATTTCTGATGAACCCAAAGCTGATTACTGTATCCCCACCGGCATCTCTGGCTGAAACCGTCGATCAGAAAAAAGTGCGGTGTGCTCCCCGGGATAAAAGGAAAGTTCTTCGTGATATTATGCGCGGAGAAAACATCCAAAATGCGATTGTTTTCTGCAATCGGAAGCGCGATGTGGACGTCCTCGTCCGTTCTTTGAAGCAACACAGCTTCAACGCCGCCGCTCTGCATGGGGATATGGTGCAGTTTAAGCGGATGGAAACGCTAGACAGTTTTAAGAAGGGTCAGGTTGATATTCTTGTAGCAAGCGATGTAGCGGCGCGTGGCCTAGACATTGTGACCGTTTCGCATGTTTTCAATTTTGATGTCCCTCTTCACCCCGATGACTATGTTCATCGAATAGGTCGGACTGGTCGAGCTGGTCGGTCAGGACGGGCTTTTACTTTGGTAACCGAGGATGACTACAAATTAATTAGTGCGATTGAGCGGTTAACAAATCGTGAAATTCCAGAGCTGCTGCTTTCAGTTTCTAATCAATTAAATGAAAAACCCGAACCTGAGACAGAGAAGCATGTAGATCGACGCAGTCGCAATGGACGCGGGGCCGAAACGGATGGTGGTCGATACCCTCCAAAGAGACGTGAGCGTAACGCAGGTCGCACCGTCGAACCCGAGTCAAGCCCAAATACTCGACGGGATCCTCCAAGAAGAGGTCGTAGTGACTTTACCGAGGAAAAAAGACGCAGAAGCCCGTGGGTCGAAAACCCGGCGGATATCCCCGGTCCACAGTCCTTCGGAAAAGATAACACTCCGGCTTTTTTACTACGGCCAGCTAGACAAGCAGTTGGTGGCTGATAGCAGGCCGTCCTTAACCTTCTTCTAGTTCGCTGTCCCAGTATAAAAAATCTCCCCAACTTTCGTGTAGATAATTGGGTGGAAAGCTCCGTCCGCGTTCCTGTAACTCGTAGACCGTTGGTTCTCTGGGCGCCCAAAGCAACGGCATACGAGCCTTTTCGGGTGTTAGGTTAGCTTTGGCTACATTGCAGCAAGAACAAGCAGCTACAACATTCTCCCAGGAAGTCACGCCGCCTCGGGATCGTGGTATTACGTGATCAAATGTGAGATCTGAGGGAGAAAATTTCCGCCCACAATAAAGACAATGAAAGCGATCCCTTAGGAAAACGTTGAACCGTGTAAATGCCGGTCGCTTGGCGGGCGCAATATATTCTTTAAGAGAGATCACACTTGGTGCTTGCATCTCGAAGTTTGGTGAGCGAACAGTTACATCGTCATACTCGGCTAGCACGTTGACGCGATCTAAAAACACCGCCTTGATCGCGTCACGCCAAGACCAGAGTGACAATGGAAAATAGCTCAGTGGCCGAAAATCGGCATTCAGGACCAAGGCAGAGCGACCGTCTAGTATCGTAGCGTTCATCTGACCACTCGACTTATCTCCACGGATAGTACATCCGTTACACTATATTTTGGTGCATATCGGAGCATCATTACAAGATGAAGACAATATCTAAGAATGTGGAGGAAAAATCGGAGGCGCGGTTTGGCGTCTTAAGTATGCTTTGGCCATACATTTGGCCAAAAGACCGCCCGGCATTCAAACTGCGGATTCTAGTTGCAGCTATCTGCCTGGTGCTTGCTAAAGTTTGCAATGTTTACGCGCCGCTCTTTTATAAGGATGCGGTGGACAGCATGGGTCCCACTGAGAATCTCGGCGCTGCGCTTCTGATAGGAATTATTATTGCTTATGGTCTAGCGCGGATCGGCGCAACACTTTTTGGTGAGCTTAGGGAAGCGTTGTTTGCTGCTGTTGCGCAAAACGTAGTCCGCCAAGTTGGGTGTCGGGTTTTTGAACATTTGCATAGTCTTTCTCTGCGTTTTCACCTTGAACGTCGCACTGGAGGGCTTTCCCGGGCGATAGAACGTGGCGTAAAGGCAATAGAAACCCTTCTTCGGTTTGCTGTTTTCAACATTTTTCCGACGGTCTTTGAGATTGTTGTAGTTTTAATAATTCTCTGGGCGATGTTGGACTGGCGCTTCGCAATGGTGACCTTGGTTACTATCGTGATCTATGTCCTTTACACCAAAAAAGTAACTACGTGGCGCTTGGGTATTCGCCGTCAGATGAATGAAGAAGATAGTCGAGCCCATTCAAAGGCAATTGACAGCCTGCTCAACTATGAAACAGTTAAGTACTTCAATGCCGAAATTCATGAGCGTGGGCGTTTCGATCAAGCTTTAGCTGCTTATGAAAAAGCTGCAGTAAAGAGCACTATTTCTCTCTCAACTCTAAATGTTGGGCAGGCTGCAATTATTTCTGCAGGTCTGGTAGCAGTTATGGCGATGGCTGGAATAGGGGTTAAGAATGGAACTATGACCATAGGTGAATTCGTTATGGTCAACGCCTATCTGATCCAGCTTTATCAACCACTAAATATGTTCGGCTTTGTGTATCGAGAGATTATGCAAAGCCTAATTGACATGGAGAAAATGTTTTCACTCTTGGATGTTGCCCAAGAGGTAAAAGATAAGCCTGGCGCCAAGTATCTTGATGTTGCTAGAGGAGAAGTTCGGTTTGAAAACGTAGTTTTTGGTTATGATACACGCCGACCTATTCTTAAGGGAATTTCCTTCACCGTTAAGGCAGGCAAGACGGTAGCGATAGTAGGTCCATCTGGCGCTGGAAAATCAACTATCGGCCGTCTTCTTTATCGTTTTTATGACGTAGGTGGAGGATCGATCTCCATCGATGGACAGGATATCCGTGACGTTTCCCAGGATAGTTTGCGCAACAGTATTGGAATTGTTCCTCAGGATACGGTGCTGTTCAACGATAGCCTGATATATAACATTCTTTATGGCCGCCAAGATGCAACTGAGCAGGAGGCAAAAGAGGCAGCGGGTCTCGCTCAAATTGAAGACTTCATCAACAATTTGCCCGATGGCTGGGCAACTGAAGTTGGCGAGCGGGGCTTAAAGCTATCAGGTGGCGAAAAACAGCGAGTCGCAATTGCCCGTACAATCCTTAAAGACCCGCCAATATTGCTCTTGGACGAAGCCACTTCCGCTCTAGACACGGAAACGGAAAGATTGATCCAGTTAAAGTTAGATGCACTGGCGCAAGGCCGCACCGCAATCGTGATTGCCCATCGATTGTCGACGGTGGTTAATGCTGATGAGATCTTAGTATTTAAAGATGGAGAAATTGCTGAACGCGGACATCATCGGCAACTTTTAGCAGCAAGTGGAATTTATGCAGAAATGTGGGCTCGACAGCAGGAGGATCAGAAAAACTCTGAAGAACCGGTTAAAATTACATAAGCAAAAGTTCTAAAGGGCTTTACCTTCCATCGGTTGCATGAAACAACCGTCAATTTTCCAGCTTCCGTCAGGTTGTCGTATAAGTGGATAAATGGCGATAAATACTTTGCTTTCACTGGTTACGACCCGGGCGCGTGCTACGGCTTGGTCGCCTGAGGTTTCGATCTCCGTAACCTCAAATTTCTGCGGGCCAATCAAAGCGGAATAGCCTGTTTTCACCATTGCCATGAAAAACTCTGGCGACACGAAACGGTCCTGGATATTTGGCGTTGCATAGCTAAAAGCGGTGCTAGCATCACCCGCTGAAAGTGCTCGTGTCTGACTTGTGATAACCGTTCGAATGTCTGTCTGATCATCTGCGCGGGCAGGCAAAAAACCGATTAAAAAAGCAAGAATTAATATTGGGAAGATTTTTGATACTTGAGCCACCATTCAACTGTTCCTTGAAAAGCACACGAATTATTACGGTGGGGTTAATGTTTTGGATCAAATCTTGGTGCTTGTTTAGGGGGCTTTAGATAAGGGCTATCATGAAAATTCTTATTAGCGATCTAAATAGATTGAATTGATAGGTAACATTGCAAAAGCAAAGCACTAAAACGCGTCGGATAATCGGGCTGATCGTAGTGTTCGCTGCGGTACCAGTAGGTATTGCTGATCTAGTTCATCGGCTTGAAGTCGGGGAATGGAAATCAATTCTTTTTGGCGATATCGCTTTTAGCCTATTTCCAGAGACACTGAACATTATACAGGCTGTAGTGCAGCGTTATGTCTGGGCTTATTTATGGGACCCTATTATCCAGACTTTCTTGCTTTTGCCGGTGCTCCCTATTTTGTGTGCGATAGGGTTAGTTTTGTTTTTATGGGCCAAAGTGAGTCGATGGATCCAATGAACTATTATCTACTAGACTTTGTTCAAGGTGGCGGCTGCGATTGGGTTGGTCTAGGCCGTTAATTTTTGGCCTCACAATGTGTAGCACCCTAGTCCCGACAGTTAAGTAATTAGACGGGAAAGAACAGCGTTAAGCCTCTGGCGGCCCTCGGATGTGGCTCGGAGGTGGGATGCGTTTATCTCAAGAAAACCGTTCTCGATAAGAATGTTCAGGGCAGTCTCGTCGATAAATGTGTCAAGCGACGCACCAGTTTGAAGAGATAGGCGTTGAAGATCTACGCCCTCGTTTAATCGTAATCCCATCATAAGATTCTCACGGCCAATATCATGGGAATTGAGTGTTTGAGACTCGGCTATACCGTGGCCGGAGCCCTCTACTTTTGAAATCCAAGCTTCAGGGCTGCGAACTTGGCGTAAAGCTGTTCTTTGGCCACAAATGTCCAAGCGTCCATGGGCCCCTGGCCCAACGCCGATCCATGAACCACCGCGCCAATAGATCAGGTTGTGGCGGGCTTCTTCCCCGGGCTGTGCATGGTTTGATATCTCATAATTTTCAAGACCTTTTGACGCCATTATCGATTGAGTTTCTTCGAATAGTTGTCCTGCCAGCTCTTCCTCTGGCATTTCGAAAAGACCCCGTGAATGCGCACCGTGGAAGGCTGTGCCAGGTTCGATAGTGAGTTGGTACGCGGAAAGGTGTGTACTAGCGAACGACAAAACAGTTTCTAGCTCCGTCTCCCAAGCGCGCAAGGACTGCCCGGGCAGCGCATAGATAAGGTCTACAGACCAACGGCTAAAATTACTGCTCGCTATTTCTATAGCTTTAATAGCGTCTTCTGCAGAGTGCTGTCGGCCCAAGAACTTCAATGCTTTATCACTCAGGGATTGGACTCCAAGCGAAACTCGGTTGACGCCTGCATTTGCATATTCTGCAAACCGGCTTGCCTCGACAGAGCTTGGATTGGCTTCCATTGTGATCTCAATATCGTTGCTAAAACTCCAGGCCTTACGTGCTGTTTCAATTACCGTGGCTATGGTTTCAGGATTCATTAGCGATGGTGTGCCACCGCCGAAGAAGATTGTATCGAGTGGGCGTCCATCGGCATTAGCTGCAAAGTACTCTATTTCTGCTGACAAACCTGTTGTCCAGCGAGTCTGGTCAATCTTCTCGCGTACATGGCTGTTAAAATCGCAATAAGGACACTTCGACTGGCAAAATGGCCAGTGAACGTACAGCCCAAAGCCGCCATCATTCATTAGAAGAACTCAGCTACGAAGGCAGGCATCGACAAAAAGACGAAAGGCTTGCGCGCGATGACTGATGCCATGTTTTGTTTTGGGTTCCATCTCTGCAAAGGTGATGGCGTGTCCAGTTGGCTGGAACATGGGATCATAGCCAAAGCCCTTGTCTCCCCGAGGGGGCCATACTGCATCACCCCATACCTCACCTCTGAAAGTGAGTACTTTGCCTGTCGGCCAGGCAACGGATAGACAGCAAACGAACCATGCCGTTCGGTCTGTCGCCGACCCCATTTCTTCGTTTAGACGGGACATGGCTATGTCGAAGTTCTTATCTGGGCCCGCCCAGCGTGCAGAATAGATGCCTGGGGCGCCGTTTAGTGCAGCAACACAAAACCCAGAGTCGTCTGCCAAGGCCGGTAAGCCGGTAAATTCTGCTGATGCTCGAGCTTTGAGTCGCGCATTGGCCTCGAAGGTATCGCCAGTTTCCTCCGGTTCAGGCGCCCCCATCTCACCAGTTGATAGAACATGAAGGCCATACGGATCTAATAAAGTTTGGATTTCGCGAATCTTTCCAGGGTTATGTGATGCGACAACTAATTTATCGCCCCGAGAAAAGTTGATTTCATTCGTTATGCTCATTCGTGTTCCGCGATAGCTTTTGACTGCGCCCGGCAAAGCTCAGAAATACCGTTAGTTGCAAGGTCTAGTAGCGCATCGAATTGTACTCGAGAAAATGGTGCACCTTCTGCTGTACCTTGAACCTCGATTAACATCCCGCCCTCGGTCATTACAAAATTTGCGTCGGCTTCTGCTGTCGAATCTTCGTCGTAATCTAGGTCTATGACTGTCTCTCCCTTATAGACGCCACAGGAGATCGCAGCGACCTGGCCAATGATTGGGCTGCGGACAACTGCACCGATTTTTTCTAGTCCACGACAAGCCAGCGCTAGGGCAACAAAACTGCCGGTTATAGCGGCTGTTCGTGTACCGCCATCTGCCTGAATAACGTCGCAATCAACCTTGATTTGGATTTCGCCAAGTATCTTTAAGTCTACTATGGCGCGGAGGGATCGGCCAATTAGCCGCTGGATTTCTTGGGTTCGGCCAGACTGTTTTCCGCGAGCTGCTTCACGGTCCCCGCGAGTATGGGTGGCCCTAGGTAACATCCCATACTCAGCAGTCACCCAGCCGCGACCTGAGTTTCGCATCCAGCCTGGAACTCGGTTTTCAACTGATGCGGTGCACAGCACATGGGTATCGCCGAATTTTGCCATACACACACCCTCAGCGTGCTTACTCCATCCAGCTGTCTCAAGTGATATCGACCGAAGTTGATCTCTTTTCCGCCCAGAAGGTCGCATTGACTAGTAACTCTCTCGAAATATTTTCATGATGGTAAGGTAAGAAGTGTATGGGTAGCCCGTTCAGGACTTCCATGCCAGAAGTTTCGACTGAATTTTGCCATTTCATTTTAATCTGATGTGATAAAACCAATGAACGAAAAGAATAAACCAACAGCTGCCAACTCATCCGATAATCTTGACCATAATGGGGCTCCTCCATCCGAAGAGAAAAATTCGGTAGAAGAGATCGGAGGTCCAAAGGGGCCAGATCCAACACGCTTCGGCGACTGGTCCGTGAACGGTCGATGCATCGATTTTTAGTCGGTAGTGGCTATCCGGATTTATTTGGGCGTTCTAATTAATTGGACGAAGCACTTTAAGACGTTGCGCTAAAGCTGGTAGCGGTGTTTTCCTTTTTAGGATGTTTTTATCGACTTACTGGGGCACTTTCAAAAACTCTACCAATCTATCTTTCGAAAAATACTCCTTCAGTCAGATTTGGTCGATTTTCTAAGGTATTGAAGAAAGGCTTGGGACACCATGCAGTTCTCTGATTTTGATGCTCTTTCCTTCGATTGCTATGGAACATTGATCGATTGGGAGACCGGTATTTGGGAAGCTCTTCAGCCAGTAGTTCAGCGGTCTCAGCGTTCGGTAAGTCGTGAAGAGGCCCTGGTTGCATTTGCGGAACTCGAGTCTGCTGCTCAAGCCGAATCGCCATCACAACTATACCCCCACCTTTTAGCCCGTATCTTGCCAGAGCTGGCTGAAAAATTTGGAGTCAAATCAACGCTAGAGGATGCACAAGCCTTTGGCCAATCTGTTGGAAACTGGCCGGCCTTTCTAGATGCTGCAGTTTCCCTCCACCGCCTTCGCAAGCGGTACAAATTAATAATTCTGTCAAATGTAGATGTGGCTAGCTTTTGCGAGAGCGCGAAGCAACTTGAGGCGCGTTTTGACTACATATTTACGGCTCAGGAAATAGGCAGCTACAAACCCGACCCAGCAAATTTCAAATTCATGGCAAGGCGATTGGCAGAAGTGGGAATTAGCAAAATGAAGACGTTACACGTTGCTCAATCGCTATTTCATGATCATCAAGAGGCTGCCAGACAAGGATTTGCTACTTGTTGGATTGATAGGCGCCAGGGTTCGGGTTGGGGTGCTACAAAAGAAATAAAGGATATACCGCAGACCGATTGGACTTTTGCGTCCATGTCTGCTTTTGCTGACGCTGTAGAGTCTGAATAAAGGGCCCTAAAAGATGGTTGATACGCTTCTTAATTCTGCGCGAAACGCTGTGTCTCTTTATGTTGTCGAGACCTCTAATTTTTCCGAGTGGAGCGACACTCAAAGTAAAGTTGCCCAAAACTGGATGGCGAGTTCTGGTTTCGTAGCGAAAGCAGGGCAGGCAATCTTGATACCTGATAGCGAAGGGTCGCCTGCTTCCGCGGTATTTGGTGTATCTAATTTGGATGATGTTTGGGCTCTAGGAGACGCGGGACGAAAATTACCAGCTGGAACCTATACAATTCGAACCGCCTTATCGAAGACCCAAGCAACAAACGCGGCAGTTGCATGGACCCTTGGTGCGTATAGTTTTGATCAATACAAAACTAAAGGTGGTTCTAAGGCTGCTCAATTAATCTGGCCAAAAGGTGCCGACAAAACCCTGGCAAAAGCTATTATTGAAGGTATTTCTCACGCGCGTGACCTTATTTCTACTCCAGCTAATGATATGGGCCCAAAGGAGTTGGCTGCTGCTGCTAGAAAGATAGGACGCCTTCATAAGGCCAAGCTGTCAGTGACGGTTGGCGATGATCTTCTAAAAAAGAATTTTCCGACAATTCATGCCGTCGGAAGAGCGAGTGTGCGTGCTCCTAGGCTGATTGATATGATCTGGGGTGACCCAAAGGCGCCAAAAGTTACCCTCATTGGAAAGGGTGTGTGTTTTGATACTGGGGGCCTCGACCTAAAGCCTTCCAGCGCAATGTTGAGTATGAAGAAAGATATGGGGGGTGCTGGCAATGTTTTAGGTCTTGCTCATTCAATCATGGCTACCAATCTACCAGTTCGCCTTCGTGTACTTATCCCTGCAGTAGAGAATAGTGTTTCAGGAGATTCCTTTCGACCGCTTGACGTAATTAAAACCAGGAAAGGCATAACAGTCGAAATTGGTAATACGGATGCGGAAGGACGGCTTGTCCTGTGCGATGCAATAGCCCTCGCGATGGAGGAGAACCCGGACCTCGTGATTGATTGCGCAACCCTGACGGGTGCTGCGCGCGTTGCGTTAGGACCAAGTCTTCCAGCTCTTTTCAGTAATAATGACGCTCTTGCCAATGATATTCTGGCTGGCGGTTTAGAAACTGATGATCTGCTGTGGCGTTTGCCTCTGCATCAACCATACAGTCTGATGTTGAAGGGTGACGTCGCAGACTTAAACAATGTCTCTTCCGGTGGTTTTGCAGGCGCTATTACCGCGGCTCTGTACCTCGAGGCTTTTGTAAAAGATTCAGTCCCGTGGGCTCACATAGACATGATGGCTTGGAATCCAACAGACCGCCCTGGTCGACCAAAGGGTGGGGAGGCGCAGGGCTTGCGTGCCCTTTTACAAATGCTGCAGGGACGCTATTCCTGAGACTTACGCAGGGCCAAAAAGCTAATCACAGCCCAAGCCATCGCAAGACCAAACCAAGTAAACGCGTATTGTAAGTGGTTATCAGGAATGTCCGGCTTTGCTGGACGGGCAGTGAGCCCTTCGGGAGATTGGGTAAGGCGAAGTATTAAGGGTGCCGCCTTCGCCGAATTCAATCCGGCGTTTTGAGCGAGAGCTATGGGATCGAGCCAATACCAATTATTTGGTGGATGGTTATCAGGAGTGAAATAGGAAGGCTTTCTGGCTGGAATCAACACTCCCTCAAGGGATTTGACGGTCTCTGGAAGAGTAATTCCATTGAGTTGATTGCCTGCCCAGCCCAGTTCGACAGCGACAATGCTCCCATCCTCTAGTCGAAATGGTGCTGCATAAACTTTCCCTACTTTGCCCAACAAAGTAACTGGAGCAACGTGGATTAGGCCTTCGTTTACCCATGAACCGAAAGCTCGAGCGGGATGCCAAGCTAGAGTATTATTTGGGGCGTTATTAATCGCAGTGGGAGGCGCCGCAAGGCCAGCATTTATCTCTGTAAGCATGGCTTGCTTCCAGGTCCGTCGTTCCCATTGCCAGATGCCAAGGCCAATCAAAACCGAGAACCCTGCGATAGCCGTCAGGATAAAAAATTTTCTCTTCATAGGTTAAAGCGCAGTAGATCGGCGGCGGTACTGAATTTCTATAAATCTGGCTTTTAGCGGTCTAAGCAACGCCATGGTCAACCCAATCACCACCACTGGCCATATCAGGAAGTGCATCCAGTATGGTGGTTCAAAGGCAGTTTCAACCAAAAGGGCGCCAGTAGCAAAGAGGGCGCCGACTATAAAAATTATGAACACAGCTGGCCCGTCACCGGAGTCGTGAGCGCGAAGGTCTAAACCACATGATGGGTATTGTGCGTTCACCTCTAAAAACCCAGAGAATAGAGCCCCTTCCCAACAGCGCGGGCAACTAGCACTCACTGTTATATCAGCCGCCCCAAACGTAAACGCAGACGAAGAGAAACAGCCATACTACGTCAACGAAGTGCCAATACCACGCTGCCGCTTCGAAGCCAAAATGATGGTCTGGTTTGAAATGACCATTCATTCCGCGGAATAGGCACACAGCTAGAAAGATGGTCCCGACCATTACGTGGAAGCCATGAAAACCTGTCGCCATGAAAAAGGTTGAGGGATAGATGCCATCACGGAAGCCAAACGCCGCGTGTCCATATTCGTAAGCCTGGAGCGCTGAGAAGAAGATTCCCAAGACCACCGTGCAGGTTAGACCCAACAAAAAATCTTTGCGGTTATTGTGCAATAGGGCGTGGTGAGACCATGTGACTGTGCAACCTGAGAGCAACAAAATCAAGGTGTTTAGCAGTGGTAGGTCGAGTGCATCAAATGTTTCAATGCCCTTTGGTGGCCAGGTAAATCCAGTCGCTGCCTTTGGAAACAGACTGGCATCGAAAAAAGCCCAAAAGAACGCCGAAAAGAACATAACCTCCGACGCTATGAACAATGCCATGCCATATCTAAGGCCGATTTGAACTGTTTTGGTGTGATGACCCTGGTATTCACCCTCGCGCACGACGTCGCGCCACCAGCCAAACATTACACCAAGGACACATAGGACCCCAATAAGCAGCACCCAATATGAGTCCATGCGCATTACCATAAGCGCACCTGCAGCCAAGATCAGACCTGCAAACGCTCCTAGAAGAGGCCATGGGCTCGGATCAACTAAATGGAAAGGATGTTTAGGCGCAGCGTGGCTATCGGCCATTTTATAAGCTCCTCGGCTAGTGCCGGTTAATTAGTCAGCTTGGCCTGGACGTTACCAGGCGTTACATCGCGGGCGGGAAAAAAAGTATAGGAAAGCGTTATCGATTTCACATCATCTAAGTTTCGATCTTGGGCGATATCTGGATCAATAAAGAAAGACACTGGAAAGTCCATAGTTTGGCCAGATTGGAGCAGCTGCTCCTCGAAGCAAAAGCACTGCACTTTATTGAAATAGATTCCTGCCTTCTGTGGTGTAACATTGAAGACGGCGGTGCCAACCAAAGGTTGGTTCGACGTGTTTGCCGCTTGGAAGAACACTAAGTGTTCTTCACCTGCTTTCACAGAAACAGTGCCGCCTGCCGGCCGGAAAGCCCAGTCAAGATCTGGGCTAACGTCAGTATTAAACCGGATAGTAAATTGTCTGGCGTTCTGGGCCGCTCCCGGAGCTGATTCTGCTCGTTGGGTGGTTCCCCCGTATCCCGTGACCCTACAAAAAAGATCGTAGAGAGGCACCGACGCATATGACAAACCAACCATTCCAGCTACAACGCTAGAGAGCACAATTGCGAGTCGCCGATTTTTTTTCTTAGCTTTCAAAGTAATCATCCGGCAGCTCCCAGGCCAGCCTGAATGCGTACGATGGTTACAAGATAAAAAACTGCCATGAGAGCAATAAGCGCTCCAAGAATTGCCAGATTACGCACGCGTTTGCGACGGTGTATTGCGCTGTCTCGTGGTGCTATTTCTGAGCGTTTTGAAGGACGTGCTAGCGGCATTATCAACCTGCTATCAGCGCGTGATCGGCAATTAAGCCGCCGAACAGCAAGAAAAGATAAAGAATTGAAAATCCAAAGAGGCGTTTTGCGTGTCTGTCATCATCGCTTCGGAAAAGCTGGAATGACATAAAAACGAATGCGAGACCTAGTGCAGCTGCAAACCCACCGTAAGCAAAACTAGAGACCCCAACCAAAGAAGGCAAAACACAAATCGGTGCCAAAATAAGACTGTAAATCAGAATTTGCTTACGAGTTTCATTGCGGCCAGCAACGACCGGCAGCATTGGTACTCCGGCGGCTGCGTAGTCGTTAGCTTTGTAAAGTGCCAACGCCCAAAAATGGGGAGGTGTCCAGAAAAAAATAATAAGAAATAGAGTGACAGACCCGATCGCTATATCGCCTGTAACTGCAGCCCAACCAATCATGGGAGGGAAAGCCCCGGCAGCTCCACCAATGACAATATTCTGCGGCGTACTGCGCTTAAGCCACATGGTGTAAATAAATACGTAGAATCCAATGGTTAACGCAAGAATTGCAGCTGCGGCCCAATTAACTGCAACACCCATCAACGCTACCGAGCCTGCAGCTAGAACACAGCCAAAACTGAGTGCTGTGCTTGGATCGATTAAGCCTGATGGGATAGGACGTTTAGCTGTCCTTGTCATGGCGGCGTCGATGTCAGCATCATACCACATATTGATCGCCCCAGATGCGCCTGCTCCGATCGCAATACAAAGAATTGCCACCGCCGCCAATACAGGATGTATCGAACCAGGAGCAACAAACAAACCAGCTGCGCCAGAAAACACAACCAGCGACATCACCCGCGGTTTCAACAAAGCCAGAAAGTCCCGAACGCTGGGTTCAGCGCTCGAGTTTTCTGTCAAAGTAGATGCAAGTGTTGCTTCCGCCATTAGGATACGCCTGGATGTTCTGTGGTTGTTGATGCTTTAGTGCGCCGCTTCCTCTTCCATAACAGGCTGCTCTTCAAAGGTATGGAATGGAGGAGGTGAGGACACTGTCCACTCCAAGGTGGTTGCACCTTCGCCCCAATAGTTTGCTTCGACCCTTCGACCTGCCAGAAGCGTCCAAATCATCATGCAGATGAAGAAGACAGTAGATAGACCGGCGATATAAGCACCATAAGATGAAATGGCGTTCCAGCCATGCAGAGCATCGGGATAGTCTACGTAGCGGCGAGGCATCCCCTGGAGGCCTGAGAAGTGCTGTGGGAAGAAGATCAAGTTTACGCCGATAAAGGTTGTCCAAAAGTGGAGCTTGCCAGCCCATTCTGGGTACTGACGACCCGACATTTTGCCAAGCCAATAATACATTCCACAAAAGATTCCGAAGACTGCGCCCAACGACAGAACGTAGTGGAAATGGGCCACTACGTAATAAGTGTCGTGTAGAGCGAGATCTACACCTGCGTTTGCAAGTACAACGCCCGTCACACCGCCGAGTGTGAACAAGAATATGAAACCGATGGCCCAAAGCATGGGTGTTTCGAATGTTATCGACCCACCCCACATGGTTGCGATCCAAGAGAAGATTTTAACGCCTGTTGGGACAGCAATGACCATCGTTGCCGCTGTGAAGTATGCACGTGTGTCGACGTCCATACCCACCGTGTACATGTGGTGTGCCCAAACAATGAAGCCAACGACGCCGATTGCTACCATGGCATAAGCCATGCCGAGATAACCAAAGATTGGCTTACGACTGAACGTTGCCACAACGTGACTGACAATCCCGAAGGCTGGCAAGATCATGATGTAGACTTCGGGATGACCGAAGAACCAGAACAGGTGCTGAAACAGCAATGGATCGCCACCACCTGCGGGGTCGAAGAACGTTGTCCCAAAATTACGGTCGGTTAGCAGCATTGTGATTGCACCACCAAGAACCGGAACCGCTAACAGAAGCAAGAATGCGGTAACAAGCATAGCCCAAACGAAAAGAGGCATGCGATGTAACGTCATGCCCGGGGCCCGCATGTTGAATATGGTCGTGATGAAATTTACCGCACCGAGAATGGAAGATGCACCGGCCAGGTGGAGCGCAAAGATAGCCATATCAACGGCCACACTGGGGTGACCCAGGGCACTTGAGAGGGGCGGATAAATGGTCCAACCCGTTCCCGCTCCGCCGCCTACGACTGCAGACCCAAGAAGCAGAAGGAAAGCAGGAACAATCAACCAGAAGCTGATGTTATTCATTCTTGGGAAGGCCATGTCAGGAGCGCCAATCATCATCGGTACGATCCAGTTGCCAAACCCACCAATAAGAGCGGGCATGACGACGAAAAAGACCATGATTAGGCCGTGGGCACTGACGACCGTATTCCAAAGATGGCCATTCGGTGAACCATCGGCGTTGGTCATAAACTGCACACCTGGATCCTGAAGTTCCATGCGCATCCACATGGAGAACCCGCCACCAATAAGACCAGCGATTACTGAGAAGATGAGATAAAGAGTGCCGATGTCTTTGTGGTTGGTCGAAAGAAACCAGCGGACAAAGAAGCCGGGTGTGTGGTCATGATGGTCGTCGTGGCCGTGCGCTGCGTCTGCGGTCGCCATGGCTCTATTCCTTCCGAATTCGGTGATTAGTTCTGGACTTGGGCGAGGCGGACCTTTTCCGCCTTAGGAGTGGGTGTTTGGGCGGTTTGAAGCGGATCACCCGCTTCTTTGGCCTTTACTACCCACGTTAGAAAATCGGCATCGTTAACGGCGCGAATCTCAATTGGCATAAAAGCATGGCCGTTGCCGCAAAGCTCCGAGCATTGGCCGTAGAAAGTCTTGCCGGCATATTTGCCTTTAATCATTGTCCAAGTCTCATTAAGACGCCCTGGAACAGCGTCCAATTTTACGCCAAGAGACGGCATTGCGAAATTGTGAAGCACATCGCCCGCGGTAACTAACACCTGTACCTTGGCATCAACAGGTAGAGACAATGGGTTATCAACGGACAGCAGGCGAATTTGATCACCTTTGATTTCGTTTTCTGGCACCATGTAGCTTGCGAAGCCAAAGCCGCCGATCTTCTGGCCTTTATATTCCTGTTCGGGAATTTCGTAATACCAGTACCATTGGCGTCCGACGGCTTTGATGGTGATGTCAGGATTTTCAACGCGATCAGCAAAGTACAGCAATTTAAATGATGGGATCGCAAGAAGAACCAAGATTAGGACGGGAATGGCCGTCCAGAGCACCTCAATTGTTGAATTATGGGTGGTCCGTGAAGGTACAGGATTAGCCCGGCGATTGAACCGCACGACCACGATCGCAAGCAGTATCATCACAAAAAGGGTAATCGCTGTAATTACGTAAAGCAGCAAATTATGGAAACTATTAATGCGCTCCATCGTAGGAGACGCGGCTTCCTGAAGGCCAAGGCCCCAATTAACAGGTTGGCCTGCCGCAGCCATTGCTGCAAGCGGAGCAAACGCTAAACCCAGACCCGCGATACGGGCCGCCCACTTAATCATACGTCTTGCCTCACTTCCACGATCATCCACATAATTCGGAGATATCGGGGCATTCAAGTTTTGTACACCCTTCGCTACACTATTCAGCAGCTCTTGGGAACCTATGCGACCGGTTGTCGCTAAAATTTTAGCAAACAAATAGCAAAAGAATTTCCATTTATATTCAATGGTATGTTTGCCTTTAAAAGGCACCAACTTCTAATGGATCAGGAGGGAAGCAGATGAACCCAACGGTAGAAACAGACCGGATGTTCTTCGATGTTGCTGACCTTACGCGTGAAGGTGCTCGAAAGCGGCTTGCTGAGGGCATTGCTGGTGCTGATGACGGCGAGTTATTTTTAGAGAGGCGCACCACCGAAAGTCTGGCTTTCGATGACGGACGCTTGCGATCTGCAAATCATGACATCTCTCAGGGCTTTGGGATGCGAGCAGTCGCTGGGGATTTTGTTGCCTATGCCCACGGGGGGGAACTGTCTGACCTGGCCTTGGCCCGTGCGGCTCAGACGGCAAGGGAGGCAGGCAAAGGCCGAGAGGGCAAACAAGAATTAAGCCCGACTTTAATAAATCACACCTTATATGGGCACGATGACCCCACTTCGGAGCCCGAATTCGCGGTTAAAGTTGGTATTCTTGAGCAAATTGATTCCTATCTGAGGGCAAAAGACCCTTCGGTTGTCCAAGTTTCTGCATCAATCACGGCGGAATTACAGGCAATTAAAATCTTGCGCGCTAATGGAGATGAAGTATCCGACCTTCGTCCGCTAGTTAGGGTAAATGTTCAGGTTACGGTCAGGCGAAATGACCGAATGGAAACAGGCTCAAATGGCCAAGGTGGCCGGCTGCCTCTCGATAAATTTTTAGAAGAAAATTCTTGGCGTGCATCTGCGGACGAAGCCCTACGACAGGCCCTTGTGAGGCTAGAAGCCGTGCCGGCACCAGCAGGTGAGATGACGGTTGTTTTGGGCCCCGGTTGGCCAGGTGTGATGCTGCACGAGGCGGTAGGCCATGGACTTGAAGGCGACTTCAATCGCAAGGGCTCTTCAGCCTTCTCTGGTTTGATGGGAGAAATGGTGGCGGCAAAAGGTGTCACTGTCGTTGACGATGGTGCAATTGCCTCACGGCGTGGTTCGTTGAATTTTGATGATGAGGGCACGCCAACCCAGCGTAATGTCTTAATCGAGAATGGCCGGTTAGTTGGCTATATGCAGGATCGCATGAATGCCCGATTGATGGGGGTTTCTCCTACAGGAAACGGCCGTCGTCAGTCTTATGCTCACCAACCAATGCCGCGCATGACAAATACTTTCATGGTCGGTGGAGAGATGGACCCAGCTGAAATAATCACTTCAGTGAATAAGGGCGTGTACGCTGTCAATTTTGGCGGCGGGCAGGTCGATATCACAAGCGGAAAATACGTTTTCTCTGCCTCCGAAGCCTATTTGATCGAAAACGGCAAGGTAACGGCACCGATTAAAGGTGCAACCTTGATTGGCGATGGTCCCGAATCGATGAAGCAAGTTTCAATGATAGGTAACGACATGGCCTTAGATGCAGGAATTGGCGTTTGTGGCAAATCTGGGCAGGGTGTGCCCGTCGGTGTTGGGCAGCCAACTTTGAGAATGGAAGGTGTTACTGTCGGAGGGACAGCTGCTTGATCGTCGTTAGAGCGACCTCATTTTGTCGAGCGTGGTGCGAGTGGACTCAACTAAGTCGTTGAAAATGTCCACGGCTGGACGTCTCCGAGTTACCCCACCTGCCCCCTGTCCACCAGCATTCATGGTTATTTCGAACCGGCCAGCCGACATGGCGGCTTCTTTAAAATCTTCCATCAAAACCCGTTGATGCGGGGTTGGAAGGGGAGGAAGGCCACTTTCATCCCAGGCTTGAGAGACTGCGTTTTGAACGGCACGAACGGTTTTGCCAGTCCAATAAGGTGAAATACGCATATCGCTTGTTGAAGCGTTGACTAGTTGATCCTTAAGCGCGCTGGGAAGCCCTCCCTCATCTGCCACCAGGAACGCAGTTCCTACCCAGACACCCTGGGCGCCAAGAGCTAAACTTGCAGCGATTCCACGTCCGTCATAGATTCCTCCAGCTGCAAGTACGGGGATCTCTCCCGCGGCATCAACCACTTGTGGTAAGAGCGCAAAATTGGCAATGGCACCAGTGTGGCCACCTCCTTCAGTCCCTTGAGCTACAATCACATCAACACCGGCTTTCACCTGACGGATGGCGTTTCGGGGTGAGCCGCATACGCCCATCACCTTCATGCCGATTTCCCGAGCCTCGGGTACCACAATTGCAGGGTCACCTAATCCAGCGGCAAAAACTGGAACGCGGGCATTGAGTGTAGCCTCGATCTGCTCCCTTATAAGCTTTGTAGAAATAACATGATCTTCCTGAAAAGGCCGTTCTTCTAAACCAAATTTTTCATGTAATTCTCTTAAGAATGCCCAATGTTCAGGATGATTTTCGCGTATTTCTTGACGTACTGCGGCCCTGCTACCCGGTGCCTGCGCGAGGGATGCAGGAAGAAGTAAGTCAACGCCAAAAGGTTTGTCGGTAAGCGAGCGAACTGCTGCTATCCGGTGTTCTATTTCTACTGCTGGCAGATTAGAGCAGCCAAGGACCCCTAGGCCGCCGGCGTTTGAAATGGCTGCCACAAGCGCCGGGGGTGTTGCCATACCCCAAGAACCCATGCCCGCAAGCACAATAGGATATTGAATCTCGAGTAGATCGCATAAAGGGGTGTGAAGATTGGTCATGTTTAAGTCTCGGTCTTCGGCGGAAGATTTGTTTAGACTGATGCCAATCTAATGATCTTATCAAGAAAATAAGCTGGAAAGCAGCACTTATACTCTCTAAGGTCGATGGTTGCTTGCTACATAAAATACTTGCCAAGTTGGATTTTACTACTCTGCAAAATTTTATTTTATCCCCGAAGCCTGGCGCGAATGGCTCGAAGATCCTGCCATACCTGCTTCTTCTGTGCCGGTTGACGGAGAAGGAATGCAGGATGGAAAGTCGGTAAAGCTGGAATGGATAGTCCGCCAGCCTCATTTCGGGTCTGGAAATCTATCCAGCGACCGCGAAGGCGCGTGATTCCTGCTGATTCGTTTAGTAAACTTTGTGCCGCTGGACCACCTAATGGAACTACGACCTTCGGTGCAACCAGCTCAATCTGACGCAAAAGAAAAGGCAGAGTTGCATTTCGTTCTTCCGGTGTTGGTGTCCGGTTGCCGGGTGGCCTCCAATAAATCGTATTAGTTATGTAGACATCAGCGCGCGTTAGGCCGATCGCCCCCAGCATTTGATCGAGTAATTTTCCACTGGGCCCTACAAATGGAAGTCCACGCCTGTCTTCCTCAGCGCCCGGAGCTTCGCCTATCAACATTAACTTCGCACCGGCTTTACCATCACCAAACACTGTATTGGTGGCAAAACGTTTCAGCATTCCTCCATCGAAATCTTCCAACCGCTCCCTGAGTTCTTCCAGGGTCGTTATTTTTTCGAAATCTTCCAGGGTTACTTTTGTTTCACCAGAAGCGGTTGAAGCTGGATGCTTTTGAGACTTAGGAGCGATTTCGCGGGGCGAAGGCCTAGTTGCTACGGTTGCGCTTTTGTTCGGCAGAGTTGAAGTTTCAAAACGGTTCCAGGGTTGTGTCTGAATGGCCTCATCCACCCCAGCTTCCAATTGCCAACGCAACATCGTCAGCAATGTTTGCCGGTCTAGCCCATCGTTTGATTCTCTCGCCACCATGGCGCTGATCTAACTCCTGCCCTATCTTTATTGTAAAATAAGTTTAGGTCGATGTATCAGCATCGCCAAGTAACTGACTTTGGAGAAATGAGAGCCTCATGGAACGGGAGAGCATGGAATTTGATGTCGTGATCGTTGGTGGAGGGCCTGCGGGACTGTCAGCAGCAATTCGACTAAAGCAACTTGCTGCGGAATCTGGTGGCGACATCAATGTCTGTCTCCTCGAAAAAGGTTCTGAGATTGGTGCACATATTCTATCCGGTGCCGTCCTTGATCCACGGGCGCTGAATGAGCTTCTGCCCAACTGGAAAGAGTTAGGGGCTCCCCTGAATACTCCAGTAAAGCGGGATAAATTTCTGTTTTTGGACAAGAAAGGCGGCTTTAGGGTGCCGGAGTTTGCAATGATGCCGGCGATGAAAAATCACGGCAACTACATTGTTAGCCTCGCTAACGTTTGCCGATGGCTTGGCGAGCAGGCAGAAGGTCTTGGAGTTGAAATTTATCCTGGGTTTGCGGCTTCAGAAGTCCTTTATCACGAGGATGGTTCGGTTAAAGGGGTTGCTACCGGGGATATGGGCATTGGCAAAGATGGGCAGCCAAAAGCAGGCCATGAACCTGGAATTGAGCTTCATGCAAAATACACCTTCTTTGCCGAAGGCTGTAGAGGCCATCTTGGTAAGCAGCTCATGGAGAAATTTAACCTTCGTGATGGGGCGCAACCGCAAACTTATGGCATAGGCATTAAAGAATTGTGGGAGGTTGACCCTGAAAAGCATGAAGAAGGTCTTGTCATGCACACTGCTGGGTATCCCATGGACCGCAATACCTACGGTGGATCATTTCTTTACCACATTGAAAATAATCAGGTGGCTTTAGGATTTGTTGTGGGGCTCGATTATGAGAACCCATACCTTTCGCCTTACGATGAGTTCCAGCGCTGGAAAGCGCATCCCCTTATTAAGCAGACCTTGAAAGGCGGTAAGCGTATCGCTTATGGCGCAAGAGCCCTCAATGAGGGAGGGGTGCAATCCCTTCCAAAGTTAGTATTTCCAGGCGGTTGTCTAATTGGCTGTGATGCTGGCTTCTTGAATATGCCTCGTATCAAGGGCAGTCATGCTGCAATGAAGACCGGCATGCTCGCCGCTGAGGCAGCTTATGACCGTATTTCAAATGGTTCAGAGGGCCGTGATGAGCTGACTAGCTACCCTGATGCATACCGGACCTCGTGGTTGCATAAGGAGCTTTGGCTCGCAAGGAATGTTCGCCCAGCGTTTAAATGGGGTTTGATTGGCGGCACTCTTTACGCTGGGATTGATCAGGTATTGCTGCGCGGCCGAGCACCCTGGACCTTGTCGCATCACGGTGCTGATCATTCAGCGATCAAACCAAAATCAAACTATAAACCAATTGATTACCCAAAATATGATGGTGAGATTACCTTTGATAAACCATCTTCAGTTTATTTATCTGCTACTAATCATGAAGAGGATCAGCCCGTTCATCTCACGCTTAGAGATGCTTCTGTACCAATTCAAACAAACCTCGAAATGTATGATGCGCCAGAGCAGCGTTATTGCCCTGCCGGAGTCTATGAGATCGTCACTGATACTGGAGAGCCCAGACTTCAGATAAACGCGCAAAACTGCGTCCACTGTAAAACTTGTGACATCAAAGACCCGACCCAGAACATCGTTTGGGTGACCCCCGAAGGTGGTGGTGGACCAAATTACCCGAATATGTGAGTGCTGCATGCGCCGGTTGCATTTAATTTTCGTCCTGTCGGCCTTGAGTGTTGCGTCGCCAACGACTTTTGCTGCCGCCTCGCCGACTGGTTTTGCATCTGCGTATCTTTCTGGTCTGATAGCTGAGCAACGTGGCGAAACAGGCATAGCTTCAAACTACTTCACCACTGCTTGGGGTCTTGTTCCAGAGACACCAATGCTGCAAAGCCGGGTGATGCGATTGCAGCTGATCGAAGGAGGATTTCAAGAGGCAGCCAAGGCAGCCGAAGCTTTGGCAGACGCAGGCGATGATAATTTTCCAATCCCGCTAATTAGGATCGTTAATTGTTTTCGAAAAGGCGACTTTGAGAGAGCCCTGAATCTCGTCAAGGAACCAGGTTTTAACCGGATATCTTCCGTCGTAGCAATTTTGGCAAAGGCATGGTCGGAGGCTGGCGTCGGCGATATTGATGTTGGTGTTAAGACCCTTACAGATGCGGCAAAAACGAAACCAGATTTAGATACTTTATTACTGCTGCATGCGGCTTTTTTAGCTGATCAAGCTGGACGTGTGGACGTTGCTCGATGGCTTTATGAAGAGGCGTTAGCTGCAGCAGAGTCAAAAAAAAGAGTAATATCACCTCGATTAATCCGCGCCGTTTCTGATTTCTTCGAGCGTTTGGATATGTCGAATACTGCTGCAGAAGTGCGCGCAAAAGGAAACTCAGCCTTTGAGCCCTCTACCCCTGAAAACCAACTTGTAACCTCGCCGTCTGATGGTTTTGCAGAAGCCTTGTTCAACTTTGCCGGAAGCCTCTACGGAGACCGACAATACACGCAAGCCTTAACCTATGCTCGATTATCTGAATCGCTCAGGCCGAATGATCCCTCGCTTCGTTTCACGATTGCACAAATTTTGGAAGCTTCAGGCAGATACAGCGAAGCGGTAAAAGCATATGAACTGGTACCAAAAGTTGGCTCGTATGCGTGGATGTCCGGTGTCCGCGCGGCGGAAAGTCTCGCTGAATCAGGTGATAATCAAACAGCTATACAGGCTATGCGTAACTTGCTTATAGCTGAGCCTGAGGAGCCTCAGATCGCAATTGCACTTGGTCATATGTTGCGTGCCAACAATAATTTTTCAGAAGCTGTCGAAGCCTACGATGAGGCAAGACGCCGAAAAGGATCCCTTGGTGAAGGTGATGGCTGGCTGCGCTACGCTAGAGGAATTGCCCTTGATCGTTCGGGGCGCTGGCGTGAAGCGGAGGAGGAGTTCCTCGCATCGTTGGCGTCGCTAGCTGAAGAGCCTTTGATACTAAATTATCTAGGCTACAGTTGGATTGATCGTGGGGAAAATATTGAACGTGCCTACGCAATGGTCGCGCGTGCGGTGGAATTGAGACCTAATGACGGTTTTATCCGGGATAGCCTAGGATGGGCGGAATATCGCAAAGGTGATTTTGAAAAAGCCGTTGCAACTTTAGAGCGTGCAATTGAAATGCAACCTGTCGATCCTGTGATAAATGAACATTTAGGTGATGCCTACTGGCAGGTGGGTCGGTTACGTGAGGCTCGCTTCCAATGGAGGCGTGCGCTTTCTTTTGAGCCCGAAGAAAAGCAAATCCCAATTATAGAAGAGAAGCTAAAGTGTGGTGTTAAAGGCTGCCCAGCCGCAGCCGTCAAATCTGACAAACAAAACGGCAATGGTGGCTGAGGGCAATTGGCAGATTATTCAGGCGCCTGCAAAGGTTAACCTGAGTTTGCGGATCGTAGGTCGTCGGGCAGACGGTTTTCATCTTCTGGATAGCATTGTTGTCTTTGCAAATGTTGGAGATCACGTCGCTATTAGGCCTGCGGTAGGACAGCCATCTTTTAGTATTCGCGGTCCATTTGCATCCAGTCTTGAAGGGTCGTCTGGGCACAATTTGGCGATCCTTGCTGATCAGGCTTTTACAAAGGCATTTGGAGGTAAGCACTCTGATATTCGCCTCTGGAAACGTCTCCCGACTGCTGCAGGTATTGGCGGTGGCTCAGCAGATGCCGCGGCAGTCTTACGGCTCAAGGCCAAGCTTGTCGGGATGGAATTGAATGATCCTAATCTCACAAATATTGCTTTGTCCCTTGGTGCCGATGTTCCAATGTGCTTGAGGGGTCTATCAGCGAAAGTAGAAGGTATTGGGGAGCTCCTTTCATTAGCTCCATCCATGCCTCCTCTTGCGGCGGTCCTTGTAAACCCTGGCGTGATGCTAGCAACACCAACGGTCTTTAAGGCTAGATCTGGGCCGTTTTCATCTCCAGCTGTGCTACCAAAGATTTGGCAAAATTTGCGGGAAGTTGCCGAAGCTATTGCTGAGTTGGGTAACGATTTGACCCAGTCAGCCATAGCGATTGCGCCTGAGGTAGCAGATGTTTTGGAGAGTCTTAGGGCGTTATCTGGAGCGCGCGCTGTCTCAATGAGTGGTTCTGGGGCGACGTGCTTCGCATTGTTCGATGATCCCAAAACCGCCCGTCGGGAGGCTGGTGCTCTAAAAAGTCGTCAGCCTGGTTGGTGGATCTCTTCGACTATTCTTAATTTGTAGTATGCTGTTGACTGTTTTGATGGATAATTAGTGGCTAATCTGGAAGGAGGCTTCTATGGAGAGAGAAGCGGCCCTATGGCCGAGGGGTGCAAAGGCGGCTGGTGCCAAACCGCTTGCTAAGCGTTTGGACACTTTGGAAGGCAAAACCGTTGCCTTTCTGTGGGACTACATGTTTCGAGGTGACGAAATCTTTCCGCTGATTGAGCGTGAGCTTTCTACTGCTTATCCTGGAATCAAGTTTATTGGCTACGATACCTTTGGCACCACTCATGGAGGTGGAGAGCGGGAGGTCATTCGCACCCTGCCAGAAAATATCAAGACACTAAAGATAGACGCTGTCGTCTCAGGTATGGGCTGTTGAGGCAGCTGCACGCCCGCCGTGTTGCGGGCGAGTGCAGCTGCTGAAGCCTCTGGAGTACCTACTGCAAGCCTGGTTTGCGAGGGATTCCTAGGTCAAGGTCGCTCTACTGCCGCTGGCATAGGTATGCCGAATATCCCGTTGGCACAGGTCATAGGCCACGTGGATGTGCAGACTACAGACGAGCTCGTATCTAACGTTGTCGGGGTTACTGTGCCGGCAGTAATAAAGGCCCTCACACAAGACCCATTACCGGTCGCCTCTCCAACTGAACCAAAGCCGACTGACATCGTTTTCCAGGGCACCTTCGATGAAGTGAACCGTTACTTCTATGAGAACGGTTGGACTGATGGTCTCCCCATTGTGCCTCCTACCTTGGAGCGGGTTAAAGCATTTTTTAAGTTTACTGATCTTCCTGAGGATACAGTGCTTGGACAGGCTCAGCCTGACAATCGGATTGCTACTGTCTGGAATGCGGCGGTCAACGGCGTTATGGCGGGGTGTCGCCCCGAGTATATGCCAATCATGATTGCCGCCATCCAGGCAATGTGTGATGAGAATTATGGTGTTGAGCATTCTGGTAACACACCGGGGGCGGAAACCTTACTGATTGTCAATGGTCCTATCGCCCAGGAATTAGGCATGAATGCTGACCAGGGGGCGCTTCGGGACGGAATCATGGCCAATACAGCGCTTGGACGCTGGTGGAGGCTGTGTCTTAAAAATATCGCTGGTTTTCGGCATCAACAGACTGACAAGGCCACGTTTGGGGGTACTTGGAAGGTTGCGATGGCTGAGAACGAAGAGGTTTTGGAGGAAATTGGTTGGCCACCAATGGCTTCCGAATTTGGATTTAAACCAGGGGAAAATGCGGTTTCAATTGCGCGGTTTACCGGTGGTGACGTGGTAACTAGCGTTTTTGGTGACAAAGCTGAGGCTATCCTCCCATATCTGGCAGATGCGCTTGCGCGTATTTCGGCGTGGCAGCTTGTCTTCACCGTGGGCATGTCGACGGGAACATATCGTCCCTTGCTCATTCTTTCTCCTATCCTGGCACGCACAATTGCTAAGTCTGGTTGGTCAAAGGACCAAGTGAAAGATTATCTCTTCGAGCATGCGCGGATCCCTGCCCATAAGTTTGAAAAATATATGGGTGAGTACACCAATCTAGTTCCGGGGCGGCGGACCTTGCATGATATGGTTCTGAATGGTGAGGCTCCTGCAGTTTTTGGTGTATCTGATGATCCAGATCGCATGGTGCCCATCGTCTGCGAGCCCAGGGACTTTTTAATTGCTGTGTCGGGAGACCCTGGTCGCACGAACGCCTTCGTTATGAGTCATAATGGCCAACTCGGCTATACTGTAGGCGCTGGGATCAAGACCCCTCAGAAATGGCCGGCATTGCTAGATGAGCTGGATTAATCAACATCTTTTCGTGATGAAAGGGCTGAACGAACCAACACAAAGGCCATGAAAAGGGCGGGCAGGGCGATAACAACGTAGCCTGCGATATAGCTGCCACTCGCTAACCCAAGCCCGAATATCATTGGGTAGATTACCTGCCCAGCAGAGCCGAAGGCGAGAACGCCACCTGTCATCCGGCCTGCTTCGCCGGCCTGCGCCAAGCGAGCAGCTTCAGATAGAAGCACACCATGCCAAGACAGCACTGAAAGGCTTATTAAACCCATAACGGCAAAGACGTGCCATTCTGCCCAGTTGCTCCCGAAGAGGCCCATGGAGGCGGTCGATACTGCCATCATTGCGGCAAGACAGGCCAATAGCATTTGTGGTTTGATAAGAGTGCTGCCGACCCAGCCCCAGAGAATACGGGCCGGAACAGCTATAAGAGCAGCAGCACCAAATATTGGGCCAGCCGCTTCGACCGTATAGCCGAGAGCTTCGTGCAGGTAGGTAACGCTGAAGCCCATAAAAATCGATTGCATGCCTACAAAGCAGAATGCCGCCATGGCCAATGATCGCATCTCCGGAGCATTAAGAACCTGACGAATGGTCGTGGGAAAGTCGGAAAATTTAGGCCTGGCAGTTGGGTCTCTGTCAGCATCAAATTCAGCGCGAAGTGGCTGCAAGGCGACAGCAATTACAACGCAAACAATAGCGAGCCCTAGCAGTGCCGGCCGCCACCCAAAAGAGGCAGCGATTGGAGCGAGGATCATTCCGGAAATAGCTAAGCCCGCTGGTACTCCGGTTTGCTTAATTGAAAAAACCAGTGGAGCCCATTTGGGCGGCGCATATTTTGCCAGGATTTGTGAGCTTGCTGGTGTAGCTACCGTTGAACCGGCACTGTTCAGAAAAATGCCAAGGACTAGCGGGGGTAGAGCCAACCAAGGCTGAGCCAGCAATGCAGCTGCTGCGAGGCCAAGTGCCATTGCAAGGCATCCAAGTTGGCTTGTACGAAGGGCACCCCATCGACGCAAAGCACCGCCGCAACCGGCCATCACCAGGATAGCTACGGCGGCATAGCTCCAAGTATAACCCAGCACAACTTTGGGATCGATTCCCAGGTCTGCGGCCACTGTCGGAAACATCGCCGGCATCCCAAGCTTTGCAGTAGTGGCTATGGTCTGCTGGACCAACATTGCTACGATGGCGATAATTAAGATTGGCATTGGCGAGGAAGTTTAGGCCAATGTAAATTGGCGTGGCTGACGTTAACAGATGCCAGATTACAAGACTTTTGGCTTCACGCCACAATAGGTAATGATCCGCGACAATGTGCTGTGGCTCCTGCAAAGTGTTCTTTCACAGCAGAAAATCGCTGATTTTGATTAAAAAACTGAACCTTGGGGGCCTATGGGGGGGCGCTGAAAGGATGGATTTGAAGGTTAACTTAGGTATCGGCGCCTTATATGTCTTTCGAAGGCAGTTGTAGAAAGTGCTTCACCAGTTGCTGCTTCAATAAGGGCATCGCTTGAGGCATAGAGGCTCCCCTGGCTGTGGATTTTTTTGGTCATAAAGCCTTGCAGCGAGCTGTAGTCTCCATTTTTTAAGTTTGCGTGCAGGTTATCGGTGCCTATCTCTTTTTCCGCCGCTTGGAAGAGTTGAGCGGCGGCAAGAGCACCTAATGTATAAGTAGGAAAATAACCAAACGCTCCGTCGAACCAGTGAATATCTTGCAGGCACCCGTCCCTATCATCGGGAGCTGGAAGTCCGAGATGACTCCGAATTTGATCATTCCAGACTGCCTTAAGTTCATGTGGCTGCAAATCGCCAGAAATAAGATTTTGCTCTATCTCGAACCGGAGGATGACATGGATGGGGTACGTTGCTTCATCTGCTTCGACACGAATATAGCTCGGTTGAACAGCGTGAAGGGCTCTCTGGACGGCTGCTGCAGAGGCAGTGCAGCCTGCATCTTTCAAAATGCCTGCTAGGAAGCTGGCCATCGCCGGAGTGCGACCTGCTTGCATCTCAAAAATCAGTGATTGGCTTTCATGTGCGGTCATCCCAGCGGCGGCCCCTACAGGTTGACTGCGCCAGGTGGCTGGTTGACCTCGAGTGTAGGCCGCATGACCGGCTTCGTGCAGCACAGCCATCAAACCAGAAAGAGCATCGGCGGCATCCCAACGTGCCGTAATTCTGGCGTCCTCGGGTGTGCCAGTCGAGAATGGATGCAGACTGTCGTCAAGACGGCCATGTTCAAAATCAAACCCTATGGTTTGTAGAAGCTTTCGGCCTACTTTTCGTTGAGTTTCTGCGTCCGCCCGTATTGCTGGTTCGGATGGCCAACTTCCCTGTTGTTCTACAATCTGAGGAATTACCTCAGCCAAAAAGAGTTGGAGACGTTCAAAAACAACTTCAACGTCACAAGACCTACGGCCAGGATCGTATTGGTCGAGTAATGCGTCATAAGGAGAGAGGCCTTTTGCCTCCCCAAGGGCGGCAGCTTCCTCCCTTGAGAGTTTCACTAGGTGCTCAAATGCGGACTCTACTTGAGTAAAGTTGTTTTCGCGGCGGGCGAGGCGCCAAGCATTTTCCGACTTGGCCTTGGCTCGAGCAAGTTCACTGACAAGATTGGATGGCACGGCAGTGGCAGCAATATGCATTCGTTTCATTTCACGAAGATTTGCTTGGTGCCATTTGTCGTCTTGGATGGATGCCTTTGCCAAAAGATTGCCTATCTCTGGATCGGCTATAATGGTGTGAGAAGTTTCGGCAAGGACAGCTAACTGCTCCCCGCGAGCTAGCATCCCGCCGTTCGGCATTGTGACGCTTTGGTCCCAATGTAGCCAACTTGCAGCTTCTTCAATTCGAGCGGCACGGGCAAATCGTGTTTGGAGCTCCTTAAGCGGGTCCACGACAAGTTAATCCTTTGCAGTGTTTTAGTTGGCTTGCCGACGTTGCGGTGGTGTGACTCGAATTTGCGAGATTTGATTGCGGCTGCGGCGCAGAATACGGAAACGGTATCGGTGAAATTCAAAAGTCTGCCCGGCATCAGGAAGCATTCTTGCTTCGTGCATAATTAGGCCCGCGAGCGTAGTCGCGTCATCATCTGGGAGGTTCCAGTCAAATTCACGATTCAGGTCGCGTATGTGAGTGGTGCCTGGAACCATATAGCTTCCATCAGGCTGCCTGCGAACGCCCGCCAGAGGCAGATCATGTTCATCAGCAATGTCACCAACAATTTCTTCTAGGATGTCTTCAAGGGTGGCCACTCCCATGAAGGCGCCATACTCATCTACAACAAGCGCAAAATGCTCACGGCGCCGACGAAATTCCTGAAGTTGGTCTAGCAATGTTGTTGATTCAGGAACAAACCAGGGTGGCGATGCGACTTTATCTATCTGTATTCCTGCAGGGCTACCCTCAGCAGCCTGCACTGCACGCAGCAAAGCTTTAGCGTGGAGAACGCCAATAATGTTTTCTGGCGAGCCTTGCCAAACAGGAATTCGAGTATAAGGGCTTGTTAGAACTTGGTTAACGATTTCTTCTGCCGGGCGACCGCCATCAACCATTACTACCTTGCTTCGGTGGGTCATTGCTTCGCCCACCTCGAGTTCGGCCAGCTCTAGAATACTATGTAGCATCTGGCGCTCTGACTGACTTTCTTCATCTCCGTGGTGCAAATCAATCGCGCCGCGCAAGGCTTGCTGCCTCTCCTCAAGCGTCTCAACAGAATTGCTGTTTGCAATGCTCCCGCTATTAAAAACCCGAAGGACACAGTTAACCACCCACTGAACAGAGCGAGAAATTGGTGCAAGTAATCCAACGATAAAACGCACTAGGGGAGCTACGGCAAGAGCGGCACGGTCCGGATTGTTTATGGCAAAGGTTTTTGGTGCAACTTCGGCAAAAATTAGAACTAGGAGGGTCATTCCAAGCGTTGCATAAGCCACGCCAGCCTCGCCAAATAACTTGATCAAAGCATTCGTGGCTATAGACGCTGCCAAGATGTTGACGAGGTTATTACCAAGCAACAGTGCTCCTAATAGGTCTTCCTTGCGTTCACTCAGCCGACGAACTACGTGAGCACGTCTGTCGCCCTTGCGAGCAAGATGATGCATTCGTGGTCGGTTGACAGCAGTTAATGCAGTTTCAGAGCCTGAGAAAAATGCCGACAGCAATAACAGAACAAAAATTGTAGCGATGGAGAGCCAAAACTCCCAATCCGCGCCCAATAGAGAGTCAGTTTCGCCAATCATACCGATAGTGCCTGGCTTAAAGTGGCTCTAATTTGTTTTATTTCACAGTCGGGGCTTACGAAAGCTTCACCAATACCTCTAGCGAGAATCAACGTTATTTTTCCATCTAACGATTTTTTATCGGCTTTCATTCGCGTTAAGAGTGCGTCGACAGACGGGATTGGCCGGTTTCCTGTTAATTCTGGAATTACTGGTAGTCCAACGGCTTTAAGGCTATCAGCTACCTGATTCGCGACCTCATTAGTTGTCAAACCCAAACGGACTGAATGTTGGAATGCAATAGCCATGCCTATTGCGACGGCCTCGCCGTGCAAAAGCCCCCCGTCATACCCGGCTTCTGCCTCAAAGGCATGACCAAAGGTATGGCCCAAATTCAAAAGAGCTCGCTGGTTTGATTCTCGCTCATCCGCTGCAACAATTTCAGCTTTTGCGCGGCAGCATTCGGCAACGGCTGTTGCCATAAGTTTAAGGTCGCCTGAAAGAGCCGCAGCTCCATTGTTATTTAACCATTCAAAAAAGGTAGGACGGTTGATCAAACCATATTTTAAAACCTCCGCGTACCCTGCAAGTAACTCTCGCTTGGGCAAAGTTTCCAAGGCGTTAAGATCAGCGAGGACAAGTTTTGGTTGATGAAATGCACCCACCAAGTTTTTGCCAGCCGCTGAATTAATGGCGGTTTTTCCGCCAACTGAGCTATCAACTTGAGCTAGTAACGTCGTAGGTATTTGGACGAAATTGAGACCACGTAACAATACTGATGCCGCAAAGCCTGCCAAATCACCAACCACTCCACCGCCTAGGGCTACGATAGTAGTACGCCTATCAATGCCAAGTGAGAGGGCCTCGTCCAGAAGCTTGGAAAAGGTTTGAAAGGATTTGCTCGATTCACCCTGAGGAATCTTGATCAGGTCAGCGCGAAACCCAGATGATTTCAAGCTTTTCGATACTCGAGGCCAATGAATATCGGCAACTGCGGCGTCCGCTACAACAATTAGGCGATCCTGGCACCCCACGGCACGAATATGCTCGCCGGCTTTATCTAATAGACCAGGACCAATCAGAATATCGTAGCTCCGAGCACCTAAGTCTACGTGAACGGTCTCAGTGGTCATGTGGACTCCACTGGCGCAACTGCACCTATTTGAATCAGTTTTGTTTCCGCCATGTGGGCGGTTGCATCGATCGATGTTTCATCACTGCTGATGACTATGTCGGCTTCAGAATAGGATGGAAGGCGGGCGTTGAGGAGCCTCTCCAGCTCTGCACGTGGATCAGAGACGTATAACATCGGTCTATTTGTTCTGCGCGAAACGCGCTGAAACAGCGTGTCTAGATCTGTATTGATCCAGATGCTGGTTGCGCTTTCTTTTGTCTTTCTTCGTGTTTCCATATCTACGAAAGCACCTCCACCCATAGCCAGCACGTGTGGAGGGTTTTCTAAAAGTCGAGAAATTACTTTGCGCTCACCATCTCGAAACCCGGCTTCACCCAATGAACTAAATATTTCTGGGATCGTGCACCCTGCAGCAAGTTCAATCTCTGTATCAGCATCTACAAATTTGGCACCCAGGCGTTGGGCTAGTTTTCGCCCGATAGTGCTTTTTCCAGCACCCATCATGCCTACAAGTACGACAGTTCGAAGAAGTCGGCATAATTTCTTTGGTTCAGAGTCTTGGGAGTGCATTTTGCCTCGACAACCCGTCATGGAATCGCCATGGTTCAGTTAGATTATACCAGAGAGCTGGAGTGTGATCATCTAAAGACCACACCATTGCCAAAACTGGCCCAGTGCTTAGGAGAAAAGTTGTGATTGTCCGGGTTTTGGGATTTTTGTTAGCATTGTTGGTCTTAGTGTCGATCGGCGGCGCGGTGTTCCTTGCCTATTGGGATATTCCAGCTCCGACTTCAACGGTAGAGAAAGTGCTTCCGAATGAGCGCTTCCAAAACTAGCTTTGTCGCAGCTTTAGCTGTTCTTTTAGCGTTTAGACCGGCAATTGCCCAGGGCGAAATAAACGCGAGCCAACTTGGCGGAGTTGTTGAAGTTGCTGCTGTGGGGGCTCTTGATCATACAGAAGCCAATCTCCCGTCGAGTCTATGGTCTGGTTCAGACCGAGCTGTGATTGCACAGTTGGTGGCGGAGTTGCCTGCTAGAATAGCCTCACCGGCACTCGCAGACCTTACTCGAAGAGCGTTGGCAGTGTCTGCCAAACCGCCAGCAGGAGAGCCTTTAGTCCCTAATTTTGCCCATGCTCGAGCAGAGGGCTTGCTGAAAATTGGGCAAACTGGACTGGCAGCACGCCTACTTGCGGGTTTGCCAAAAGCAGGACGAGACGAATCGAGTGAACTTCTTCTCATCAATGCGAGCCTTCTAAATCGTGATGTCGCAGGAGCTTGTGAAGTTGCAAGAGGTCGTATCGGGCGAGCTGAATCAGCTGAATTTGCGAAGGTAAATGCCTTTTGTGATGTGTTGTCTGGGGACATTAGTCGAGCGCATTTCAGTGCTGCTGTTGTAGCCGAACTAGCGCCCGATGATTCTGCTTATTTTGAACTTTTAGGGGTGTTGTTCCACGAAGGAACTAAGACAGGTCCAGCCATTGCCAATTTAGTTAATCCTTCGCCGCTGCACCGGACTATGCTTTCAACAGCAAGTTTATCGCCTGATATTTTGCCGGCTGGAGGGCTTCCAGATCCTAATGCGCCGGATGCGGTTGCCGTTGAAATGCTCTTGGCAACGGATCCAACAACTGCTTCAGGGTTGCGGCAGGAAGCCGGTAGGTACGCAATCCAAGCAAATGCCATGGATTTTGAAGGCGCCCGTCAGCTTTTTATGATGGTAGGTGAGTCGGATACACCGTTTAATCTGGCAAATATTATTAGGATGCCCCCTGGGCCAGACCGCGTTGTTGCAATCGAGCGGCTCTTAACTTTAGGTCGTGATTCGGGAGCCGCTGCTACAACTGCCAAACTTATCTTGCCAATACTTACCAACCTCTCTGTTGTCGAAACTGCGCCAGAAGTGGCTAGAGAAATTTCTCGAAGTCTCATTTTAGCTGCGGAGTTGGATGCGGCAGGACTTTGGCTAGATCAATTGCAGAGTAATGCCTCCGTCCCTAATGCGCTTGATGAAGCAGTAAAACTTGAGCAAGTTATGGCCATTGCCTCCGGAAGAGATCTTAAGCCCTTTACCGGTGAAGAAGCTTTGCGTTGGATTAGGGCGTCGGGCACCGACAACATTGCTGAAAAAGCATTTTTGCTCAGGAAGTTACGTCAATCGGTCGGTCTAGAAGAATCACCAGTCCTTGAAGCCGTCGGATTGGTAAAAGAAGTATCACACGTCCTACCTTCTAATGATATCATACCGCTGCAAACATCTGCCGCAGAGAACCGTGTAGGCGAGACAATTCTGCGCGCTGTAAAACTAGTCAGCGCCGGAGATATCGCTGACCAACACTTACGACTTGCAGCGGCATCAAGGGCCCTATTCGATATTGGTCTTGCTGATGAAGCGAAACAGATAGCAGCTGAATCGGCCGTTATGGGCGGCTTGTAAGTGTGCCAGGGCATCTTGAGCATTTTATAGAAATGCTGGTTGCAGAGCGCGCATCCGCCAAAAACACCGTAGAAGCTTATCGGCGTGATCTAGTCGCTGCGGCCCAATCGCTGCACCCTCAACCTTTAGATACTATCAATTCAGATGGGCTGACTGATTATATTACGACTATTGCAGCAGATGGATTAAGCCCGCGGACTAGTGCGCGTCGATTGTCTGCACTGCGTCAGTATTTTGGCTTTCTGGTACAAGAAGGTGTGCGGGCCGACGACCCAACTACGACAATCGACAGGCCTAAGCTTGGGCGCTCCTTGCCCAAATATTTAACCGAATTAGAGGTGGAGGCCTTACTGACAGCCGCCAGGCGCCAGAAGGGAAAGCAAGGTCGGAGATTAACATTAATTGTCGAGTTGCTGTACGCAACTGGACTTCGGATATCTGAGTTAACTTCACTGCCTGCCACAGCTTCTAAGGCTGAAGGTGCGTTAATTGTTGCTGGAAAGGGGGGGAAGGAGCGCATTGTGCCTCTTGGAGGACAGGCTGTTGCTGCCATGCGCGCTTATGAGCCAGATCGAAAATCATTTGGTTTATTAAAAGGTGAAAGTCCTTGGTTATTCCCCTCGCGCGGGAAGAATGGGCACCTTACACGTCGCCGCGTTGGCCAAATGCTTGATGAATTGGCCGTCGAGGCGGGTCTTGAAATTGAAAAGGTCTCTCCACACGTGCTGCGACACGCTTTCGCCACTCATCTTCTTCATCATGGCGCGGATTTAAGGATAGTACAGGAGCTTCTAGGTCATGCCGATCTCTCTACGACGGAGATCTATACCCATATTCTCGATGAACGAATGAAGGCCCTCGTCTTAGAAAAACATCCCCTAGCTGGGGCCCTCTAGCAAAAAGCTTCATTATCAATCAACTGTTTGATTAAGGGCGCCAGCGGTTTCACTTTTAAACGTTACGTCAGCAATTCTTGGGGGTTTTTAAAGGAGCTACGAAATCGATCGCGCAGTTTGGTAAGTGCCCGTTTTTCAAGCTGGCGGACGCGTTCTTTGCTTACGCCTAATTCTTCGCCAAGCGCTTCTAGTGTCAGGGTTTCTTCTTCAAGAAGACGAGCTCGAATAATACGGGCCTCTCTTACGGGCAGGTCTGAAAGAGCAATCTTCACCCACTTGGCGCGTATTTCATCGTCCTTGCTTTCAATTGTGTAGGCTTCTGGAGTGGGCCGGTCGTCTACAAGATAATCTTGCCAAGAAAGGTCAGTCTCCTCCGCCACAGGAGCATTTAATGATTGATCGGAAGCAGATAGCCGGGCAGACATCCCATGCACATCTCGCTCAGGAACCTTAAGTTCTGCTGCAATTGCCTTGCGACCCTCATCGTCGAGTAACTTCCCTGTGCGACCTTCGATCCTGGCGCGCAGGCGACGAAGATTAAAGAAAAGAGATTTTTGCGATGATGTGGTGCCTGTTCGGACAATTGACCAATTTCTCAATATATAATCCTGCATGGCAGATCTCACCCACCAAGATGCATAGGTCGAGAACCTAATATCCCTTTCTGGTTCAAAACGGTCTGCAGCTTGCATCAGGCCCACGTTTCCCTCTTGAATAAGGTCCGCGAGCGGCAGCCCATAATTGCGAAATTTCACTGCCATTCCTGCAACTAAACGACCATAGGAAGTAATCAGCTCATGCAAGGCTGATTCATTTTCCTCATCTCGCCAAGCACGAGCAAGTGCCAACTCCCGCTCCCGAGTGAGCAGAGGTCTGCTCATCGACGACCGAACGATCCTCATCCCATTGTTTTGCGAAATGTGGGTCACGATTACGTTCCTTCCACCGAGTGAGTGAGTAGCTTCTCTCACACAGGGATACGAGTTTTTCGTCTATGTGGATCACCCTGAACGATTTTTATAATTTTAATTGCTGCACAACCTCAAAAGCCGCCGGTTTGGGGCCGGCGGCTTCTAGGAGTGCACAAAATTTATTTGCGATTTTAGGCTGCTACTGATCGCAACTGAGCAACGATCTTTTCTTCGGCCGCTGCTTCATCAATTTTGTCAATTGCGGCGAGCTCTCGCGTTAGACGTTCTAGCGCGGACTGGTAAATTTGGCGCTCGCTGTAAGACTGATCAGGTTGGTCGGCATTACGATGTAGATCGCGCACCACCTCTGCTATTGCCACTGGGTCTCCAGAATTTATTTTCGCTTCGTACTCCTGCGCACGTCTACTCCACATCGCGCGACGAATACGTACCTTGCCGGTTAAAGTTTTCATTGCCGCTTGGATATCTTTTTTGGAGGAAAGACTGCGAAGTCCCGCAGACTCAACTTTGGCAATAGGAATGCGCAGGGTCATCTTTTCTTTTTCAAATTCGACGACCAGTAACTCTAGCGTTTCGCCAGCTATTTCCTGAGTTTGTATGGCTTTTATTTGACCAACGCCATGCGCAGGATAGACCACGTAATCACCAGTACTATGTTTAGCTGTCTTGTTCATCAGAAACTTACAAACCCTAATATGGACAATCATCACAACATCTGCACAAACGAGCTATGAGAACGACTTTGGTCGGGAATAAAACGTTAGCAAATGTCTGAAGCGCCGATGTCTACAACAAACATCAGTTAAAAAAAAGACAATTCTGAAAAAATTTTACGTCGTAAGTACTAATAAAACTAGAGCTTTGAAAAAAATTCAAAAAATCGAAAAAAATTGAAATATTTTCATTTTAATTTTGATTTTTATTTTAAAAATCCTTTTTTAAATTCGCGATTTTGTTTGAATTCTTCATAAACACCCCAATAATTTTCGCATACATATAACAATTATGACTAATAATGTGCGTGATTTATTAGGGGTACAAACAACCCCAATAAATGCGTTGCAGTACAACAAAAAGGAGTTTGTGCTGCTATTAGAAATTTAATGCTGCGTTTACACGACCACCAAAGTTTGGAGGTATGCGTTAGCCATATAGAAGCGCCTACCATATATTTTTATGAAAAATTTAGTCTTGATCGGCAATGACTTGCATCAATCAAGCGGCGTCTTTTCGAATGCTAGCAAGACCCGTTGGGCTTGCATCAATTACGCCAACCTCGGTGATAAGTCCGGTGACGAGCCTGGCTGGTGTAACGTCGAACGCGTCATTCCTTGCAGGGCTTTTGGCGGGGGTCACAAGTACACTTTGGCGACTTCCATCACTACCCTGTCCCCAAACATGAGTGACTTCAGTGGCTGCGCGTTGCTCAATTGGGATTTGCAACCCATCCTCTATTGTCCAGTCAATGGTGGGGGTGGGCAAAGCTACGTAGAAAGGAATACCGTTATCCTTGGCGGCAACCGCCTTCAAATAAGTTCCGATTTTGTTGCATACATCGCCCGCTGCCGTTGTTCTGTCGGTGCCGACAATGCATAGGTCAACCAGGCCACGTTGCATCAGGTGTCCGCCTGCATTGTCAACAATCACATGATGGGGAACCCCGTGCGCACCCAGTTCCCATGCTGTTAGGGCAGCCCCTTGGTTGCGAGGTCGTGTTTCGTCCACCCATACATGGAGATCAATACCCGCTTCGATTGCCTTATAAATAGGGGCAAGCGCTGTTCCCCAGTCAACTGTGGCAATCCATCCAGCGTTACAATGAGTAAGAATATTAATGGGGCCTTGGTCCTTTTTAGCCGCCACAATGGTCCGTATTACTTCAAGGCCATGATTTCCAATTGCTTCGTTAATTGCGATATCTTCGTTAGCAATCTTCGCCGCTTCAGTCATTGCGGCAGCAGGGCGTTCGGTGGCGGGAAGGTTGGCAAGAAGGCCCCGCATTCGCTCCAAAGCCCAGCGGAGATTGACTGCCGTGGGCCGAGTGGCAAGTAGGGCGTCAAAAGCATCAGCCAGATTCGTGTCGGAGGCATTTTCCCGCATTGCGATTGCTAGGCCATAAGCTGCAGTAGCTCCAATAAGTGGGGCCCCTCGCACCTGCATCTCGCGTATTGCAAAAGTAGCCGCCGCTAGATCCTGCAGCTCTGTTATCTTAACTTCATGAGGTAAAAAAGTTTGGTCAATTATCCAAATTCGGTCATTTTCTTGCCAGATTGACCGATAATTTTTGCCATCAATTTTCATCCGCCAAGTATCCGACCAGCAACCGCATCAAGCATAGCAACTAACTGTGGTTCACGTGCCTCCGGTGGCGTTACTATGGCAACATCAAGTGCAGTTTGGCAGCCAGCATGACAGCTTTCAGTGCGCTTTGCCAAAAGAGGCAAAACTTCCTTGACAATGGCGCGTGCCTTAGCTGCGTTCTCATGGAGAACCCTAATGACTGCATCTACTGTGACATCGCCATGGCCTTCGTGCCAACAATCATAGTCTGTCACCATCGCAACAGTTGCGTAGCAAAGTTCGGCTTCACGTGCCAATTTGGCCTCGGGCATATTGGTCATTCCAATGACATCGCAGTCCCAAGATTGATAAAGCTTAGACTCAGCACGTGTGGAAAATTGCGGTCCTTCCATAGCTAGATAGGTCCCACCGCGGGTTGCGGTTACACCTGCTGCCACAGCTGCCAACTCAAGCGCGTCGCCAAGACGAGAACAAACCGGATCGCCAAGCGCGACATGAGCGACGCAGCCAGCTCCAAAGAAGCTTTTGTCCCTAGAAAAAGTACGATCAATAAATTGGTCCACAATTACGAAATGGCCTGGTGGGAATTCTTCCTTAAGAGAGCCAACGGCTGAAAGCGATAAAATTTCCGTTGCTCCAGCGCGCTTTAGGGCATCGATATTTGCGCGATAGTTGACGGCGCTTGGGGGTAGGTGATGTTTCCGACCATGACGGGGCAAAAACAGTACTCGCTGTCCGTCTAGAACACCTTCCATAATGTCATCGGAAGGTTTTCCAAATGGTGACGATATGGTTCGCCAATGCCGCTCTTCCAGTCCATCAATATCATAAAGTCCACTGCCACCGAGGATACCTATAACGGGTGGCACACCTGGTACTTCTGTCATTGGCTTGCCCTTGGTTAGAAAGTAAAAAGGCCGTCGCTATTGATTAGCGACGGCCTGTACTACAGCGCTTGGAGCGCTTTGTATCAGTGTACCTTTCGCCAAACTTCACGCTTCGCGAGGTACAATAACACAGTCAGTATTATCAAAAAGATCAGCACTTTTAGACCAGTTTGCTTGCGTTCCTCTAGTTTTGGCTCCGCCACGAACGCTAGGAAGTTATTTATATCAACGGTCATTTGCTCAACAGTTGCAGGCGTTCCATCATTGTAAGTAACAGCGTCTGCCAACAAAGGTGGAGCCATACTTATTTGATAGCCAGGGAAGTATGCGTTGTAGTAGCGCCCTTCAGGAATATCGCAACCTGCTGGTGGGGTCATGTATCCTCCTAATATTTTAGGAACGTGAGCCTCTAAATCAGCACGGGCTTTAACGATGAGACTTAAGTCTGGAGGAATTGCACCACCATTAGCCGCTGCTGCAGCTTTCAGATTTGGATAAGGTTTTGGAAAGTGATCAGAGGGCAAAGCCTTCCGCGCAACTATCTCACCGTCATCGTTAGGGGCTGCTGGAACTTCGAACTCCTGCGCTACACCCTTAATTTCTTCTTCTGTTGCTCCCAGCGCAGCTAGATTGCGAAAAGCGAAAAGGTTCAGGGAATGACAAGAGGCACAAACACCCTTGTAGACTTCAAATCCACGGAGCGCTGAGTCATGGTCGTAGTGCCCAAAAATTCCTTGGAAAGACCACTTCCGTTCAGGAATGGCCGGCAGCTCCCTTGGGGTACAGGCAGATTCTTTCTGCGCTCCAGCAGCTACAGCAATGGTGCTAAAAGTCCCAGAGCACGCGAGGAGGATGATCCCAGCAAAAAGAGACGATGAGATAGATTTGAGATTCATGGGTCTGCCTTCCATCAAGCGTTTGAGCCGGACGGCGAAGGATTCGATATACTAAGAGGTAAATCTATCGGTCGCTCATAAAGGCTAAGTAGCGGCAGCAGAATGATGAAGTGAGCGAAGTAATAAACCGTGCCAATTCGGGAGAGCACTACCCATATACCTTCCGCTGGGTTGGCGCCGCAAAAACCTAATAAAATGCAGTCTGCCAGTAGAACCCAAAAAAGCACGAAGTAAACGGGACGAAATTTTGCGGATCGAATAGGTGACCGGTCCAGCCATGGTAGCACAAATAGCACCGCTATTGCCGCAAACATTGCAATGACTCCACCTAACTTGTCAGGTACGGCTCTGAGGATTGCGTAGAATGGAAGGAAATACCACTCAGGTACGATGTGAGCAGGCGTTACCAGTGGGTTTGCTTCAACGTAATTATCTGGATGACCCATATAGTTAGGTGCATACGATACTACTGCCATGAATATGGTCAGTAACAAACCCACACCGAATAAGTCTTTGACGGTGTAATAAGGGTGAAAGGGAAGAGTATCGCCTTTATTTTTGATATCTATACCTAAAGGATTGTTTGAGCCGTGCTGATGAAGAGCAGCGATATGTAAAATCACAACGCCAGCAATCACAAACGGCAATAGAAAATGCAGTGAGAAGAAACGATTGAGGGTCGGGTTATCAACAGTGAAGCCACCCCAAAGCCACGTCACTATATTCTCGCCTATAAGTGGGATTGCCGAGAATAGATTGGTTATCACGGTCGCACCCCAGAAGCTCATTTGGCCCCACGGAAGCACATAGCCCATGAACGCTGTGGCCATCATTAATAGAAGAATGACGACTCCCAGAATCCATAGGAGTTCTCGTGGAGCCTTATACGAACCGTAATAAAGCCCGCGGAAAATATGGATGTAGACAACGATAAAGAAGAACGAAGCCCCATTCATGTGGATGTAACGAACAAGCCAACCATAGTCGACATCACGCATAATGCGCTCAACGGACGCAAAGGCATAATCGACATGTGCAGTATAGTTCATCGATAGCACGATGCCCGAGACAATCATTACTACCAACATGAACCCGGCGAGGCTTCCAAAGTTCCACATATAGTTCAGATTTCGTGGCGTTGGATACTCATGCATCTCGTGATGGAGCATGGAAAATACCGGCAGGCGGTACTCTATCCAACGGACGATTGGGTTAGAAAATTCAGGCGAGCTCATAGATTATACGCCTCATCCAATCTTAATAATGTTTTCGGATACAAATTCGTAAGGCGGCACGGCTAAATTAGCTGGGGCCGGTCCTTTACGTATTCTTCCTGAAGTGTCGTAGTGTGATCCATGGCAGGGACAAAACCATCCGTCATAATCACCTTTGGCGTCCCCAGTCTTCTGCCCAAGTGGGATACAACCGAGGTGAGTGCACACACCAACAATTACAAGCCACTTGGCATCACTGGCTTTTACTCTTTCCGAGTCCGCTTGTGGGTCTGGGAGATCACTAAGATTTACGCTTTGCGCTTCTGTGATCTCTTTAGATGTCCGATGTCGGATAAAAGTCGGTTTTCCGCGCCAAACTACAGTGATTGATTGCCCCTCCCCGACTGATGCTACATTTACTTCAGTTGAGGCTAGGGCAAGAGTATCTGCTGCAGGGCGCAGGTTGGATAGAAAAGGCCAAACCGCAGCGGCTGTTCCAACGGCTGCCATTGCGCCAGTGGCCATGAAAAGAAAGTCTCGCCGACCTTCATCCATCCCACTATCGGCATCATGATGCCCGTCGGCGTGTACCGGCTCCGACATAGAGAGTTACCTCACAAAAAGGAAAAAACTTATGGTTAGACTTAGCCCAGCCACACATCCGAGCCCAACCCGTTTAGAGGCCGAGCGTCACTATGACGCGCGATTGCCAGAACGCAAAAATAAGATAAATGTTTTTTGAAAAGAAGTCATTACAAACCATGCGCATCGCTTTGATTCAGCCTGAAATTCCTCAAAATGTGGGAGCCATTCTTCGACTTTCTGTATGTCTAGGGGTCAATGTCGATCTGATTGGCCCCATGGGATTTGTTTTATCCAACAAAAGGCTGAAGCGGGCGGGTATGGATTACATAGACCTTGCAAGGATAACTCACTTCGACAGCCTCGAACATTTTCTCCGAGATAATAAGGGTCGTCTGTTGCTGTTCACAACGCAGGGCGATGTTGGAGCATACGATTTTACTTTTGCAGAGGGGGACGTGTTAGCTTTTGGATCAGAGTCAATGGGCGCTCCAGCACTTGCCCATTCATCGGCAGCAGCCCGATTGGCTTTGCCAATGTGCGAGGGTGCGCGTTCGCTTAACCTGGCTACCGCAGCAGCTTTGGCACTTGGCGAGGCGCTTCGCCAAACAGGTGGACTGCCCGCATAAAATAGAAAGGCTGTCATCTAGCATGCTTAAAATTGAGAAGCGCAAAACTGAAGCAAAGGCATGGTTCGAGACCTTGCGGGACCGGATTTGTGCCTCTTTTGAGATCATAGAGGATCAATTAGTGGGTGGCCTGCATGGAGACCGTCCTCCTGGTCGATTTGAGCAAACAGCCTGGACGCGTAAGGCAAAAAATGATGACCCGAATTCAGGTCCTGGTGGTGGCGGTGTGATGTCGGTAATGCGTGGGCGCGTCTTTGAGAAAGTGGGTGTTAATGTGTCGACAGTGTTCGGCGAGTTTTCTGATGCTTTCCGAGGGCAGATCCCAGGCACAAGCGACGATCCTTCTTTCTGGGCGAGTGGAATTTCGTTGGTTGCCCACATGAACAGCCCGCATGTGCCGGCAGTCCATATGAATACCCGCCATATTGTGACCAGCAAGGCTTGGTTTGGTGGCGGCGCAGATCTGACACCTATGTTTCCTGAGGCGCATAAGGCAGATGGCGAGCGTTTTCATGCGGCCTTCGAGGCCGCGTGCAACCGGGCTAACCCTGGCTATTACAAACGCTTTAAGGAGTGGTGCGATGAGTATTTTTTCTTGCCGCATCGCAATGAGCCTCGAGGGCTTGGCGGGATATTTTTTGATGGCTTAGATAGTGGTGATTGGGATGCTGACTTCGCCTTTGTGCATGATGTTGGCGAAACATTTTTGGACGTTTACCCAAAAATTGTACGTGACCAAATGGATCGATTGTGGACGCAAGCAGACCGAGAGCAACAATTAGTCCGGCGAGGTCGTTATGTAGAATTTAATTTACTGCACGACCGTGGAACTAAATTTGGTCTTATGACAGGCGGAAATACCGAGGCGATACTGATGTCGATGCCTCCGGAAGTTAAATGGCCCTAACCAATTTTGTTGGGCTGCTGGTTCTCATTACATAAGTGAAGCAGTGGAAGTGAAAAATTCTCATCTTACTCCGCCAGTTTAAAATGTTTCACAGTGACGAAGTGAAACTCACTGGATA
Source organism: Alphaproteobacteria bacterium (assembly GCA_030833925.1). Classification (GTDB taxonomy): domain Bacteria; phylum Pseudomonadota; class Alphaproteobacteria; order Bin95; family Bin95; genus VMCJ01. Next base: position 119,241 of record JAURGE010000003.1, read on the forward strand.
TTGAAAAATATTGATGGGTCCGTGTGTTCATAAACTCCCCCTTTCATCTGCAAAGAAATTCTGCTGGGAACGTCACTTTCGTAAATCGCGTGGTGAATTCCTTGAATTTCTACAGATCCAGTAAAGACACGGAGTCCTGACTTATCGTTGTTCCGAATTTTCATCAGTAGAGGCTGGTGAGGATCGGGAGATAACATCATATTTAAGTCGGTAAATTGGGTCTTAAAAGATGGGAAATTATCTGTTGTTCCCAATGAAAGTTTGTACGGAAACCGTTCTTTAAGCGTTGGATTAGTGGTTTCTTGAATATAAAGAACCCATGGTTCTTTGCTGCCTGATTTCATTTCATTCCCTAATACCACGGGCAGATTTCCCGAAACTTTGATCTCCAGACCCATCATAGATTTCGAAATTTCAAAATCTTCTACATCGAAGTAATTTTCTATGATTTCTTCGTATTTCCTTATCTCATCTCGAGTATTTTCATCGTCACCCAAAACCTGCAGCACCGCAGCAAAGGGGACGGTTACCATTTCTCCAGAAATGCTTTTTTTTATGTCTGACGTTTTTACCTTTGTTTCAACAATCTCAGACTTGCATCCAACCAGGGTAGCTACCACCGCAATACAAGTTAAAAATTTAAAAATTTTCATCATTCCCATAGATCTAATAGTTTCTATAGAAAAACCTACTCGACAGTGACCGATTTTGCCAAATTTCGGGGCTGATCAACATCTGTTCCTTTGGCTATAGCCGCAAAGTAAGCCAGTAGCTGGATTGGAGCTGCATAGACTATAGGGGCCACGAATGGATCACATGATGGCATCTCTATTGTATGAGTGGCGTACTCCCCAGCTTCATTGATACCATTGGCGTCTGAAATCAGGATTGCCTTGCCTCCGCGGGCTACTAATTGATGCAAGTTAGAAGCAGTTTTTTCAAAAAGGCTGTCATAGGGAGCAACCACGATAACTGGTACGGCCT
>JAURGE010000040.1 GCA_030833925.1 Alphaproteobacteria bacterium
TGAAGAGCCAGCAATTTATGCAGGTTACAATGCCCCTTGGACACTTTGGTTTTTAAAAAGAAACGAAGTATTATTTAAATTAGTGAGTTAAAAATATTCTCAAAAATTAGTTATAATTATTCCCATGTTCTTCCAGTAACCAGGACTGTTTTCCCTTTCCTTTTTTAACCCTTTTTCTCCATCCTTCGTACGCGTACCAGCATGGTATTTAAAAGCATAGTCCAAAGCATGGGTCACCGCAAATCCAATCAAAATCCCCCCCCCAGCTAACGCTAGTCCAGCGGGCCCACCTATCGCACCAACGGAAAGTGCAATTGCATTTTTTGTTCCTTTTGTGAGATTGCGCCCAAACCATCGAGCCTTCTTCCTAAAGCTTGGATCTGAAGAGATGGGGTGAAGTAGAGAGCCAAAACTATCTACTAGTACAAGGACATCGCCATACATTTGCTTCGCTAAGGGGTGTTTTGGCCCAATTTTCCCTGCAACGCTATTTGCAACTTTGACAGTATTAGCAGCGTTTTTAAATAGTGCTTTACCACGTAACGTTGAATTAGCCATTTTTTCTCCTTAATTCAGGTATATTTTATTTTTCTTTATTGAATTTTTACGCTGCTGACCACCCTCAGCCAGACCAAACACTTTTTTGTGAATTTGTACGTATACCGCATTCCTACCGTCCTCTTTATGTTTGTTTCTACGAATACTCATCGGCAAAATGCGTTCTGATTACTGCCTGATCTACAGTTCAAAGAATCAGAGTTTTCACTCTTCGTCATACCGCGGTACATCATCTCTTTGTAGGCCGAGCATATTCATCATGCCGTGTAAATCCCCACCCTCACGCAATATTTCATTCATTAATTGCGGTAGCGGCATTTTTCCCCAAGATACGGCGCGGCGAATTAAATAGGGCGTGGGGCTGTGCGGCTCAATTGCGCCTAAGTAATCAGCTAGACGCTCGAGCGTTTCGTAGGCCTCGGCTCGAGTCGACCAGGTCGCACTGTCTACTTGGTTGGGGTGGGTATTGCTTGACATTGAAAGAATCCCTTTTAACGAGGTTGGCGTCCGGGCTATCACGGCAGAGGCTTTGTTTTCTTGCGGTTCGACCGGTACTGGGCGCTCGACCACAGGAATCATTGACTCATAAATTCGGATGAAATCTGAAAATGTCTCACGCAAGCGACCCAAGCTCGGTCTGTCCGCGCCCAGTTTTTCGTCCAACGCCGTATTTATAAGACCAACTAGCTCATCACATTCGGTGGCTAACGAGCGTCTTTTCTTCAGGTCTTCCACAGAGTAGTCGCGCACGTTCTTTAAGACCAACGCCCGAGTAAGCGCTGCCCTGCCTTCACGCGCGCGTTCTGATTCCTCAGTGTTTGATGAGGCGATAAGCTCCTTTTGGCTCAAGGCATCCCAATCCCCCCAGGTAATAGAAGACGGCTTTTGGTCTATCAAGTCAACGAAGGTCATGCGATAGCGAAGGGTTCTCGCAAGGGTGTCGTTGATCCACTCAAAAACGGCGACGCGCGCATCCACGTCTCCTTCCTCAATCACAGGAAAAGCATCCTCCCAAAATTGCTCGATCAGACCGTGTATGAGGGCTAAACCATTTCGCGCACCCTCTAGTTGCCCGGAATGAATCCATGCTTCGGTTAACCACGCCGCTAATTGAAAGTCTTTACTTTGGAGCTTTATCACTGCAGCACAATTGAACTCAATGAACTCCCAGTCAGCCTTTTTTAATGGCCGCGCCCAATCACCCATAGGCAAATTGGGGTCATCCTCATCCCGAGCAAAACGTATTTCGGTGAATAACGACTCTGAGCGGATGCTGTGACCCGCAGAGGATTGCGATGATATCGGCCGCAGTAACTCACTCACCACAGAGGCCGGGAGCACCCCTTCCTTGATCTTTTCAATTGCACCCATTAGAGATCTCCATATTTGGAAAATTTTCATTGAATTGTTTATCCGTGCCTGAGGCACACTCGCGTCGTCTTTTCATCAATTGTTAGTTAGTAATTTTGAGACTGAGTTTCGCATTGGCCAAGTCACTCAATTTTTCCAATCAGGCGCACTCACAGGTAACACCCTAGGCCAAATGAGTAAGTCATTTTTACCCCTAGGTCGTATTTGAAATCCGACCCCAACCGTGGCAAAACCATTCTCAGGTAACTCAGTTAACTTTACGACGCTACTGGTCCACGGATACTTCAAACTCAGGACGTTTACTCCCTCGTCAACTAAGCCCTGAGAAACAGGGTCCACATACCTAGACAACAATTCGAACAACGACCATGCTGTTTTTGCAGATAGCACAACGCTTTGGCCGGACGGCTGTATGAATTCATCGCCAGTTGGAGACGCCGGTTTAATCGGACCATCTTTGGCATGCCTCATTTTCAAGGAGATAGGAAAGCCTGGCTTCCAGTAAAGTTTACGAAGAGGCTGTTCGGATTTCAGTACATCTTTACCAACGCGCAGCTCCCAAGCGATGATGGTGTTGGCGAATTTTTCTTGCTCCCGAGCGACTCGGAAATCGAACGATATGTCGTAGCCGGGCGCCAACTTACCGTCAGATAAAAAGATGGGCGACATGAAATTAACCATCTCATCCATGCTTTCCGCAAATGCGCTTATGGACGGATCCTTTTGTAACTTGCTTCCAAGTGATTTTTTCGCAGAAGCGTATAAATCAAAAGATGTCTTGATGTCATCTAGCGTCGCCGGTAACACACCGTCGGTCGCACCCGCGTAGACAAAGGGGAAACGTCCCTTTAAATTTGCGTTAAAGTGCTGCGCAAACTTGCCCCATTCCGCTCGATACCCTTCAGCTACCAAGACCTGGCAACGCGAAGCTAAGTTATTGCGTAGCGAATTTAACGTGGCCTGGAAGTAGTTCGCTCCGCGAGAACTACCCCGACCGGAAGCCTGAGACGCACATTCGTCTAACTTGAATTTGACTGGATCAGCAAGCAGTAGTTTTTCCAATGACACTAGCGCGCTGCGAGGGCTCTTTAATTTGTAGCGTTCAACCTCTCGGACAATCCCGTCCCATCGCGTAACCAAGGGGTTAACTTGCTCTTCGTCCGATAACTGTGACAGAACAGCGGATGCCCTCTGCGCAAACTTGCCAGCCGCGGTTATTTGTTGATCCACATAGGTTTGCAACGCCTCCATATCATCGAAGCCGTAGGCCGCCATCATCGGGGACGTCTCATTACGCCAATTTTTAAACTTGCTATCTAGAGGAGCGAACAATTCAGCCGCTACGAACTCTTCGTTGATCAAATAAAGACGATCCGTTGCCTCTGTACTCACCAAATTTTGCATTTGGCGAGACAAGTCTTTCGCGTTGAGCCATTTAAACAGCATCGCGATTTTGGCGATCCTTGCATTGGCCGACTCACGGTCTGCCTCGTTCCCGATAGGCATGCTACTCCACACGACCGCATCAGAGACCAACCCCGCAGTGTGGAAAGTGATCTGCCGGTTGATGAACATATCAAAATTCGAACGGTACTTGAAGGGTACGCCGGGGATCAACTCCTGCTTTATTTTTCGCATTTCATCGGATATGGCCAGCGCTTCGTCCAACTTGCTGAGGTCCCAGCTTAAATAATCATCACTATCGGTATCAGGTAAAACCGGCTTTGAGTGAACCTCTTTCCAAGGACCTGATATCAGCTTCTCTACAGAAAGGCTCAATGCTTTCCTGTCCTTAGAGGTCTCCCAGGCTCCTGCTTTTGGGTCCCAGATAAGATCGCCTTTGGATACGCCGACCTCTACTGCCTGCGCCCACTTGGTTTTAAACCTGTCAAAGTCGGCTTGGAGTTGCGTGTTCGCAAGTTGTGCGACGTCCTTTCCAAGCAAAGGATTTGTCGCGATTTTATTCAGCATCATGCGAACGGAAGGATCGTCACTTATCTTCTCTAACCTAATCCAACTACCGCGCCCGCTACTAAAAATCTGCTCCTCCTCTTTTAGGTCAACAGATAACATACGCCAAGCACCCAGATCTTCCGCTGTCTTCCGCTCAGAAGAGAAGGCCGTTAATTGCCCAGCGATTCGTGACTCCAACTGAGTAAGCTTGCTATCCTCAAATAAAGATTTTCTAAACTCAATAAGACCCATACCCAATGCGCATTCGAAAGCTGGGCGAACGTTTTGCATTTCGATCGACGCGTCGTCCTCACGCTCTCTACTTAAGTAAGCGTATGCACCATTAACGTCGGAGGCTGGGGCTCCGCCAAGCAGAAGCGTAAGCGTCTGGCGAAGCTCAACCAACGCGGGAACCCTCGGGTCATTCAGGCTAAACCTGTTGATCACACTGCTAGCATCGCTGAGCGCGTCGATCATATCGACATACTGTATCAGTGGAAAGTACGAAGGTTGATCCTCCGGATCGACCGCAGCCTCAAGCGGTAAACCATCACTCTTTACCAAGCCCTTGGGTAGGGCACATGTTTTCTCAGGACTCAACGTGCCCGTAATATTGTCTAACCGCGAACCGGTCAGATCCGATATGCGTGCGTAGGTTAGGCGGCGTAAGTCTTCTTGCAGACTCTTGGCAATAATATGGGAAAAATGTACCGTGAGTTGTTCATTCAGGTCGTTGAATATGGGCCAAGAGCCGGGCATCGATGTTGCCCACATCAGCTCACGGGGTTTGACTGCATTGCTGGCAATCTCAAGTTCCTGAGAGAGCTGTTTTTTGAGCCTCTCAATCAGATCTGGTAGCGACTCATTTGGATCACGGGTCAGATTTTCCAAATCCCGGGCTTGGTGATTTCTCTCCAAAGTGAGTCTTTCATCCTTTACCCAAGCTAGGCGCATGCTACCGCCCACAAGAGCGACGCACCAGAGACCAATCAAGGCGAAACCTGCCCAGCGCAGTAACCTATTTGAGCCAGAAACGCGCATTCGATAGCTTGATGCTTTCCGAACCAGACCAGTTTCTGAAAAGACCTTCAGTTCTATAAAGTCTCTTAGAAAAACGGGCTCACGGTAAATTACAGGATCGCGGTTTATGGCCTCCACCGCAGAGCGTGAAATCGCATCGAGCGCTTTGAGGTCAAAGGTTTGCTCGGAAACATCTTTTGGTTGTGTCTCAGCCCCCTCTGCCTCCCCTGAATTAGATGACCTGATCGCTAAAACCTGCGACTCGGGGCTGACATCCCCAGTAAAGTAAAAGCCTCTAAGTGGGAACGCAGAGTGGTAACTGCTCGGCTTGAATACCTCTCTTATAAAGAGCCGTAAGCCATGTCTTACTTTCTCAAGATGCAACGGCAACATAAAGTGCTCGCTACTTTCTTCGCCTCCTGGTGCCAAGGCCGCTAGCTCAATACTTGCCTCTTGGATATCGGCCAAGACGCTATCAAGCCCACTATCAACCCAGTCTTGGAGAAATGGGGCTGTTAACTCTAAGGCGTTCGACCACCCCATCATGCTATTACGCATCGGAGGTGAAAGTGCGGCTGCAAATTTAGCAAAGCCGGGCACTGCCTCACACTCTGTAACGAGGATATAAACGGGGAAGGTCAGAGCGAAACGAACCTGTGCCTGCCAAATTCGCTTTTGAAGTGCGCGTGCACGCTGAGCCAGGGATGCATCGGCCGTGGGGTCATTGGTGAGTAATTCCGAGAATGGAATCGCAATGACCACGGAGTCGAAAGGTCTCTCGGCGCGATAGTTCTCCGCGAGTGTTAGGAAATCGCTCCAAGTTTTGTTATCAACAATATCCTTTTCTGTGTGTTTTCCCAAAAATTCAGACTTGAATTGGACGGTAAGCCCTTTGTCAAAAACATCCCATTGAAGGCCCTTTTCTGATGAGCCTCCTTTCGCACTGAAGTCAAACGACTGCGGAATACCCGACTGGTCAAACGGCACCGCGTCACGAGAGGCGCCCTCATCAAAAACAATACTCCAGTGATAGTTGTATTTCTGCGAGCGAGAGACTAGTTTAGTCTCGACAAACTCCACGGCACGACGAAATGATCTTCTCAAAAAACGCAAACGAATACCTTTACCTCGGTCAACCTCAACCTTTTCAGGCACTGGCGCTTCGTTCTTCTTAATGGCTGCAGAAATGATCAGCGCTATCAAGATCAAGGCGCCAATCGCCAAGACACCAAAAAAAATCGTCCAGAAGTGGGTTGTTAAATAATCAAGCACGTTATTCGCCTTATTTTTTAGACGCAATAGCGTTAAATGCTGGAGAGCTATTCAAAATTTCCTCTAACGGAAAAGAGATAAACAGCCAAATTACCTGCGAAACCACCAGCAGTATCAAAAAGGAAAGTCCAAAAAATAATTTACCCCGACTAAGCTTAGGCGCACGATCGCCGATCAGGTGCGAGATGGTGCTTTGATATGCACCGTCAGAAACAAAGCGCTCCCGCCCTGAGGCCTCTGCTGGACGCTGATAAACGAATTGAAAGAGGTCTCGTCTGTAAACCGCAAGCGTCTCGAGCTCTTCTCCGCTTCTAAACTGCCCCTGAAAACCGAGCGACAACGCGTATAGATAAAGTAGTGCAACACCTCGGTGAGAAGGATCTCTCGAACTCAAGATTGCATCAACAGAATAGAATATTTTTTCGCCCGCTTGGCTGCTATTGAAAAGGCGCTCTTCAAGAAGCCACTGCCGCCAGTAACCTCGTCCCTCCCAATCGAGTGCAAGTAGAAATTCGTCTGCTAATGCCGCCTTGATGTAGCGCGCGTGCGCCTCCTTATCCAAGGACATCCGCCCACCTTGACGCTGTGCCTCTAAGGTTTGTAGCTCAATCAACTCAATAAGCCGATCACTGATTTTTGCTGCACCCTCTTTGCTTTGCTCTTGATTTAAGCCCTGAGCAGCAACCGCAATTCGCTGCAACGCCAAATAAAATTGACGTAACTGATGAGACGCGGCATCGATCTTTGCCGTATCCCCCTCGGTCGAAGTCATACGCATGGGATCGTTTATTTGCATCGAAGTCATTTGTTCATCCTCGGGCTTCGGCATTTCAACCTTTTAGGTACAAAACAACCTGTTGAGGTCGCGGCACCTTGCGTGTCATATTCACATTGCCAATTACGAAGGTCTGATCTTTTAGAACAATGCGCGGGTCTACAATGATCGAGAACAATATTTGCCCGTTATTACCGCGCAGTCCTAACTCGGGGACCTCCAACACCTGCTTGCGCGTGGCACCTAAGACACGGTGATCGCTCAAGCTACCCCAAACGCTAGATGAGCCAATAACGGCACCGCTCATCCACGCAACCAGTTCTTTGTCAGTTTGACCCGACATTCCGACCACAAGGCGCTCCCCTATCCATTCCCCATCAAGGTGTATTTCAAATACTTCACCATTGAAGGTAAACACTTCAGTTCGCCAGTCTTGACTGATCTCCGCCACGAAACCCTCCAAAATATCAAGCAACGGCGAAAGGCTGGTACCAGGCTCGGCATGATTCCAGGCAGGCAGAATTGGTGGCACCGCCGTCGGACGCAAACCGACTAAAAACCCCAGCTGCGAACAAAGTGCCAAGTAAAGTTGATACGGAGACAGCTGCTTGGCCTGCAACACAGCCTCCAACAGAGGCAGCCCTTGGGTGAGAGCGTTGAGGCGAGCTCGCATTTCAAGGTGAAGAACTCTGTCCTCCACAGCTGATGAAGGTGTGACCATTTGCTTTGCCAAAAACACCGCCTTGCTCCGAACCTGCGATGCGACCGCGTTTGCGCGCTGTCGTTGTCCACTGGTCTGAGGTATCGACAACCATGGCGGTTCATACTCGCCGCGACGGTAGAGCTCATTGTCTTTTTTAATCACACATAACTTGATCGACACATAAGCAGACGACGGCAGTTCACCCGCTTGCAAGGAAAGGAGTGGGCGCGAGCGCGCGATGTCAACGGGTGACGCCTCCGACACTTCGTCTTCAACGGGCAGGTGTTGCTTGCCAACGAACCTTGGGGGCAACGCTTTATTACGCAGTGTCCTAGACCGGCCCAAAACAACGTAGATCGCAACACCGTCGTCGGCCTGCTCACCTAATTTTTTCAGATCCAGCGAAAGATCAAGTTCCGGCGACAACTCCGCCGAATGATCTACCGCGAAACCATCGGGCATGACAGCACTGAAGTTAAGCACACGAATTACGCCGTTAGATAATAGATTTTCATCTAAGACCAGCTCACTCACCCCCCAAGCATTCGGTTGCGTCAGTCCTACCTGCCACGCGACAAGTTGGTCAACTCTGGCGCTTTCGATTTGAAAGTGCTGTGGGCCAAGCAGCATTCCTTCATGCCACTGAATACGATCGATTGGTGCTGGAAATGTCATATCGTTTATTTTTTTTAATGGGTTTGTTATTCGCTGACCGTGGCTTTGAATTGACTTTTACCCAACTCGACGGTGTAGCCGGGCGTTGACATGTCAAGAGTTAGGGCATGTAAGCCATCTGAGCGGTAGTTGACAAACAGGTGTGCCGTGAATCCGACGCAGCTTTCAAGCTCTTCCTCGCTGATTAGCAACGTCTGCTGCGGCACTATTTCTCGGCTAATCAACGTCAAATTTTCCGCGTAGGTTGCTAGTAGGTTCTCTTTGTTATCAAACCAAATTTTGGCTGCTGTTTTTGAAAATGTTGCCGATAGTTTTTCGTCTGTAATGCATACCAAATCAGCAGCTGCGGCTGTGTCGTCAAACGCTCCCTTCTCTGCAACGAGACGTAACATCGACCATTTTGGTGGACCTGGCTCTTTTAAACCGAGCGCAGATTCGGCAACCGAGGCGACAGAGGCGACCTTATCTTTAACAAAATCGAGCACGCTACAACCAGCAAGACTAGTCACCAGAGCAAGCCCGAGAACGGCATTAAAAATTTGCCGCGAACAGTCAATTTGAAACTTCTTCATTTTTTGTATAACACTCGCTTTTGTCACTTCCCAACCTCTAAAGGAATATTGGCAGGTAAGCCACCGACAGAGGGTAGCTTTGGAACTTTCAAGGCATTTTGTGCATCGCGCACCGCACCGTTAACTTTACTTAAGCTTGAGGCCCCGGTAGATGCTGGACTGGTTACCACTGAACCATCAGCGACCAATGGTTTCGAATTCGCCAGCGATTCGCGTGCGATGCTTTCGCCCAGATGCAGGCCAAACAGAAAAGTGAAAACTAGTAGCAACACCGACGCAATGACAAACATGTATGTCAGTCGCGTGGTTACGTTGAACTCGTAATTCATAAGAATCCCCTACGCCACCGAAACCGTAAATTGACCTGGCGCATCAATCCCGATTACGCCACCCCAACTGCACATGAGCTTTGAACTGTCAGTTAAGGCTGGCATGTTTCCAATCAAAACTGTTGGTGAACCTGGCATCCACGGGGCCATCGTCATCGGTATACAAGGCATCGGCGTCAATACACCCAAGGCTGCCGCGGTGGCCGCCGCAACCATTGGGTTAGCGAGAGACTGGCACATGCCAAATGGCAGGACGTTGACCATCGGTTTGTTGTCCATAATGTTGGCCGCGGGTGTCGTCGTCATCACTTGACTCAAAGGCAAAACCATCAATGAGCCTGGTGCTACCCCGAAGGAGCAACTGAGCATCGCACCCATACAAACTTGTTGTCCCATTAGTCTCCCCTCAAAAATATTTTTATCCGCTCTAACAAAGGCGGGCGGGCGAAGTTCCGGTCAACACGGGTACCCTCTTGGTCAAAGCGCTCTGTGGGGGCGACGGGCGTTCCTTGCGAGTACTGGGTTCGCTCCATCACCTCACCTCCGGGCCAATACCTGATGAAGTAGCCCTCCAACAAGTTGGCACGGTAATTTGAACGCTGGACAACCTCCCCGTAGCGATTAAAGTCAAGCGACTCTCCGTCCAACGACCCATGCTTGTAGTTCGCACGACGCACGCACTCACCTTGCGAGTAAAACTCTGCAACCCCATGTAGTTCGCCAGCCACAAAATGCATGACGGAAGTCAACTGACCGGTGAGATCGTAGGTAGCGCTTTTACCCTCAAGCTTGCCGTGTATATATTGCTGCTCTGATATGCACTTTCCCTGCGAAAAAATACGCATCTGACCTTGCAACAGTCCTTCTCGATACTCGCTTGTTTGTGCTGGCAAACCATTTTCTTCGTATAGGGTCATTCGCCCCTGCAACTTACCTCTGTTAAAACTTGCTTGCATCAGCGGCTTGCCTGACTCGGAGGATTTGAGAAGTAAGCCATGCAACTGCCCACCCTGCGTCGTACATTGCATGCGAAGGTTTCCTTCGTCATCTCTCTCCTCAATCGGCACGAGCGCATCTACATCCTGCTCACCCAAAATGGGCTCGATGGTGTCGAAAGAGGTGGCGGTATTTGTCATGTTGATTAGTTGACCTTTGCCAACGCCCCCTTGAGCGTCAGTAAGGCGCCAGCCTCTACTGTCTGGGTGGCACTGGCTTTGCTATTTATGATGGCCGCCTGATTATCAATTTGCATAGCGGCATCATTGAGCAGCTTCATGCCCGCTTTATTCGTCAAATTCGTACCCGCATTCGCAGTTAACTCGGTACCGGCCTTAGCCGTGAGCGCGGTGCCAGCCTCGCTTAAAAACGTTGTTCCGGATTTCAATGAGAAATCGCTTCCAGCGGTCTGGTCAATATTGGCATCCGACTTCACCGTGATCGCACCAGTGACCGTAATGTTTAAAGCCCCCTTGATAGTCAGGTTGTAATCGCCGTCGACCGTATGGGTGAACGCCGCGCTGTTTGTATGGGTCTCATCGCCAACCACTTCCAATGACCGAGTCGTCTGGACTTTGTGAATTTCCTTACCTTTTTGGATCTCGGTTAGGCGATCCCCCTCTTTGATGAGATGCGTCTCAGATCCCTTAACAAGCGTTGTGTTGAGGTCGTTCTCGATCTCAACATTCATATCTTTTTGAGCGTGAAGATACAGCTCCTCTGAGTCCTTTTTATCTTCAAACCTAAGCTCATTGCCAGCCTCACCCGACTTTGATGACCAGGTGCGAACGATGGTTTGTGTTTGATTGGCAGGGAGCTCCATCGGCGTCGTATTCTCACCGTTGTAGACGCAGCCAGTCACGATTGGACGCTCAGGGTCACCCTGCAAGTAAGAAACGATTACTTCTTGCCCTATCCGAGGGATAAAAATCGAGCCGAATCCTGCTCCAGCCATAGATTGACTCACTCGAATCCAAGGAGAGCTGTTTTCATCTTTCACGCCATCGCGATCCCATGGGAACTGGAGCTTTATCCGACCGTATTCGTCAGTCCAAATTTCCTCGCCACTGGGCCCAACCACAATGGCAGATTCGCATCCAGCGACCTTAGGTTTATTGATCTGTATTGCTGGGCTATACGTAGTGGCAGAAGGAAATGACTCAAAGGAGTTACTGTAGTAGTCGTCACGCGCAATGTGTTGCACTCGCCGAATGACGTATTCCGAATTAAGAGCCGCTACGAAGTGATCCTTTAGTGTAAATTTGGCACCAGGCACAAACGGGTATGCAAAGCTGTCACCGCGCAGCAGGGTCGCGCTGACCCCACCAGCCTTTGCGCGAAGTTGGGCAATTGCCGTAGCAGCCGCTGTGTCAGAGTGCCCGGAGCCAAACTCATACATCTCTCCCGCTCCACTGGCTTGCTCGTAACTACCTTCGAGAGATGTCGTAGGCGACGTGAAATCGTAGTCACTCACCGTCACCGTCTTTAACTTGACCGAATTTTCATAGTTAAATGACACGACTGTATCTAGCGGATTTTCTTGTCCAGTCATGGGGGCGAACCGCACGGTGTCTGCACCCACACAGCTTTCAAACGCGGAAGCGTCGTCCGCTAGGACTATTTTTTGTTCGCTATTGGAAAATGAAAAGAAAAAGAAAATTCCTGCATTGCCCATCAAACGAGAGATGAAGTCGTACGCCGTCTCATCGTATTGAACAATGTACTCAATAGGCTCATAGGACGCAGATAACTTATCTTCGATTGCGATTCCAAAGGCTGTCAGAACCTCTGTAAGTACGTCTGGTACAGATTTATTTTGATATATCTTTCGATCGCGGGAGAGCTTCAAAAGCCAGACATCAGGAACCAACTCGGCTTGGTAGCTTGCAAAATCACGATCAAAACCGCTTTGAGAAAAACGAGAAACGATGCCCGTTATCTCCCTACTCTCAGCGCCCTCGGCCTGCAAAGTCACCGTGACCGACTTTCCCACAATCGTGTCTGCTGCGAGGTTGGAGACGGGTGAGCGCATATGGAGCTGGAAGCAAAATAGTTCCGATATCCCTTCATACCCCTCGATTGCATCCAACAACAAATCATCATCACCGAACGGTGTACTAATCGACAATATCCCGACAGGCTGCTTGAAACCGGTTCTCATGAGGTCTCTCCAAAGCCAATCACTTGATTTTTCAAGGTGTAGGAAAACTCACCATCACCGTCAACATACATGTGAACGGAAGAAAAAGGCTTGTGAATGGAGATTCTCTCGAGAACCAATGTCGATAAATTAGGCAGGACGTGATGCGTCAATATGTAATCGATATTTCTTGCCCCGCTGTCCACCTCAACACAACGATCTGTAATCAGATCCGTGACCTGAGAGTCCCACGTGAATGTCGCATTGTGATTTTCTCTAAAACGACTGGCTAACTTACGAAGTTTCAGCGTAACGATAGAACGAATCTGCTCGTCCCCCAGAGGATAGTAGGGAACAATAACCAAACGCCCCAGAAATGCAGGACTGAACTCTCGCTGCAATTCTGGACGCAAGCGTGAAAGCATCTCATCGCTGGTCGGTCTGACCCCAGATCGACACGCTGAGACAACTGTTTCTTGTGCCGAGTTCGAAGTCAGGATGATCAACGTGTTTTTAAAGTCGATGCTGACACCCTCCCCATCTTCCATCACACCTTTGTCAAACACTTGGAAAAACAACTCGATCACATCAGGATGAGCCTTTTCTATCTCATCCAGTAACACAACGCTGTAAGGGCGACGACGGACCATTTCGGTAAGGACGCCCCCTTTTCCGTATCCGACATATCCGGGTGGTGCGCCCTTCAGACTTGATACGGTATGAGCCTCTTGATATTCCGACATATTGATGGTGATAACGTTTTTTTCTCCACCGTACAACATGTCGGCAAGCGTCATCGCCGTTTCAGTTTTACCGACCCCACTAGGGCCAACCAACATAAATACCCCAACCGGTTTCGCGGGGTCATCCAGTTGTGCCCGAAAGGTTCGCACACGACGGGCGATCGTATCCAACCCGTCATCCTGACCAATGACACGTGCACGCAAACGGTCTTTTAGGTGTAAGACTGTGTGAACCTCATCAGTCATCATTCGTCCAATGGGGATACCGGTCCACGACGAGATCACATCCGCAACAACTTTCCCATCAACATACAAAGGGACCATTGGCGCATCATCTTGAATCGCTACAAGGCCACTGGTCAGACGCGTGAGTTGGTCAGCCATGGACTGAACTTCCTCATCCATAAGCTTGGTGTCGGCATCAGTCAGTTCTGATATTTTTTTGCGCAGGTCTGTGATTTCTTTAACTGAGGCGCGCTCCGCCCTTAGGCTCTCAAGAAGTCCATCAAGTTTTTCTTCGGTCTGTTTCACTTGTACACGAGCCAAGGCAATGTTCGACTCGAGAGGCTCACCTCTGGCACAACGTTGCCTTAGCAGGCGAAGCGTTTCATTTTGATTTTGCAATGCGCTGCGAGTTGACTCGATCAACTCCGGCTCACCCGATAAGCCGACAGCGACCCTCGCACAGGCCGTGTCCAAAACGCTAATCGCCTTATCTGGCAATTGACGGCCGGAAATGTAACGTTGAGAAAAGCGCACTGCATCCTCAAGCGCCTCATCCAAAATTTCAACACCATGGTGTTTTTCTAAGGACGCTTTGACACCCCGTAGCATCTCGACTGCGACGTCCGCTGTGGGCTCTTCAACCTTGACCACCTGAAAACGACGCGCCAGCGCGGGGTCTTTTTCGACATATTTTTTGTACTCTGCCCAGGTGGTGGCGGCGATGGTCCGTAACTCACCTCTTGCGAGAACTGGTTTAAGCAGGTTAGCTGCATCACCCTGACCTTCTTGGCCGCCCGCGCCTATTAACTGATGTGCCTCGTCAATAAAAAGGATCACCGGTTTGATTGATGACCGGACTTCGGCGATGACGGATTTGATTCGGTTTTCGAACTCTCCTTTGATTCCAGCTCCTGCTTGCAGTAACCCTAAATCCAATGAGTGAACGCTTATATTTTGCAAAGCAGGAGGCACGTGACCATCAACAACACGCTGTGCAAAACCCTCAACCACAGCGGTTTTTCCTACACCCGCCTCACCAGTCAAAATCGGATTGTTCTGCCGCCGACGAAGAAGTACGTCAATAATTTGTCGCACTTCTGTATCTCTGCCTCGTATCGGATCAATAAGACCCTTGCGCGCTAACGCCGTGATGTCAACCGTATATTGATCTAAAGCGGGAGTCGCATTTTTCTCTTTGGGATGGGACGACGGCATTTTCCCATTGGCTTGCATAGCCGCCTTTTCACCGCTTGAGACAACAGTTAATTCGCCGACATCCTCTCCCGATTTTTCCAACACATCAGGGAGCGCGTTGCGCAATACCTCTCGCGGTATCTCCAATAAAAGTGGCGCGGACTCCAGCAATACACCTCTTAGCGCCGCTACTTCCAGCATCGCGAGCATGATTGTTCCGGATCGAACCTCCTGCTCGCCAAGGAGCATTGAACTCAGCAGCCAAGCCTCTTGAATAAGTGGCGCGAAAAGTGGGGACAATGCTGGCGTTCGTGCATTACCTCGTTTAAAACCCTCGACGCTCTTTTGCAATTGCTCAACTACTTTTTCCCGGTTGATCTGGTGCTCATCAAATATCAGCGCCAAGTCTGGCAGAGGCTCTTCGAGCATTGCCAAGAGCAAGTGTTCAATTTCGACATTAAAGTGCGTTTGATTCACGCATACCTGAGCGGCCATATTCATCGCGTGTTTGCACGATGGATTAAGGCGCGTCAATAGGGTGCGGATGTCGATTTCCATCGTCACTGCACCTCTGGCGCATAAGAACCGGTTAATGTCGTCCGCAGATTAAGGCATGGTGATCCGTAAGCGGGTCGATTGGCACCGTTCTCAATGCCTCCTATCCATGCCGTTAATCCTAATCTGGCATGCACAGCGCCAGTACCAGTTGGGCTTAAAGACGATGAAGTTATTCCTGACGGCGGCGCGGGCCAAAAGAACACATCGATATGCCGTTGAAAATACTCTCGTACTAATTTGGTGAGTTTCTCGTATCCCAACCCGCCCGGCAGAAAAGAGGCGTACTCGACCATGCTGCTGGTTTCAGCCCGAAGGGTGATCGCTTGATCTTGGCTCCATACCCGCGTTCCTAGGGTTGTGTTAACCCCTAAACGCAAAGCACTTTGACGCCTACCACCCAAACGCGGTTGCAGAGGGTCGGTGACTTCAACCCAATTTCCAACAAACGACTCAACAACGCAGCGTAAACCGAGCCGATCCTTTATCACCTGCACCAGGCCAATTACCGAGCGAGGAGCAGCGCCCTGAAGCGCCACATGATTGAGCCTTATCTGGGCAGAGTCTTTTAACCTTACAGACGACAACGCCTCCAAAGCCCGCACTGCCGCTGACCGTCTCCAAGCACGACCCTGCAAAGAGAGGTGATGCTTCTTACGACCTCTGTATAGAAGACCGAGTAATCGTTGATTGAAAATATCCAAGAAGTCCGCCGCCCCAAAATCACGCACTTTTGATTGCTCTAGCAGCATCTCAGTGAACACAACAGGCATTGGACCGTTTGGCCCGGCTAAGGACATGATCGGCGTTATCAGCGTGTGAGATGGCCCCTCGGCTGTATTTCTTGAAACCTTGCGAATGTCGCTTGCATGGAACTTAAGGCTGATGTCCGATTTCAGCCTGATCGATTCATCTTCGCCTAAGGATGTCCCAAGGCCTTTTTTTTCAGCCGCGTCGCGCTCTAGTAAGCTGATCGCTTGGAACAGGTCAAAGCCTTGCGGTTGCGCCAACAGGCGGGCGATCACATCACGCACTGGCCGCCCCCTAAAGCAGGCCACGAGGCCCAAATCTGCCCACGCCTATAAACGGTCAACCGCACAAAAGAATTCACGGTGGTGTAGAGCGATAGGAATTCTAGAAGTACCCTTGAAAACAACAAGGGAGACGCACCGACGAATGCATCGTCATCGAACTCGATTGCAATATCAGTCCCAGTGCACACCCCTCGCCATACATCAGTACCCTTTCTAAGGGTCGCGGGCTTCGTTATGAGAGACTTTATTCCTCGGATCTGGCCTTGATTGGACGCAGAATCTCCGGCAAACAGCATCAGGAGATCTTTTAAGTGCTCCAACCCATGCGTGCTATCCAGAAGGCTTTGGTGATTCAAGCGCAGAATTGACACCAAATTCCAAAGGGCTCTCTTCCCCACCTTGGGCTGCTCTTGGGGACTCGGCTGGTATAAATTTTTTATCGCAATTGAGGTCGATATGTTCTGACCAACCAGCTTTGTTCCAGCTGGGACCATCTCTGCCAATCTGCGATTCGTACAAAGGGTTTTTGCGTAAATAACCGGTGACGCTGGCAGCTTGGGTTCGTCGAGGTTATTGACCAAGCCCAAGTAGACGTCACAACCTGTCATATCCGTGCGCAAGCTAACCTCTCGCCGGCTGGTCCAAAAAACATCGCTCTCTCCCGACTCATCCGCACCTGCGAAGACGTTAGGGATAACGATGGGGCGTTCTATTTCCGGATCAGTCACAAAAATAGACTGCACGGAGTGAATTTCCACCGTATCCTCCCGCTGAAAATCTGGGATCAAACGGTACTCGTATTCTTTTTGAGTTAGGGTAATTGGCTCGGACGTTTGTTCGAAAAGATTAGCGATTGGGACGCAACCTAGTTTGAAGTTTTCTGCACTTAGGTTCTGCAGCGTCGGACTGGAACGATCAAACACAAGTCGAATAGAAAACGTTTTTCCAGTTCCCAGCAGCCCTTTTAAACCGCTTAATTCAAAAAACTGGAATAGGCGTGGTTGGGAAAAATACTGCTGTAACAACGCATAGGCTGGATGTCCGTTACGGGGGTTGGGTACGGCAAGTTCGTCGATACCATGGCCCAACTCAGCGAACTTGCTTGGGGCAATTTTGTGTGTATTGCCACTACCCGTCAGTAACTCTATGCCCTCTAGTCCACTCACAAGTAAATCGTGCAACGGCATGGTGACTAACAAATCGCCACTTAAATGAATGGCCAATTTGTCAAGCGTCAATTCGGATACATCGACGCCACCCACTGCCTCAAAACTCAACTTCAGCATCCGCTCTTGCTCAAGAGCCACCCGACTAATTCTCAGAGGCCACAGCTCAACGTCCGCTGCCGTTTTAAATCGGCATGTCTGCCCACTGGCGGCGAACGCCCACAGCCCGGTGTCCCTGGGAACCTTCAATCCCGCGGTGACCTTGCCTTGTGAGGGATTGAGATCCATCTGGGCGATCGATAGAGAGGGAACTGGGTGAACCAAATTAGGACACGTACTCTCGAGCAGTGCCCCAGAAATTGCTGGAAATTCACCATCAATGTCGCGATGTACCCGTGCGGTCAAAAACGCGAAAGACTCCATTAACCGCTCTGTATGCGGATCAGGAGACTCCGATGCGCTCAACAGCAAACGTTGTGCAATTTTTGGATACCGCGCAGCGAATTCGCCGCCTTGAACTCTCAAGTAGGCTATTTCGTCACGGTAGTAGTCCAGAAGATCATTTTCAGGAGTCACATTTCACCTTTTGTAGAGGAGGGCTCGACTGGCTGCATCGCAACGCCGCTGGCCCCCATCTGAAGATCAAAATCAACCCGTCTCAATTGCCCGCCTAACCTTACGGCCGCCTTCAGTTGCACGTTGACGCCGTATTTATTGTTTTCATCTGGTCGAGCAACGATAGTGGCATTCAGTAATCGGGGCTCATACAACGCAATTGCGTGGCGCAATACATCTTCTAGCAACCCAATATCACGACCTGACTGAGGGGAGAGATCCAACGTGTCAGGTATGCCGTAATGCATGACTCCGCCTGCGCAGTTTAAAAACTCCGACATCGTCAAACCATTACGACTACTGAATAAACGCTCCAAATCCCGACAAAGCGATAGGTTGAGTCCATCCGCTTGCAGATTGCGTCCATCCTTGGACCCCATCAACTGACCAGTCAACCGGTCAAATAATGGGATTTTTGCGACGAGCTCCATACAGCAAGGCCTACTTAGATCGCTTCGTTAATCGATGAGGTCAGGCAATTGAACGAGATTAATCCGACTTCATGGTCTCCATGTTCCAGTTCCAAGTGCCCGTACCCTTCTTCGAGGAGTCAGACTTCTGCTGCGTGTACTCACACTTTATTTTTGTGAAGTTCAGGCTAAAACTGTCACTGGGTAAACCGCTTCCTCCTCCAGAGGTGTTGATGCTAGAAATCATTGCATTGGTGAGCTCGTACTTCAAAAAGCTCATGAACTTGCCATTTTCGACCCGACCAACGTGTAAAGTGACCGTGCCAATTTTTGAACCTTGGCTACACGCCTTGTACATTTCCGTCGTAGACAGATCTGACATTTTTGAGAAGCTCATTTCGGAGAACATCGGGCGTCCGGCAGTGCGCTCGGAGTTAGATGCATCACTTTGCATAGGGATAGACGCGCCATGCGAAAAACTACCCACAATGATTTTGTCAGCGTAACCGGTTATGTCGCAGTTACCTTTAATGGTTTTACCCATATCAAGAATCAGTACATCAGACATTTCTTGTTCCTTTGATTGATGGTGAGGCTCCCTGGCCTCACCTGATTTTTAGACGACGCGGTTAGGCCGCTGAAGCTGGCAGCTCCGCAACCAACCGAATTGACGTAGACAGCTCTTCCATCTGGAAATGCGGCTTCAAGAAGACAGTTGCCGAATAGGCGCCTGGCTTACCTGGTTGATCAACAACATCAATTCGGGCTTCGGATAGCGGGAATCGTGCCTTTTCACCTTGTGTCGCACTGGGACTGAGGAGAACATAGTCGCTGATCCAAAGATTCAAATACTCCTCAACAGATTGCCGCGTTTGGAAACTACCCACCTTGTCACGCATGATTACTTTTATGTAATGAGCGAATCGCGAGGCCGCCAAAATGTAGGGAAGGCGCGATGACAGCGCTGCGTTCGCATTAGCGGCATCAAGATTGTATTTTTTGGGTTTGTTGGTTGACTGACCACCAAAGAAGGCTGCAAAGTCCGAGCCTTTTGAGTTAACCACGGCAATAAAACCAAGGTCGTTGAGCTCCTTCTCTCGACGATCTGTGATCAACACTTCCGTTGGACACTTCAACGCAGCATCGCCTTCATCGGTTTTGTAAGTATGAGCAGTCATGCTGCTCACCTTTCCGCCACCCTCCACGCCACGAATTGCAGTTGTCCAGTTGTACTTGGCAAAGGCATCTGTCAGGCGCAAACCCAGCTGGTATGAAGAGTTCGCCCAAAGGTATTTACTGTGATCAGTGCCGTCAACATCCTCAACAAAGTTGAAGCTTTCAACCGGTTTTGTATCGGGACCATAAGGCAGGCGCGCAGCATAACGGGGCAAAACCAACGAAACGTAACGCGAGTCCTCTGAATCACGGAAGGAACGCCAAGTGGTTAACTCTGCGCTTTCAAATATTTTCGAAAGATCACGCGGAACGCCAAGATCTGTGAAGCTACCCATGTCAAATAGTGATGGCGCTGCAGCGCTTATAAACGGCGCGTGCGATGCGGCAGCTACCTTGGACAAGCGCTGCAAAAGCGCCATATCTTGCGGGTGACGCCCAAAATAGTAGTCACCGATAAGTACGGAGTATGGATGGCCGCCGAACGTTCCGTATTCGTCCTCGTAAACCTTTTTGAAAAGCACGCTCATGTCATGATCAACGGCGCCCTCCAGGTCTTTGAGAAGCTCCTTCTTTGATACGTTTAGCAAACGCAACTTCAAGCTGGTGCTGGTTTCCGAACCAAAGACCATGTCGTGTAAACCGACCCATGACGCCTCCAAGGCTTGGAACTGCTCATGGTGCATGATTGCATTGAGTTGATCGCTCAAGATACGATCGATCTCAGCAACTCGCTCATTGATCATTGCAACTACACCTTTATTCGGTGCAGTTTTCATACCCTCATCCAAAATCTGCGTGGCAAATTGCCCCAACATTTTTTTCGCGTATTCCCCTTGGGATGGCTCGATCGCCATCTTGCCTTCCAGAACAATTTTGTCTAGAAGACTTAATTCACTTGTCCCTGCGGCAGACGCCTTAGCGCCGGCATCTTTTGAATTTTCTGTAGCCATTTGAATTCCTAACTTTTATTTTCAAAGCTGAGTAAACACTCAAGCGTTTTCCGAGGATGCGTCACCCTCCGGGCTGGCGTCTGCGGCGGCATCACTTGGTGCTGCGCCTTTGATTTCCTGTAACTGCTCGGCATTTTGGATAATGTCTTCCAGCAACAAGTCGAGTTCGTCGTTACCGTCCAATTTGCTCAACAGGTCACGCAACTGATTCCGTGCCTCGAGGAGCTTTGAAAGACGCGGCACTTGCTTGACGATGGCCTCTGGCTGAAAATCGGCGAACTCAATAAAGTTGAGTTCCACCTTCAAATTACCCTCGCCCTTCAGAGTGTCGGGAACCGACATATCCAGACGGGGGGCAATCTTGCCCATCACGCCGTCAAAGTTGTCACGGTCAATTTCAATGAAGCGCCGCTCCTTCAGTTTGGGCGGGGGTACCAATGGCTGGCCGTATAGGTCTGCCATGATTCCAACGACCAGCGGCAACTCTCTAGATTCGATTGCATCGCCGATTTCGACATCGTAGGTAATCTGAACGCGAGGGGGGCGATTACGACCAACCCATTTCTGCAAGCTATCTGACATAACAACTAACCTCCTAAAGAAAAAAAATCACCTTGAACCGTGATCAGTAACGGTCAAAGGCGCTGGCGGGATAGTGCAACATCCGATAGATGTGTCGACTATTCGACACCATGCTAAGTTGCTTTAGCGTAATTGGCTATCTATTTGTTATCAAAGAAAAAAAGATTTTTAAATTATTTTTTTATACAAATTTAGTATTATTTTATTTTTAATAATTTATTATTTTTAGTTTTTAATACCTATAAATCTCATCAATTTTTTCCTGTAAATTTTTTCAAATCATTTTGAAGATTTTCTTTTAGCTGATCTTTTGTCACCTTAGCGACACTATCTGAGTCCAACTTATCGATTTCGTCGAGGCCAAAAGGTTTTTTCTTTCTGTCTAGTGGCTGCCCCAACAAGTCGGCTTCATCAGCCTCCTTGGTTGGCAGCGAGGCGCCTTCAGGAAGTCGTAGACCGGGATCCAGCGCGTCGTCCACAACTGGCGCTTTATCTGGAATTTTGAGTCCCAACGTATCGCCACCGTCGGGAACTAAGTCATCCGATTGGGGTACGCGCCCCTTCGCTCGCAAGGAAACATCCTCTTCGTCAATTACCCCCTCCTTGCTTACGATTCCCTCCCCAACCTGCAACTCAGGCTTGTCACCTTGCTGCCTCGGCTCAAGTTTGACCGGCGGCACGTCGCCGGAAGCAGCCGCACGTTTACTGGTCAAATCTAGGGCGCTTTCGGCTGTTTCTGCCGGCTCTTTCCCCTGCAATGTGACCGCGTCAGCTGACAACCCCTGTTCCGCGACCGCTTCCTGCTCCGCTTCGGCTTCTACCCCGGCTTCG
>JAURGE010000041.1:0-245 GCA_030833925.1 Alphaproteobacteria bacterium
GAATAGCAAAAGATTTAACAAAAATGAGCGCAAAGAGCGCTGTGAAGCTTCTAGCGCCGGAGGATGGGCACGGTCAGCTCTTTAAATGGGTCGCACGCCTTACGGGCTCGAAAAACGCGGTAAAGGGATTTGGCTTTTTTTTAGGGGCTGCATTACTGGGAGGTTTCGGCTTTGATGCTGTAACACTTGGAATGGCAATTGGGCTTCTTGCCATCCTAATTGGGGCAGTTATTTACATGCCGCCT
>JAURGE010000041.1:254-21805 GCA_030833925.1 Alphaproteobacteria bacterium
TGGGCTGCCAGCTGGCAGAAAAAAAGCAAAAATTTCAGAGGTCTTTTCCAAGGACAGTAATATCAACCGCCTTTCGGCAGCTCGGTTTTTTTTGTTTGGAGCACGAGATGTTTGGTTTGTCGTCGGAGTTCCTATTTATTTTCATTCGATACTGATAGAAAGCTTTGTTTTCTCATCAAGAGAAGCATTTTTTATAGTAGGCGGGTTTATGGCCTTATGGGTAATCGCTTATGGTGCAGTCCAAGCCTCAGCGCCCAAGCTTTTAAAATCTTCTGATAAGACACTACAACAACTTGTTAATAGCGCTCGACAATGGGCAGCTCTTTTAACAATTGTTCCAGCATCCCTTTTGATCACCTCTTTGCTAATTGGCAACCAAGTTAGTTGGTTTGCGCTCATTCTCACGGCTGGTCTTTTGGTATTTGGTGCTGTTTTTGCCCTGAATTCAGCGATTCATAGCTTCTTAATCCTTGCATTCAGCAATTCGAGCAGGGTGACAATGGATGTAGGGTTTTACTACATGTCCAATGCTGCTGGTCGTCTCGCCGGAACGTTGTTATCTGGACTTAGTTTTCAGTTTGGAGGTCTGAGCCTTTGCTTACTAACCGCATTTGCAATGTGCGGATTTTCCTGGGCGATAGCCGCCAGAATGAATATGAAATTCAGTGATTGAGCTTGCGAAAATTACATATGAATGGATGTAAAGTACACGTAAAAACAAGTGCTTGAGAAGCATTATTAATAAAATTATTCAGCTAAATCTAGCAGGGCGGCTAGCAGTACGTCTGCTCCGGCAGCAATTGCCTCGGGTGAGGAATATTCAGCCTCATTATGGCTAATTCCATCTTTGCAAGGTATGAAAATCATAGCTGTTGGCGCGAGGCGCGCTACATTCACTGCATCGTGTCCAGCTCCAGACATAATATCACGCCATGCATGTCCATGTTCCTCAGCTCCTCGGCGCACGGCATCTAAACAATTGCTGTCAAAGTGAACGGGTTCTGAAAACCAAGTTTCCTCTATTTCAACCCCACAACCTGTATCAACATATAGGTCCTCTGCCGCTCGCCTAAATTCCTTATCCATAAGGTTTAGCTCGTCCGTCGTAGGATTCCTCATGTCAACGGTGAATTCGACGCGGTCAGGACAAACATTTGGGGAACCGGGATATGCTTGTAGAATGCCAACTGTGCAGCGGCCAGCGTCTCCACGTTTTTGCATGATGTCGTCAATTTTTAAGACCAACCTTGCGGCTGCTGTCATTGCGTCTTTACGGGAGGACGGTGGAGTTGTTCCCGCGTGCCTAGCTTCTCCCAGCACGCGTGCCTTATACCAACGCATCGCTTGAACGCCAGTTACTACACCAATCGCTTTGTCTTCACGCTCTAGGTATGGTCCTTGCTCTATATGGCATTCAAAGAAAGCATGTATAGAACGAGGTTTAGTTGCCACTTTTCCTCGATATCCAATGGCGTCCAGCGCCTCTGCCATCGTTACCCCATCGTGGTCTTGGGTTGCATTGGCGACGTTTTCCGCGAGCGCTCCCGAAAAAACGGCAGAGCCCATCATTGGGGGCCCAAATCTTGAGCCTTCTTCATTAGTCCAATTAACTATTTCGATTGGTCGTTTTGTTTCAATGCCAAGATCATTCATCGTTTGAACAGCTTCTAATGCTGCTAAAACGCCGAAAACCCCATCGAAACGTCCACCAGTAGGTTGTGTGTCTAAGTGACTCCCCGCCATGACTGGGGCCAAACTATCATCTCTGCCTGCACGTCGAGCAAACATATTGCCCATGGTGTCAATAGATACTGCCATTTTGGCATTCTCGCACCATTTCTGAAAAAGGTTCCGTCCCTGGCGATCCTCATCGGTTAGCGTTTGGCGGTTATTTCCGCCAGCGATCCCAGGACCAATTTTTGCCATTTCCATATGCATGTCCCAAAGACGGGATCCATTCACCCTGAGGTTTCGCTGAACGACAGACATTTTTGGCTCCCAAGTTGAAATTAGACGGCTTGTTCGGCAACAAAAGGTGAAATATCGCGCTCGTCCAGCACCAGGTGAACTAATGCTGGGCCATCATGGGATAGGGCCTCTGCAAACGCTGCACTGAATTCGTCTGTAGCCTCAACGCGCCATGCTTTCATTCCGTACGCGCGCGCTACCGCAGTAAAATCAGGTGCTGCCAAGCGGGTACCGTACACTCCATCTTCCCCATAACGTCGTTGTTGGGAAACCATAATTGAACCCCATGAACCGTTATCAGCCACGACTACTTTTATCGGCAAATCATGCGCGACTGCCGTCATTAATTCTTGTCCTGTCATTTGGAATCCGCCGTCACCGACAAAGGCAACAACCTGGGCTGTTGGTCTTGCTACAGCGGCCCCAACTGCTCCCGGCACGGCATAACCCATTGCCCCACACATTGGTCCAGCTTGGGTGTGTGGTTCAATAAACTTGTAGTAGCGATGTACCCAACGAGCAAAAGTACCGCTATCAGTCAAAATTATTGCATCATCATTTAACTGCTGCTGTGCCTCCTTCACACATTCAGCCATGTCAACTTTCCCTTTGACCTTGATTTCCCCCGGCTCAGCGAAATTCAAATATGCCGCGTGGAGTTGATCGCGCCATGCCAGCCTTTCTTCCGAAGGTGCCGACACTGCTTCTGATAAAGCGGCTAAGGTTGGCCCAACGTCAGTTGGGAGTCCAAGCGTATGCGGTAATCTTACTAGGACGTCTGGATCTGGGAAAATATGGATGAAGGCTTGGTCGGCTTGAACTAAATTAAATTCAAGGGAAGTAATACCATCCATTCTTGCTCCAATGGCAATAATGAGATCCGCTTCTTTAAATGCACGTTCCTGCCAATCAACCCGATTAATTTCTAGGTGGCCGACATAACCTGGATGATTATTTGATATGGCATCTTGTCTCCTATACGCAGCTGATACCGCGCAACCTGATGCTTCGGCAAACCGAATGAGGGCAGATTGTGCCCCTTCATTTGTTACCATTTCACCCGCAATAATCATCGGACGCTCGGCCTTATCGATTAGGTTTGCGGCGGCTTGCACCGCTTGAGGTGCTGGTGCACTTACCGCACGGGGAATTGGTCTAGGTATTTTAGGATCACCGGCATCACCCTCTGTAATGTCTTTTGGCATAACCATCACTACAGGACCCGGACGGCCACTTGTGGCGATAGCCAAAGCACGGGCTGTAACCTCAGCAACTTGTGCTGAGGACTCAGGCTCCAACACAGCCTTTGCTACCGTGCCAAACATTTGGTGGTAATCAATTTCTTGAAAGGCTTCCCTTCCTTTGGTGGCTGTTGGGACGTGACCAACGACTAAAAGCATGGGGGTGGAGTCCTGTCGGGCTGTATGAATTCCAATCGAAGCATTAGTAGCCCCTGGGCCTCTGCTAACTAAGCCAATCGCAGGTCGGCCTGTTAATTTTCCGTAGGCTTCTGCCGCAAATGTGACACCGGATTCATGCCTTGGCGTAATAAGGCTTATCCGATTTGAGTTCCGCTGTGCAGCTCTCAGAATGGGAAGGTAACTTTCCCCTGGTACCGAAAAAGCAGCATCTACACCCCATGCGAGAAGTGTTTCAACCAGAGCGTCCCCACCATTCATAGAACCATCTCCATCAAAATTTCTCTAGGAGACTATGCAGGTCAATGCATTGGGTAAAGATGATGATGCCTTGACGTCATCATTTTACCTTCAAATATATTTCACTGATCACGTTTCGCAGAATTTTGGGCAGCTAATATGAAATGGACGATATTGAGCCTTGTAGCTGCAGGGGCACTTTTAGCAATCGCCCAAGGGCTTGGCCTGTTTGCAGAGCAAGAATCTCAAGACATTAGGATCCCTTATGATGACCCGGTAGCTGTTTCGCGAGGTCAAGAAATTTATGCTAAGTCTTGCGCGAGTTGTCATGGCAAAAAACTGGAGGGACAGCAAAATTGGAACGAACGCAGACCTGATGGTCGGTTACCTGCGCCACCTCATAATGAGCAGGGTCATACTTGGCACCACGCTGATCGGCAACTTTTTGAAATTACCAAATATGGAACGGCAGCCTTTGCGCCACAGGGCTATCAGACAGACATGATAGGATATGAAGATGTGTTGATGGATAATGAGATCCTAGATGTTCTTGCATATATCAAGGCTCAATGGCCTCCCTCAATTCAGAAACGTCATAATGCATTAACACTCGGCAGTGATTGATGCGTTCTTTTCTGACTCTTTTTGATTCATTTAGTCTGAAACTGTCTGATCTTAATATTCAGCACTACCGGCACAGGCACACTCGCAATTAATTAACGGCTTGCGAGCTAAACTTGCGGCGCTATAGTCATATTCATGACTTTTCCAGCACCATATAAAAAATACGTTGGCCGTGTCCGTCCAGAATGGATTGATTACAACGGACACATGAATGTTGCTTATTACGTCGCTGCCTTCGATGAAGCTACAGATGCGTTTTACGACGATCTTGGTCTTGGATTATCGTATAAACAATCCACTGACTGCTCGACTTTCACTCTTGAAGGTCACATTACCTATGATCAGGAAGTGGTTGAGGGTGATCCACTGCTTTTTACGACATACCTTCTTGATTGTGACTCAAAACGTCTTCACTACATCCATGAGATGCATCACGCCGAAAAAGGATATCTGGCGGCAACAAATGAATTAATAGGTATCCATATCGATATGAATACCCGCCGCTCTACTGCTATGCCGCAGCATATCCAGGAGCGACTTCAAGAGGCTCTCGCTATGCATAAGCCTCTGGTAAAGCCTCACCAGATTGGCCGAGTGATCGGCATTCGCAGAAAAGTCTGAATTAGCTCTTGGTTTCGTTCGCTAGTCATTTTGGAACGTTGGCCAATAAATTTAAGAGTTTCCATTTTAGCGACTTAAAGCTGTTTATGGTTGCGGTGGGTGTTGGATTAACCGCTGGTTTGCTATCGCTAGGATTCAGAGAATGTACTGCGCTTATTCAATGGATTTTCTATCGCTTTCTGGATGATACTCAGTGGCAACTCTTTGAAGATTTACCATGGTATTGGGTATTACTGGCTCCTACCATTGGTGGCCTTTTCGTGGGCCTGTATGCGAAATGGACATTACCAAATGGTCGTCCTGTTGGGGTTTCACAAGTCATGGAGGCGAGCGCTTTAGACGGTGGAAGAATGTCCCTCAAAACAGGTTTTCACGGCGCAATTGTTAATGCCGCCTCAATTGGAGCTGGAGCATCTGCAGGTAGAGAAGGGCCCGTGGTTCATCTTGGAGCAACCGTTGGTGCGTGGTTTGCAGAAAAGCTAGGGCTACCGAGAGGGAGCTCACGAATACTTCTTGGCGCGGGTGTATCGGCCGCAGTAGCAGCAGCCTTTAATGCTCCACTAGCAGGTGTTTTTTTTGCCCTTGAAGTTGTAATTGGTCACTACGCTGTGCGGGCTTTGGCTCCTATTGTAGCCGCTTCAGTTGTTGCGACGACATTCACTCGCTATGTCTACGGTCCTTATCCTGCATTTCAGTTGGCGCCTTACGAGTTGGGATCCCACTGGGAGTATCCTGCTTTCGCATTGCTCGGAATAGTTTCAGCACTTTCTGCGATAGCATTTATGCGATCAGTCCCGATTGTTTCGAGGGTGCACAATAGATTTCATATCCCACAATGCCTTCGACCGATGTTAGGCGGTACTGGAATAGGCTTTATTGCTCTCGGTTTTCCGCAGGTGCTTGGGGTTGGATATGGCGCAACTTCAAGCGCATTAGATATGGAGTTTGGATTTCTCCTTTTGGTAGGCTTAATAATTGCTAAAACAGCTGCCACAGCAATTACCTTGGGGAGTGGTTTTGGAGGTGGTATTTTTTCACCATCACTGTTCCTTGGTGCAGCTATCGGTGGGGCGTTTGGAATAGTGGCTGGGCAAATCGCGCCTGGGATGATGAGTGATGGTGCAGATATTTTTGCAGGTGAACGTGCATATGCCCTAGTCGGCATGGGGGCCTATGCGGCAGCCACACTTGGGGCTCCAATTTCAACCATTCTTATGATTTTTGAAATAACTACAGATTATGCTCTTACAACTGCTGTAATGATTGCGGTTGTAGCTTCAGTTGCAACGACTAGTGCGCTGCATGGACCGTCTTTCTTCAGAGGACAATTTAACGATCGTGGTATTGAT
Source organism: Alphaproteobacteria bacterium (assembly GCA_030833925.1). Classification (GTDB taxonomy): domain Bacteria; phylum Pseudomonadota; class Alphaproteobacteria; order Bin95; family Bin95; genus VMCJ01. The sequence continues at coordinate 6,475 of JAURGE010000041.1, forward strand.
CTAGAAAAGAATAGGCTCGAAGCTGATCTTTTGCGTGATATTAAAGTTGAGGGAGTGGTCAGCAATATTTTTGCTAGGATCTACCCCGATGTTCCTTTGCCCGATGTGCGTGTACAATTGCAAACAGCGGCGTTTGGAGAGCTTTTTGTTGTGGATAAAGATGATAAGTTAGTTGGCACAATAACGTTAGCCGAGTTAGCGCCGGAGGCATTTGATCCTAATTTAGATGCATTAATTGTTGCGCGAGATATAGCACGTCTTCTTCCTCCTATGCTCGACGTTACTAGCAGTCTACAAGATGCATTGCAGATTATGGAAAATCGCGCGGAGGCTCATATTCCAATTGTCGATGATTATGAAAACCGGAGAATTCTTGGTGTAATTCACGAGAGAGATATCATGCTCGCTTACAACCAAGCCCTCTTAAAGGTGCATCGAGATGAAAGCGCGGCGTTCTGACCTGGCTTTGAAATAAAAGGCGACCGTTTACAGGCACTTCAGTCAAGGTTAAACAAGTTAGGTCCCGGCCGGGTACTTAATCCCGGCTTTTTTCGTCGACAAAAGCGGCCTGGGGAGCGGGTAATAATGAAGGTTTTAGCTGGTAACAGTAACCGTCCGCTTGCTGCCGCAATTAGTGCCTACCTAAATCTCCAGCTAACAGCGGCTTCGATACGTCGTTTTTCAGACATGGAAGTGTTTGTGGAGATTGAGGAGAATGTTCGTGGCGAGGATGTGTTTCTTATCCAAAGCACATCTTTTCCAGCAAACGACAATCTCATGGAGTTACTTGTTTGTTTAGATGCTCTTCGCCGGGGCTCTGCAAGGCGAGTTACAGCTGTAATACCTTATTTTGGCTATGCCCGTCAGGACCGTAAAACCGGTCCTAGGACACCTATTTCGGCAAAATTAGTAGCCAATTTGATTACTACTGCTGGAGCAGACAGAGTCCTCACTCTCGATCTTCATGCAGGGCAAATTCAAGGTTTTTTTGACATTCCAACAGATAATCTTTTTGGCCGCCCAGTTTTTGTTCAGGACATGCGTGAACGATACCAGGGAGATGATCTGGTTATTATTTCACCAGATGTTGGGGGAGTTGTAAGAGCTCGGGCGATAGCCAGTCGCTTAGATGCGGATCTCGCGATAATTGATAAGCGTAGACCTCGCGCCGGTGTCTCCGAAGTGATGAACATTATTGGCGAAGTGGAGGGGAGGCGTTGCATTCTAGTTGACGATATTGTTGACTCTGCCGGAACGCTATGTAATGCAGCCGTCGCTCTAATGGAGGAAGGCGCAGCGTCAGTCTCGGCATATGTGACTCATGGTGTGCTTTCAGGCGGAGCTGTGGCGCGAGTCGCTGCTTCTCCAATGGAAGAACTCGTGATTACCGATAGTATTCAAGCTACAGAGGCCGTCAGAGTTGCCAAAAATATTAGGCAACTCTCGATAGCCCCTTTGCTTGGTGAGGCTGTTAAGCGCATTAATGAAGAGGAATCTGTATCCAGTCTCTTTGACTGATACTGTTTAATTTGCAGGTATTCCGTTTGCCGACCCTAGTTACTTAGCGGATCCTGCTTAACGCGTGCGCCGAACGCTTGCGGCTTGTCGGGAGTCGTTAGGTCGGTTTGGTGGAGGCAAGGAGTGTATTAAAATGAGTGATTTAACTTCGATTTCAGCAAGTCGTCGCGAAAACGTCGGAAAAGGAGCGGCACGTGCAGCGAGGCGTGCAGGGGTAATTCCAGGAGTTGTTTATGGTGCTGGCTCTGATCCAATTTCAGTTGGCATCCAGGAATTACAACTAAACCGTCTCATAAAACAGACTGGGTTTTTCTCTCAATTGTTTCAGCTAGATATTGCTGGTGACAAGATGAACGTACTAGCCAGAGACCTGCAATTGCACCCCGTAACTGACCGCGCAATGCATGTAGATTTCCTTCGCGTTGCTGCCAATTCGTCGGTTACTCTATCTGTGCCAGCAGCGTTCATAAATGAGGACGAGTGCCCTGGCCTAAGAGAAGGTGGAATTCTAAACGTTGTTCGGTATGATATTGAAATATCATGTCGTCCGAATGCTATCCCCGAGCAGATTGAAGTCGATCTAACTGGATTCCAAGTAGGGGACTCAATCCATATTAGTTCAGTAACTCTTCCGCCAGGCGTTGAAGTGACCATCACAGATCGTGATTTCACCATAGCCACTATTGCTGCGCCAACCAAAGTCGTTGAAACAGCAAATGAAGCCTCCAGCGAGTCAGATGGCGCTGAGTCTTCGGATGAGGGTGAAGAGTCATCAGAGGACTGAGATAGTTCCCTGGTTATACTGAGGACGCCAAGCGGATGCTCACTTTCCTTGGTCTTGGTAATCCAGGTAATGAATATTCGGGGCATCGCCATAATATAGGCTTTATGGCGATCGATAGGATTGCGGAACGGTGCAGTTTTGGCCCGTTCCGCAGTCGCTTTCAAGGATTGGCTGCTGAAGGTCGGATAGGCAGCAGTCGTGTGCTATTGCTCAAGCCGCAGACCTTTATGAATCAGAGTGGGCGTTCCGCTCGAGAGGCTATGAATTTTTATAAATTCACTCTTGATCAGATGATTGTTTTATATGACGAGTTGGATTTAGCGCCAGGAAAAGTGAGGGTCCGCAAGGGTGGTGGTGCTGCTGGTCATAATGGTATTCGTTCCTTAACCCAGCACTGTGGTTCAGATTTTTGGCGGGTTCGAATTGGAATTGGACATCCCGGCAGTCCCGACCGCGTCACTGGTTATGTTCTTAGTAATTTTTCTAAGAGTGACCAAGAATGGGTCCAGCCTTTGCTGGACGCGATCGGCGACAACGCAGAACTTTTGTGTTCTGCGGACCATTCCAATTTTATGAACAAGATAGCTATAAAAACGCAATCATCTATCGGTTAGAGCCGATAAACCCTAGTTGCTGTATCATGGAACAAAGCTGCTTTCTCAGAGCCTGAATAATTGGCAGCCAAGCGTTTGAAGCTGTTCCACAGCGTCCGGTAAGTTCCAGCGATCATGTCGACAGGGAAGTTGCTCTCGAACATACACCGTTCCACGCCAAAAAGGCTAATGGTGGTCTCATAGTAGCGTCTAGTGCGTTCCATCAAAGCCTGGCTTGTCGGAGGTTGATCTTTATGTTCCCAACCAAATCCATTAACTTCCATCACTAAGCCGCCAAGTTTTGCCATAACATTTGGGCGCTTTGCTAGTTCAGTTACGCTATTCCTCCAATCGCTAAAAACCTCATCTTCCCTTCCTGCATATGGTCCTATTCCAAGGGGGCCGCCAAAATGATCGAGAATAATTGTTACATTAGGGAATGCATCAGCAAGAGCTGTTAACTCAGGTATTTGGGGGTGATAACACCATCCTTCAAATGATAGCCCCCTGGGCTCTAGTTCCTTAAATGCTTCTCGGAAATTAGAAGTTGAATACATACCCTGAGGAGGATTGATTCTAGCATTTGGTACGTCTGGACTTGCATCCCAGGTTGCACCAACGCGAATTCCTCGAAAACGTCCACCACCTGCAGCTACCTGCGCATCCAAGGCTTCTGCTGTTAGCTTTCCACCCAAAAGAAACGGTGCGGTTCCAACGATGCCAGCGGCAATACGACAATGACCATAGCGGCCAGAAGCACTCATTGCTGCTATTCCATTGACGAATTCAGTTTCTCCAACACACTTCAAGTGGTCTGGCCCGGTTGCCTTAAACATGGCACCGCATTCGATAAACACAGTTGAGACGATGTTGTGACCTGAGCTCACATCCCTATGAATTTGTTCGAAAAGATAGTTTGGCTCTACAAAACGCCCGCCATGTTCATGCCATAAATGATGATGGGGATCGCAAATCGGTAGCTCTGGTTCTATGACCTCTTCTTCATGTAGGGAAAGCCATTCGTCCGTGCGCGCCATGGTTACTACTCCTTAAGGGATAACTGGCGCGCGATCATATGAACGCCACGCACTCATTTGAAGTGCTGAGGTTTTACAATGCAATACGACCGGTCGAGTTTTCACAGCAAATGCTTCTGCAACCTTTGCCTGTACTTCTGACTCCTCGTTTATTGTAATGCCAACTGCCCCAAAGGTTCGTCCCCATTCTGCAAAATCTGGGTTTGTAAGGCGGGTACCGTCCATAATTGGCCGTTCAGGATAACGAACATAGGAATGCATTCCGATCGTCCCGTACATAGAATTATCAGATATTACCATTATTGGCGCTACGCCATACTGGACCGCAGTGGCAATCTCATTTCCCATCATCAATGCTCCGCCATCACCCATAAAGGCGACAACCTGAGTATTTGGGCGGCGCAGACAGGCAGCGACCGCCATTGGCATCCCTGAACCCATTGCGCCCACCACTGACGACAGAAACACTTGCCCTTGACGGAAACCAATGTAGCGGTGAATGAAGCTCCCAAAGTTTCCAGCATCCGATGTGACTGTGGCATCATCAGCCAAATGCTTGTCAATTTCACAAACTACAGCGGCAAAATTTACCCCGTCTGTCGTTCGATTCCATTCCTTTGCTAGTAGACGTGCGTGAATTGTATTTAGTCCCTCAACCCAATCTTTACGTTTCGAAGAACCGTCTGGCGCTCCAAGGGATAAAAGGGCCTTGATTGTCTCATGAGGACTTGCAGGTATCCCTAGGTGTGGTCTGAAGACACGCCCAACTTCATTTGCATCTGGCCACACGTGAACGAATGGAAGTTGTGGTTGTGGGGCCGTTGGGAAGCTATATGACTGGCTGACTGTGTCAGTCATTCGTTCTCCGAGTGCAACCATCAAGTCCGCCTTTTTCATCTCATTGATAAGGTCGGGTGGCACACGAATACCCATGTAACCGCCGTAATTTGGATGATGGGCGTCAAACAGTTGTGGACGACGATGAGTAGGGGAAATTGGCAAAACCCATTCTTCAGCGAGCCGATTCAAATCTGAAAACGCAGCAGGATCCCTTACGGCATCAGACATTAATGCCCCGCCGACCAAAATAAGAGGACGCTCAGACTTTTTCAGCATGTCAGCTAGTTGTGCTAAATCATCTGCGGCCGGGGCAGCCTTCACTTGAGGTCTTGGCAGATCCACGGAAACATCCGTTTCATCATCAAAAATATCTTCTGGGAGGATAACCGCAACAGGACCTGGGGTTCCGCTTTCAGCAATGTGAAAGGCACGCGCTATTGCTTCAGAAGCAGTGTCCGCTTCGTTAACTTCAATAACTTGTTTCGTTATATCGGCAAGAAGAACTGAGTAGTTTTGCTCTTGCAGCGCCAATCGGCCAAAGTCTTTTCTTTCTACCTGACCTATAAGCATAACCAACGGGGTGGCATCGTGATAAGCTGAATGAAGTGCGACAATGCCATTAGACAATCCTGGCCCCCTAGAAACCATGCAAACGCCAGCTCTGTTTCTCAGGCGTCCATCTGCTGCTGCCATAAAACCTGCGCCACCTTCGTGACGGCAAACGATCACGCGGACAGAATTCCTTTCCACCATAGTGGATGTAAGCCCAATATAACTTTCACCCGGAACGCAGAAGACCTGATCAACGTCATGGGCTTCGAGGCTTTCAGTGATAAGACGAGATACAGACTGCGCCATGTAGATAATGATCCTTTAGAATGAGGGAACGCATTTCGTTTAATGGTGAATGTTAAGCGATGAAGTTCAACCACTGCAATCACTTAAGCAGACTAATTATATTTTACTCATCCTTGGAATTACCTAAAAATTATTGGGTACCAGTTGGCTTGATGGCGGTTGGATTTTATCCGGCTTTGAAAAATAGGAACTAAGGATTTTATTGAATTAATCCAAATTTCTCTGCGGCCAGCCAAAGAAAATAGAGGCCGCCAATGGCTACTACGGCTTCCACGAGAGAAACGTGAACACGAATTGGCGTATGTCTTACAATCCAACGTCCCAAAAGGTTTCCGGGTACTGTGCAAGCTCCAACAGCTATACCGACTAATGCTAAATCTTGTGTCAAAACTGAAAAGCCGCTGAATACAATTGTTTTTAATACGTTAACGGTGAATGCGATTGCTGCCATCGTTCCAAGTAGCGCCTCGCCGGCAAGACCCGCAGCTAAAAAAAATGGCGCCAGAATCATTCCTGCGCCAATTGCTGATCCAGATAACACTCCAAATGGAATACCCGCACCCATAAGCGCTTTCCTTCCCACTCGAACATTCATCCGCTCCATCAAACGTCGAAGCGGAGCTGCGGTAAGAAGAAAACATCCTAGGACAACGGCAATCCATTCGATTGGTAGAAGGCTATATACCGATGCACCAAGAATAATGCCGGGCAGAGCGGTTAGCATAACATCACGATAGAGTGGCCACTGAAAGCCTCCTCTAAAAGCCCAAGCACGGCTGGTGTGAGACACAAGTAAAGACATAGCTAAAACTGGCACGGTTGCTTTGACGCCAATCACAGGAGCCAGACAAATCGCCAAAATTAATCCACCTGCATAACCGCTAACACTATGAAATACCGCTGAAAGAAATGCACAGATAGCAATATAAACCATAGCGCTGGGCGTTAACCCAGGTAGAATTGTTTCTAACATTGGTATCTCGATGGTAGCATCAGCACAGTTTGGCTGATAAGCACTTAACCTTACAGATCATCTTTCATTAAGGAAATCGTTAATCCATGACAGCCGTTGCAGACGAAGCCGCCCGGATATTACTCGAAATAAAAGCTGCTTATGCTTATGACGGTAAAGAGCCATTTGTATTTACATCCGGCAGAAAAAGTCCGGTGTATGTGGATATAAGGAAGCTAATTTCATTTCCTCGCGCACGGGCGCGTTTAATGGACATGGCCGTCCAAACAATTGAAAGAGCTGCTGGCTACGAGAGCATTGATGCAGTTGCTGGGGGTGAAACTGCTGGGATCCCGTTTGCAGCCTGGATTGCCGAGCGGATGGGCTTGCCCATGCTGTATGTTAGAAAACAGCCAAAAGGCTTCGGTCGGATGGCACAAATTGAAGGGGTCCTAACCGAGGGGCAGCGGGTAGTTTTGGTAGAAGATCTCGCTACTGACGGTGGCAGCAAACTCAATTTTATCAATGCTCTTAAAGAGGCAGGGGCAAAGGTAGAGCACGCCTTCGTTGTCTTTCATTACGGAATTTTTCCAGCCAGCCGTGCAAGCCTTAAAGATCTCGGTGTTGATTTACATGAACTTGCAACTTGGGCTGACATAATAAGAGTTGCAGAATCTGAAGGATATTTTCCACCAAACGTGGTTAAAGAAGTGCGCGCATTTCTTGATAATCCCGACGCTTGGCAGAACTCTCAAAAATAACTTCAGGCACGTTTAACGAAAAGTTATGTTTTGAATAATTTTGCTGCTTAATGCCTGGTTAATAAGGCTCAAGAAGGAAATCGATTAATGAAAATAGGCTGCGTCTTTCCCCACTCAGAAATCGGCGATGATATGTCGATGATCAAAGATTTCTTTCAAACTGCGGAGGGCCTTGGTTACGATCATGTTCTCTGCATAGACCATGTGCTTTGTAATCGCGAAGCCAAGGGATCTCCTTGGGCACACTATTATACGGTGGATCGTTCTTTTCATGAGCCTTTGACGCTTTTTGCTTATGCCTCAGCGTTAACAACTAAGATTATATTCGCTTCCGCCGTTCTTGTGCTGCCGCAAAGGCAAGCAACAGTGGTCGCAAAACAAGCAGCCGAAGTTGACCAGCTGTCGGGCGGTCGATTGCGGCTTGGTTGTGGAATTGGTTGGAGTCCTGAAGAGTACAAAGGACTTGGAATGCACTACGGAACTCGTGCTCGACGATTTGAGGAACAAATTGAAGTCATGCGTCGGCTCTGGACTGAAGAAGCCGTTACGTTCAGCGGTGACTTTCATCAAATTGACGATATGGGCATCAATCCCAAACCAATCCAACAACCAATTCCAATTTGGATAGGGGCTTTCGAAGAGAATGCTGTCCGTCGTGCCGTCCGTCTAGGTGATGGGTATTCTTTGAACCCACGCGCCGAGCCAAATGATGAGACCAGACGCTTGTTGGAACGTGTTTCTCAATGGCAAGCGGAGTTTGGCCGAGATAGTGAAACTTACGGCCTGAATGCAACGATTCACCATTGGGAGCGGGGTGAAGCAGCTTGGGAGTCAGATCTCAGGGGCTGGCAAGAACTTGGTGTGTCGCATGCTAGCTTTCGAACGATAGATTCTGATTTGCCGGATCCGAAAAGTCACCTAACGGAGCTTGAAAAATTTGCCAAGCTTGCGGGTCTAAAAGGGTAAAGAGGCATGCCATTGCCGAAAACCCACCGTCGTATTGTTCTTGCTAGTCGGCCGGACGGTATGGTTTCAATTGATAATTTTAGGTTAGAGGAGGTTGAGGTTCCTGAGCCTCTACCGGGTCAAGTACTTGTCCGTCAGGCAGTCATGTCCTTAGATCCTTATATGCGGGGGCGAATGAATTCCGTTGCCACCTATGCACCTAATATTCAGATAGGTGAGGTGATGACAGCTGGTGGTGTGGGAGAAGTAGTTGTCTCACTTCACCCCGACTTTAATGTCGGGGATTTTGTTGAGGGTACCTTGGGATGGCAGGAGTATTCAATTCCTGGCCTTCAGCGTCTTCGAAAGATTGATCCATCACTTGCACCGATCTCTACCGCAAACGGTGTTCTAGGTATGCCAGGCATGACAGCCTATTTTGGGCTTCTGCATGTTGGTGAACCTAAGCCTGGCGAAACAGTGGTTGTTTCTGCGGCATCTGGCGCTGTTGGCGCAATTGTCGGACAGATAGCTAAAATTATGGGCTGTCGAGTTGTGGGAATAGCTGGATCAGAGGCAAAATGCCATTATGTAGTTGAGGAATTAGGCTTTGACGCTTGTATTAATTACAAGACGGATAATTTGGACGCCGCACTCAAAGAGCATGCTTCAAGGGGTGTTGATGTTTATTTTGAAAATGTTGGCGGCAAAATCTATGATGCCATAACTCGAAATCTGGCTATCGGGGCAAGAATTGCTGTCTGCGGCGGGATCGCCGAATATAATCTACCTGAACCAGAGCTAGTTCCAAGGAATACCCGTTTCTTTATTCCAACCCGAGCAAGAATGCAGGGCTTTTTGGTTTATGACTTTTATCATCTTTGGCCAGAAGCGCTGAAACGGATGAGCGGTTGGATTTTAGAAGGTCGGATAAAGTACAGAGAAGATTGGGTAAATGGACTAGAAAATGCTCCAGCTGGATTTGTGCGACTGTTTGAAGGTGAAAATTTTGGAAAGCTTCTAGTTCGTGTAGGGCCAGACTCTAACTGAGCCTCAGGGAGCTTTAATATGAGCAATCTGCAAATTACTGATTATGACATTAAACGATCTGCCTTAGTTAAAAAATATAAGCCGTCTAACCAACCGGTTGGATCAAGTACAGTACATACTGGCGGAGTTGATCATCTGGCTTTGATTTGCTCCGATATTGAGCAGACTATTGAGTTTTATACGAGTGTCGTCGGCATGACACTCAGTAAAATTATCCCGAATAGAGACGAGCCAAGCTCAACGCATATTTTTCTAGACATGGGTGGAGGTAACTTTCTGGCATTTTTTGATTTCCCCAATAAGGGATCTGGAAAAACGGTCAGAGGAATAGGGTCTATGCATCATCTTGCTTTGAAAGCCACCGCTGAACAACTAATGCAAATGATTGAAGTGCTTAAGGCACGCGCCATCGAGTATGACTTAAATGGCACTGTGTCTAAAGGATCAGTTTATTTCCGAGACCCAGATGGCATTTTGCTTGAGGTTACGACTGGCTATTAAAACCCCGTTTATCTAGGTCTGCAAAAACAGCGTCGCGTTCTTCTTGCGTCATTCTAAGCCAATTGGCGACTTCATCTGAAGTCCGGCCGCAGCCCTCACAGTACAGACCATCGGTATCCAAGCGACAAACCTTGATGCAAGGGCTTTTTATACGGGGAAGAGGCGGTGGTCTTGGGTGCATAGGCTGTGGCAACATCTTTCCAAAGTTATCGAAATAGCTAAACCTCAAAAATAGTCAAATGAGAGGAGATTTCTGTGAGTGATGATTTTGAAGAACTCGGAACAGGGTTCTACTGGCAGGATCTTTATGTAGGAAGAAAGCTGAAAACAATCGGGCGTACTCTTTTTGAAAGTGATCTGATTTCTTTCATTGGAGTGACAGGTATGCAGGAGGTACTTTTTAATAATCTGCAATACATTGAGAATGAATCCCCCACAGGCAAGCGAATAGTTCCGGGAGCTTTGGTTTTATCCGTAGCCGAGGGGCTTGTGATGCAATCCACGCTTCAAAAAACCGGCTTTGCATTTCTTGGTATGACGTTAGACATCAAAGCACCAACTTTGGTTGATGACACACTTCATGTTGAATTAGAGGTAACGGAAAGTCGTGCAGCGAGCCGAGGAGGCCGAGGACTTGTGAGAACCCTGAACCGAGTAATTAACCAAAATAGCGACTGTGTACTTGAATATACGCCTTTACGTCTCATGAAGGGGCGGGAGGCCTGACATAATGTTGAAAGATGCATTTCGTGATGTGGTGTATCAGCCCTTTTGGTGGGAACAAAGACCACGAACACAGCCTGAGCGACAACCAGTGCCAGCTGAGGCCGACATTGCTGTTGTTGGATCGGGATATACCGGACTATCGGCAGCGCTAACAGCACTGCGGGGCGGCAAGTCTGTAGTAATTTTTGAGGCCCAAGAAGCAGGCCATGGTGCGAGCTCCCGCAATGGCGGTGGAGTTGGTAATTTTCCTTTTAAACTCTCATACAACGAAACCGTATCAATTTTAGGCAAGGAACGGGCAAAGCTTTTATGGAATGAGGGTAAATCTAGTGTTGATTATTTAGAAAGCTTGCTTGAGCAGGAGCAAATCCAAGCAGATTTTGTTCGTTCTGGAAGATATATAGGAGCACATAAACGTCACAAAATGGATGCTTTAAGGTCCGAGGCTGAGATCTTGCAAAGGAATTTAAATGCCGAACTGCAAATGATTGAAGCATCGGAGCAGGCAAATCACATAGGCTCTGACTTCTATTTTGGCGGTCGTTTTAATACTCGAGACGGTGTCATTCACCCTGCAAAATTCCACCATGGTCTTCTTGAGCGAGTTAAGCTTGCTGGAGGACTTGTAATCGACGGCACCACCGTTACTGCTCTAAAGCGAGATGGGAATTCGATTTTAGTACATACTCCACGCGGAGTTATGCGAGCTGGACAGGCAGCCATTGGTGCCAACGGTTATACTGATGGCGTTCTGCCAGAACTTGCTCGCCGTGTCGTCCCAGTTGCCAGCCAGATCATTGCAACTGAAGAATTATCTCAGGAAAAGGTCGCGCGACTTGTGCCGAAGGGTAATATGATCATCGATACAAAAAAGACGGTCCATTACTACCGAGCCAGTCATGATGGCCGGCGAATATTGATGGGTGGTCGCCCTCTTTTAAGAAATTCTGAGGCCACAGATGCTGCATCACATCTTCGCCGTTTTATGTTGAAAGTTTGGCCAGAACTAGAAGATGCAAAGATTACGCATGCGTGGGGCGGAAAACTTGGCTTCACTTTTGATAAGCTTCCTCACATCGGCATGATTGATGGAGTACATTATGCGTGCGGATATCTGGGGTCGGGTGTCGCCATGAGCACATATCTGGGTCACAAATTGGGTCTTCGAATGCTCGGAGATCCAGCCGGTGAAACGGCATTAGATGGCCTCAGCTTTCCGACAATGCCGTTTTATAGCGGGAACCCTTGGTTTTTATCTGTGGTTGCTGCCTACTATCGGGTTCGTGACACAATCGGCTAATTCAGCCGTGATATTAAACAAAAAGCTCAGAAACCAATTATCCATTTTTCTCTAATGGGAATATTTGGGCACTCAAGTTTCCGTAATTCTGTATTTCGGTTACTAAATACCCTGCGGTCCAAGTCCGATAATGGTAGAATCTATGCCTAAAAATAACCAGCCTATTTGGCGACCTCCAAGTATGGACGTACTTCTAAGAAGTGCAGAGGGTCTTGATTTAATTTCGGTTTATGGTCGAAAGGCTACTACAGAGGAATTGAGGGTTGTTTTAGCTGAGTGCCGTAAGACGGGGCGAGGCAATGCAGGGAATATTTTTGGTTCAGCAGCTTTAGCTCTAGCAAGGCGAAGAGCAAAATCTATCAAAACTGTATATAATCTTACCGGATCAGTGCTTCATACAAATCTTGGCAGAGCACCATTATCTGACTCTGCGATTGCTGCAATGAATGTTGCGGGCGGGTTTGTAAATCTTGAATACGACCTTGATAGAGGCGTTAGGGGTGAACGGGATAATCACATTGAGGGTTGGTTAAAACGTCTTACCGGAGCGGAAGCAGGCATCGCTGTAAACAATAACGCAGCCGCAGTATTAGCTGTGCTCAACGCGTTAAGCCGTGGAAAAGAAGCCATCATATCTCGTGGTGAGTTGGTTGAGATTGGTGGTTCATTTCGAATGCCTGAAGTTATGGCGCGCGCTGGTGTTAAATTACGCGAAGTGGGAGCTACAAACCGCACACATCTCAGCGATTATGAAAACGCTATATCTGAAAAAACCGGGATTATCATACGCGTACGGCCATCAAATTTTGCAATTTATGGATTTACATCCTCAGTTCCAGAAAAAGACTTAGCGGCACTAGCTCATCGACATGGGCTGCCATTTTACGACGAATTAGGCGCTGGAGCCTTATTAGATCTTAGGCGCTGGGGTCTCCCATATGAGAGGACTGTTCAAGAGGCGTTACATGATGGTGCGGACGTAATCAGCTTCTCGGGAGATAAACTACTAGGAGGACCACAAGCAGGATTAATTGTGGGCCGAAAGGATCTAATTACCAAAATATCTAAAAACCCGCTTAAACGAGCAATTCGGCTTGATAAAACTACTATGGCAGCTTTAGAGGCGACCTTGGCGCTTTATGATGACGAAGAAAAGTTAGCTGATTTATTACCAACATTGCGGTTTCTATCCCGAAAAGAAGCCGAAATTAGAGAAGTTGCAGAAGAGTTGGCAGCGGTTGTTATTCCCCTGGCTCCAGAGTGGAGGGTTTCGGTTGCCGGTTGTAAAAGCCAGATCGGTTCCGGCGCACTACCTGTCGACGTTCTTGAAAGCGCAGCGGTAGTTTTTGAGTCTAAAGATCCGTCAAAGAAATCTGTTGGCCGGAAACTTAAAAGACTTGCGTCCGAATTTCGAGAACTACCCACGCCGATAATCGGTCGAATTCACGAAGAGAAATTTTGGTTAGATTGCAGGTGTTTAGAAGGCGTTTCTAAAATTAAATCTGAGATAAACGGGCTAATCTTCCAATGATTGTCGCCACGGCCGGACATATTGATCACGGTAAGACAAGCCTTGTCCGCGCATTAACTGGCGTTGATGCTGACCGTTTGCCAGAAGAGAAACGGCGAGGCATGACTATTGACCTTGGGTTTGCCTACATGGATGGCCCTTCGGGTGCTCGCATTGGGTTTATCGACGTTCCTGGCCACGAACGTTTTGTAAGATCTATGCTGGCTGGCGTTGCAGGCGTCGATATGGCGTTGTTAGTTATTGCCGCTGATGATGGTGTTATGCCTCAGACCCGAGAACATCTGGCAATTCTGAATTTACTCAACGCACCTGCAGGTGCCATTGTTATAAACAAAACTGATCTTGTTGACCCAGAACGCGTAAAACTGATCGTAAAAGAGATACGAACACTTTCGATCGGCGGTGTTCTAGAAAATGCACCAGTATTTGCCGTTTCAAGTATGAATGGCGACGGTATAGAAAAATTACGGTCGCACTTGAATCAGGCTGCTAGATTATTGACCCAACCTCCGGCGGAAGGTCGCTTTAGACTTGCAATTGATCGCGTTTTTCAACTGCATGGGGTTGGACTGATTGTTACAGGAACTGCATATGCAGGTAGTATTAAAATTGGTGATCGAATTCTTATCGCTCCCGGAGGAAGAGCGGCTCGCGTTCGCGGGATTCATGCTCAGAATCAAGAAAGTCACTCTGGAAGAGATGGAGAACGTTTAGCAATCAATCTTAGTGGGGTTGCTATTGATGAAGTAAGTCGCGGCGATTGGTTAATTGCGGAAGATGGATTGCTTTCCACTTCAAGGCTGGATGTTCGCGTGACAGCAGCAGCTAAATCCTTGGATGGGATAGGCCTTCAGGATGGACAAAAAGTCCATTTTCACCATGGTTCAGCTGATGTATCGGGGCGCATTCTGATGCTTGGCTTACGCAATTTGGAGCCAGGCCAATCAGCTTTTGGTAGATTGGTCCTCGACAAAGCGGTATCTGCAGTGGCTTGGGAGCGATTTGTGCTTCGTGATCAACAGGCCAAATGCACTCTTGCTGGGGGGCGAATTTTAGATCCTACGCCACCGTATCGCCGGTGGAGAGATGAAAAACGTTTCGAAGCGTTAGATAACGCTGAACCAAGCGTCACACTATTAAATATTTTGGGTGAGGGATCTATTATAGATTGGTCGAGTTTTTCTAAGGCTCGAAACCTTTCGGACGCGGGTTGTGCAAGCCTTTTAAAATCAGTCAACCACGCACAGCTCGGAGAAGGGTCTTCAGCTATTATAGTATCTCCAACCTCTCTTTCTCACCTCGAAGCGGAGATAACATCGAGTTTGGAGAAATGGCATAAAGCCCGTCCCGAGGATGTTGGAGTACCAGGACCGGCGCTCCGTCGAACGCTTTCAAGACCAGTACCTATAAAGCTCTTTGACGCTGTTCTCGAAAGAATGTCGCACTCTGGCCATATAACACGCGCTGGTGGAAGGCTTGCGCTACCTAGTCATACAGTCCAATTTTCCGACCAAGAACGAAAATTATGGACGAAAATCGAGCCATTATTGATAGAGGGAGGCCTTCGCCCGCCTCGTGTAAGAGAGCTAGCAGACTCAATTGGTATCGACCATAAACCAGTAGAGGCTTTATTAAAGCGAGCTTCACGTATGGGATTAGTAGCGCCTGTAGCGCCCAATCGTTTTTTCCCCCCCGAAGCAATTGAAGCCCTACTTAAACTTGCGTCTGATTTAACTGTAGAAAACTCGGAAGGCGTGTTTACTGCTCAGAATTTTAAGGACAGAGCAGGTATTGGGCGTAACGTTGCCATCGAAGTGCTGGAATACATGGATCGTGTAGGACGAACAATTCGGCACGGTGATGTTCGTAGAATGAAGGATAGTGTGTAAACTAAAGCCTTTGGACTGAAATTGGAGAGTGGCAATGTTTGAAGAT
>JAURGE010000042.1 GCA_030833925.1 Alphaproteobacteria bacterium
GATAATTGACGTCGTTGGCGACCCATTTGATGGTTTTGAGAAGACCCAAAATAGTCGTTTACTCGCCTCTACAAAACTTTCAGTGCCAGTTATGCCGCGCACATTTTATGCCGCGGGCCTCAATTATGCTGAACATGTTAGAGAAGCGGCAGCAAAATTGGGGAGGTCCCCAGACCTCCCGCCGGCTGCAGATATTGGATACCGCGCCATCAATTCTATTACTGGTCCAGATGATCCAATTATTGTTCCAGCTGATGCTACTGAATTACTTCAATATGAAGGCGAACTTGTTGTCGTAATTGGAAAAGAGGCGAAAAACCTGACAGAGGATAACGTCTGGGATTGTATCTTAGGCTATACGATTGGAAATGATGTTTCCGAACGGACATGGCAGCGCGGAGACCGTACTATGTGGCGTGGGAAAAATACGGATACATTTGCTCCCATGGGCCCTTGGATTGAAACGGACTTTGATCTCTCTAAGGCGATGACCACTGTGAGAGTGAATGGGCAGGAAAAGATAACCTTCAAAACTGATTCATGGATATTCGGAATAAAGGAATTTTTAATCCGTATGTCGCAATATTGTACGTTATACCCTCGCGATGTTGTTTGGATGGGTACTGAAGGTAAAACAGACAATATGGTTAATGGAGACGTCTGTGAGGTGGAGATCACTGGTCTTGGGGTTTTGAGAAATAGGGTTGAGTGGCTAGAGAAATAGAGAAATTGAAAGTGTCGGGTTCTGACAATTATGATCCGTCTTAGATGATTGGGGTAGCACGAAACTATGACGTCGCTGTAATCGGTGCTGGTATTGCGGGAGCGTCGGTTGCGGCAGAACTTGCTGAGTCCTGCAGTGTGGTTCTGCTGGAGCAAGAGGACCAGCCTGGATATCATACAACCGGGCGTTCGGCGGCGGTGTATGCTCCAATTTATGGTCCCCAGCCCATCCGTGCGCTAACGCGGGCATCGCTGGCGTTCTTTCAGGCTTCAACGATGGGCTTTGGCAAGGATGCACTGCTGTCGCAAATCGATGCATGTTTTGTTGCCCGTCCTGATCAGTCGTCTTCGCTGGAGGCGATGCAGAATGAGCTAGTTGATGTCAAAACCGTGCAGCGTATCAGTGCTAAAGAGCTGCGTTCGCGGGTACCACTTTTGCGCGATGGCTATGCCTCGGGTGCTATTTGGGACAGTGGTTGTTCCAAAATCGACGTTGCAGCCATGCATCAAGGGTATCTGCGACACTTTAAAAATGAAGGGGGCAGTATTGTTTTGAAAGCGCGTGTTCTAGGGCTTGCGCGTTCTAGGTCTCGTTGGAGTATCAACACCACGCTAGGTGAAGTCACAGCAGACATAGTCGTAAATGCGGCTGGAGCTTGGGCAGATCAGGTCGGTGAGATGGCCGGGGCCGAGCATATCGGCCTAGTACCCAAACGCCGCACAGCTCTCATAGTTGATGCACCAATGGGCATAGATCTGTCAGCTCTTCCATTTGTAGTAGATGTTGAAGAACAATTTTATCTTAAACCTGATGCAGGAAAATTGCTCATTTCACCAGCCAATGAAGACCCAGAGCCCCCATCTGACGTCCGTCCGGATGAAATGGATATCGCTATTTGCATCGACCGAATAGAGCGCGCTTTCAATATATCTGTGAGGCGGATTGAGGCGCGTTGGGCCGGATTGAGGAGTTTTGTTGCCGACAAATGCCCTGTCGTCGGATTGTCTCGTAAAGTTGAGGGCTTCTATTGGTTGGCAGGCCAAGGTGGGTATGGCATTCAATCTGCTCCTAGTTTGGCACAATTAGCAGCAGCCGAAGTTTTAACACGGCCCATCCCGGCTCATATCCTAAAAGAGGGTCTTGACCCAGCAACAATCAGGCCACAGCGTCAGGGGATTGGTAAATAATTCTTATCAAAGTTGATCATGTTTATTGATAAGGAATTATAATCAAGTTAAGAAAAATTTTAAAAAAATATCAATAAAACAGAGACGTGTTCGGTTTTATTATTTCAAGTTCTCACATGCATCCTAGATTAAGCGATGCAAAATCCCTTTTAGAAAAATTTGTCGTTTGACACGATTTGATATTGAAAATTCATAAAGAATTTCCATATCGACTATATCAATCAGCTGAGGTCAATTATTTTAGACTCAGCGAGTTTGTGCATTGCGCGTTCGCTTTTAAAGGAGGTTCGCGATGTCTCGCTACGCAGCATTTAACAGTCCTTTGATGCTCGGGTTTGAGCACCTTGAACGCCTTGTAGATAGCGTGTCGAAATCGTCAGCAGATGGTTATCCCCCTTACAATATCGAGCAACTAAGTGAAAATTCTATCCGTATAACATTGGCAGTTGCGGGTTTTTCACGCTCAGATCTCGACATTCAACTCGAAGATAATCAGCTGTTGATCCGGGGACGGCAGCCAGAGGAGCAAGAAGACAGGATTTTCCTGCATAGAGGTATTGCAGGACGACAGTTCCAGCGGCGTTTCGTTCTAGCCGAGGGATTGGAAGTCACAGCTGCAAATATGGAGAACGGATTGCTTCATATAGATCTTGTTAGACCGCAACCGGTCACTCGTACTCGCACGATAGATATTCAGGGCGCCTAAGGAGGGCTCAAATTATGGCGAATAAATCAAGCCAATTTTCGAGTGAAGGTGAAGTTGCTATCGACCTGGAAAGTCTTGGTTTGTCCGATCTGGCATACCTTCGAAAAGCGGTCGTTGATGGTGTTTCTGGGTTTTCCATACATGCGGCTAACGGTGTGGCTATAGGGTTTGCACCTGGGGAAACCACAGCTCTAGCCGCTATCATGACTAACGGGATGGAACTTGTTCAACTTCACTGAATTTATGTGACTTGCAGGTTAGCCTGATTGGAGTAGGGTCCGCGCATGATGATCCCTCCTAATATTTTCTTAAAAAAGCTTTTCGATGCTGCTGTTGACAGAGCGCATCCAAAGAATGTTCTGAAAACCTTTCTACCCCCAGCTCCATCTAGTGGTCGCGTAATCGTAATTGGAGCTGGGAAGGCTGCGGCTTCGATGGCGGCGGCGTTGGAAGCCGCGTGGGATCGTCCACTTGAAGGACTTGTAGTCACTCGCTATGGGCATGGTCTGCCTCTTCATCAGATCGAAGTAGTCGAAGCAGGTCACCCAATGCCGGACAAAGCGGGTGCTGTTGCAGCTCAACGCATCCTAGAGTTTGCTCTCAGTGCTAAAGCAGGTGACACCGTAATCTTTCTTGTGTCTGGCGGGGCTTCTGCACTGCTTGTAATGCCGGATCTGTCTGTGCCTCTTGAAGACAAGCAGGTGGTCACAAAAGCCTTATTGCGCTCAGGGGCCACCATCCATCAGATGAACGCCGTAAGAAAACATCTTTCTAGTATAAAAGGTGGAAGATTGGCGGAGGCAGCTGCGCCAGCGAGGGTATTAACTTTTGCTATTTCCGATGTCCCAGGCGATCACCCCGATGTAATAGGCTCGGGACCGACCGTTCCTGATGGGTCAACGCTTGAAGATGCTCGTAGTGTACTCAGAACCTTTAATATCACCCCCCCAATTTCTATTAATTCAAGACTAAGTGACCCTGGGGCAGAAACCCCAAAAGCAGGAAATGCAATCTTCCAAACATCTGAATTCTTTATGATTGCAACACCCCATGATGCGTTACTGGCAGCGAAGAACGAGGCAGAACGGCATGGTATTCGTGCAATGGTTCTTTCAGATCGCATGGAAGGAGAAGCTCGAGAAGTTGGTAAAGTTCTAGCGTCCTTATCGGTTCAAGCCGCCAATCATCAGGAGCCTTTTGAAACCCCGGTAGTATTGCTTTCTGGGGGTGAGACAACAGTTACGGTAAATGGGTCTGGCAGAGGTGGGCGGAATGCCGAGTTCCTTTTAGGATTGTTGTTAGCTCTAGAGGGTCATCCGCGGATTCATGCTATAGCGTGTGATACAGATGGCATTGATGGAAGCGAAAATAATGCGGGTGCTTGGATCGGACCTACTGCGCTGCAAAAGCTGAGGTCCAAACAGATCGACGCCGCGGCATTTCTTGCTGATAATAATGCATATGAGGTCTTCGAATCTCTTAATTCTTTGATTGTCACAGGACCAACACTTACTAACGTTAATGATTTCCGCGCTATCCTAATTGCTTAGAAATGGAGCCAGTTCATGAAGGGGCCAATAATCCGCCGACTGCGGAACGTGAAGGTAGTGGCCACACTTGGACCATCGACAACAACCTATGAACAAATTCGTGCGGTTTTTGAAGCAGGTGTAGATGTTTTTCGCCTAAATTTTAGTCATGGGGAGCATCATGAACATGCCGCGAGAATGGAAATTATTCGTCGTATTGAATCGGAAACCCATCGGCCCATCGGCGTCATGGCAGACATGCAAGGGCCAAAATTACGTGTGGGACGCTTTGCTGATGGAAAGGTTAGATTAGAACAAGGACAAAAATTTGTTTTAGATTTGGAACCAGCCCTTGGCGATCTGTCGCGAGTACAACTTCCCCATAAAGAAATCCTAAAGGCACTGGAGCCTGAGGTTGATCTGCTTTTGGACGATGGCCGTATTCGGCTAAAGGTCCTCGAATGCAGCTCTGATCGTGCAGTCACCGAGGTTGTCGTCGGCGGCACTCTATCTGATCGTAAAGGCGTTAATGTCCCTGATGTTATTTTGCCTCTCTCGCCATTGACCGAGAAAGATAAGACAGACCTTGCCTATGCTCTTGATATTGGAGCTGATTGGATAGCTTTGTCTTTTGTTCAAAGACCAGAAGACCTTGCAGAAGCAAGAAAACTTATCAACGGCCGTGCCGGCCTTATTACCAAGTTTGAGAAGCCTGCCGCCCTTCGCCATATGGACCAACTCGTTGAGTTGTCAGACGCAGTGATGGTGGCGCGAGGCGATCTGGGTGTTGAGGTCCCACCGGAAGATGTTCCTCTCGCGCAGAAACGGCTAGTGCGTGCCTGTAGAAGGGCCGGGAAGCCCGTCATTGTTGCGACGCAGATGCTTGAGAGCATGGTTACGGCACCAACCCCTACGCGCGCCGAGGCATCCGATGTAGCAACTGCTATTTTCGATGGAGCTGACGCAATTATGCTTTCGGCAGAGAGTGCTGCGGGGCAATACCCTGTTGAGGCAGTGTCCATGATGCACCGGATCGCTCTTCGTATCGATGCAGATTCTAGCTATCGGGAGGCAATGAATGCGGCGCGAGATAAACCTGAAAAAACAGCTTCCGATGCTATCTCCCAGGCGGCAAGGCAGGTTGCAGAAACTATTTCCGCTGCCGTAATTGTGACTTACACAACCTCCGGGTCAACCACACTTCGGGCTAGTAGGGAGCGCCCAGAGGCACCAATCCTCGGCTTAACTTCAAAACTTGAAACAGCTCGGCGTTTATCCCTTGCTTGGGGTGTCCGCCCCGAGCATACGGATGATGTATCTAATTTTGCGGAGATGGTTCGAAAGGCATGTAGCGTTGCCTATCAGCGGGAGTTGGCCAAGCTTGGTGACCGGATTGTTATCACCGCAGGCGTTCCTTTTGGCACTCCAGGTGCCACAAATATTTTAAGAATTGCTTGGATAACGGGCGACGAAGCCTGACAAAGGAATAAACATGACGGATGTGGTGAAAGCTAGGATGGCTTCGACAGTCCTTCTTACCCGAGATGGCGAGCAAGGTCTTGAACTCTTCATGGTTGTTCGAAATCACCAAATTGATTTTGCCTCAGGTGCCTTGGTTTTTCCTGGCGGTTCCGTTGATCCAAGCGATCATGATTCTCGCCTGCGTTCTCTAGTGGATGGGGTGGCCGGCCTTTCAGATGAGATGCTGGGTTTAATGGTGGCTGCCGCTCGCGAAGCCTTCGAGGAGTGTGGGGTATTGTTAGCTAGGGCTTCTGGCTCACTTGATATAATTGACGGTGCTAGGGCACAGGAGCTTGGTCTCAAATATCGTAAAGAGTTGGAGGCCAACCGAATAGGTATGGCTGATATTGCTGAGATGGAGGGGCTACGTCTTGCGCTTGATCGATTGGTGCATTTTGCGCATTGGATAACGCCTCCTCACATGCCAAAGCGTTTTGACACGCATTTTTTCCTAACAGAAACGCCATCTGATCAATTGCTTGCCCATGATGGACATGAGTCAGTTGACTCCGTTTGGATACGCCCAATCGACGCCTGCAAAGAGGCAGATGAGGGAAAGCGGACTATTATATTTCCAACGCGGCTCAACATTGAGAAGGTTGGACGTAGCCAGACGGTGGCTGAAGCATTAGGCGTAGCACGTGCGGCTAAGGTTGTGACCGTGCAACCGATAAGCGAGATGGTTGAAGGGGGGCGGATCATGCGTATCCCTGAGGAAGCCGGTTATGGTGCTGCCGAACTTTTTGTGGAGGGCAAGCCAGGCAAGGCGGCTCGTATTCGTTATGCAGACGGTCGAGAGCGTAAAACTGAAATTGCTATGTGCACGAAGGACTAGGGACTTAGTCGCTTTATTTCCATGCAAAAAATATTAATCTTTGGCCTTGGTTATACCGGTGTAAGGCTCGCCAAAGTTCTTCAAAAAAAAGGATGGGCAGTTGTTGGAACTGTTCGCTCTTCAGAAAAAGTGCATGAACTGATTTCTGAAGGCCTGCATCCAATTTTGTTTGACGAGGCATTCGGTGAAATTTCAACGTCAACTCATATCCTATGCACCATTCCTCCAGGAGATGGGGGTGATCCAACCCTGTCTGTTTATGCTCCAGCTATAAGAAAGTGTAAATTTAAATGGGTTGGGTATCTATCAACCACGGGCGTTTATGGTGACCTGAAGGGTGCTGAGGCGAATGAGGGGACGCCGACAAACCCCACCAACAACCGGTCTAAGCGGCGTGTTGAGGCAGAATATTTTTGGCAAAAGTTAGTTCCATCAACCCATATATTTCGGCTGCCGGGAATTTATGGTCCCGGTAGGAGCGTTATTGATCGTATCAAAGCTAATCAGATGTCATTTACTGATAAACCAGGGCATCGATTTAGCCGCATTCATGTCGATGACATCGTGGGGGCGATTACAGCATCGATATCGAAACCGACAGCTGGCGCTGTTTATAATGTTGTCGATGATCTTCCTTCAGAAGCCGGAGATCTATTTCGCTTTGCTGCTGAGCTCCTGGGCAAGCCGCAGCCCCAACCTGTTCCTTTTGCCGAAGCTGATCTCACGCCAATGGCGCGGAGTTTTTATTCCGATAACCGCACAGTAAGTAATGCCTTAATAAAACAAGTTCTTAACTATAAGCTGCAGTACCCTACCTACAGGGAGGGGCTACGCGCCATCATTGATTCCTATTCAGCGGGTTGATAGCTCGCTTTGTGCTTATCTCCCGCTTCACCTGGTGATTGATAGGGTAAAAGAAAGGCCGCCGAGACAATCAGAAGAGCCGCTATCGCTAAAATTGTTAGAATTGTTTCAAAACCACCACCGGTTTTGAGGACATATGATGCAAATGGAAGGACCGCGGCACCCAGGCAAAGGTTAAGCATAAATTTAATTGATAATACCTTAGCTCTCCAGCGGTCCGGTACATAGCGGGAGAGCACGGCATCTGTGATTGGAATTTGTCCAAATACGACGGCCATTGCTAAGAAAGCAGTAATGAATAACGCCCAATCCTGTTGGTATGACATTATGAGAATGATTGGTGCTTGGCATGCAGCGATGGTGATCAGAACAGGCTTGATTGGTTTTTTATCAATAACTTTACCAACGCCCACCTGCGCAAACGCAGCTGTAGCGTAGACTGCCGCAGCCAGAGCGCCTGTAACCGCGACATCTGTAGTTATTCCACTCAATTTTACTTCGAATAGTCGAGGTATCAGGAATATCAGCGCGCCAAATACGAAGCCACCACCGATAGTGACTAGCCCAAGACTTAAAAGTGCTCGTTGCCAGCCTGGAGCAAATCCAATAAGAGCTTTTTCACGTGCCGAAGGTTCTGGGGGGGCGGCATTCCCGGTCCGGATAAAAAGCCAAAAGCTTATTCCTATTAGAATTGAAAAAACTCCAGGAACTGCGAACGCAAGTTTCCAATCATAAGCGGACAGAATAAAACCAGTTATCAATGGTGCAGCTGCAACGCCCAAGTTACCCCAAACGCCATTTACCCCTAGCCTCCAACCAACTTTACCACCTCCTTGAATGACCATCGTGATGCCAACAGGGTGGTATATCGCTGCAAACACTCCGATTAGTGCAAGGCCACTACCAAGCATGAATGGTGTGGTTGCAAAGCTCGCTAAGATAGAAGCTCCACCAATGCCGATGAAAAAGATAACCATCATGAGATTACGGCCATACTTATCTGCGGCATGAGCAGCTAATGGGGCACAGGCTCCAAATAATATTGCTGCTGGCGTCCCGTATATGATCATTTCGTCATATCCTAGGCCCCAAGATTTTCCTGCGTCATAAGCGGCTTTTGCAAAGATCAGCATAAAAAGGTGGTCAACGAAGTGACCAAGATTTAAGAAAAAAAACCTCAATCTTGCAGCACTCATAGGGAAAGACTCCAGCGGAAGCAGGCACAGAGGTATTTTAAATTGATGTTACGATGCAAGGAAATCTCGAATATGACCAAAAATTGGTCTGCTGCTACTCTGCTTGCACAGGCGTTAGGAGAGGTGGAGTCCGAATTTGGCGGTATAGTACCTCCAATACATGTTGCCACAACTTACATTCGCTCGCCTGATAACAGCTACCCTCGTGGTGTAGCTTATGGCCGTGATGATAATCCTACGGTTAGCGCTCCTGAGCGCGTTCTAGCGCGAATTGAAAACGGCGAAGAGGCGTTATTATTTTCATCTGGCATGGCTGCTGCAACTGCGGTTTTTGAGGCATTACCATTCGGCGCACATATAGTTGTGCCGCGGGTGATGTATTGGGGGCTTCGCAAATGGCTGTTAGATCGCCATGCAGTTGGACGATTTCGGTTAGACTTTGCAGACCTGCACGTAGCAGGTGCACTTGAGAGGGTCTTAAGGCCTCAAATAACTGCGCTCGTTTGGATAGAAACACCTTCAAACCCAATGTGGCGTGTAACTGATATAAAAGTAATTGCAGAAGCTGTGCACGAAGCAGGTGGTCTACTTGCTGTTGATTCTACGGCAGCTACTCCCTTGCTCACCCGTCCACTTGATTACGGTGCTGACATAGTAATGCATTCGGCCACCAAATACCTTAATGGGCATTCCGATGTTATAGCTGGTGCTTTGATTTTTAAGCGAGCGGATCATCTGTTTCATAGCGTAAAGAGCTATCGCCACGACGTAGGACCAATCCTTGGTCATTTTGAGGCTTGGTTACTTTTGCGTGGAATGCGCACCTTGCATCTTCGCGTCGCAAAAAGCTGCGAAAATGCCCTAGCCCTCGCTACAAAATTTGAGAATCATGAGTGTATTGCAGAAGTTCTTTATCCGGGTCTTCCCAAACATCCAGAGCATTTTCTAGCGGGTGAGCAGATGAGTGGACATTTTGGTGGCATGCTCTCTATTAGGGTCGTGGGAGGGGAAAATGCTGCTATTGCGGTGGCGGGGAAAGTGAAGCTTTGGAAGAGGGCCACCTCCCTTGGCGGTGTAGAAAGTCTTATTGAACATAGAGCTTCGATTGAAGGTCCAACTACACCTGTACCTGCTGATCTCCTAAGACTTTCTGCAGGTATTGAGGATTTAGATGATCTCATCGCTGACTTAGATCAAGCGCTAAATGCCCATTAGTAGGGTTGACATCCTCTTAACCTTGCTTCCGAATTAGTGTCATTGAAATAAAATTGGCATTCCGCACTAAAGCGGAAGCTTAATGGAGGGAACGTTCAATGCGAGTATCTCGCCTATTGAAAGGGCTTGCCGTCAGCGTTGCTGCGTTAGCGCTGGTGACTGCTCCAGCTTCGGCTGCGGATAAAAAAATTAAAATCGGTGTCATCTACGACTATTCAGGGCCATTAGCTGGAGGTGGGTCAGAACTTCAGGCTTTGGGTGCTAAGTCAATGATTGACTACTTCAACGAGCAGGGTGGCGTTGAAGGCTATAAAATCGAAGCAATTTATGCGGACGCGCAGTCTAAACCCGATGTAGCCATTAACGAAGCGGTTCGGCTAATCGAGCAGGAAAAAGTAGATATGCTGCTCGGCTTCTACTCTTCGGCACAATGTGTTCCCGTATCGGCAAAAGTCGATAGCCTCAAAAAATTCATGTGGATTACCACATGCATCTCGCCTGCTGTTTTAAAAGACCGGGGCTTAAAATACGTTTTCCGTCCTCAGGTCCACGGCGGCATGTTTGGCGAATTGTCTGCTGAATTTATAGCAGCGAATGCCAAGAGTAAGCTTGGAATGGACGCGAAGAAGGTCCGTGTTGCAATTATTCACGAAGACGGGCCTTACGGTGTTGGTGTTGCGGCTGGTAATGAAGCCAAATCTAAGGCACTCGGAATGAATGTGGTCCTAAAGGAGGGGTATGCTGCAACGGCATCAGATCTCTCTGCATTGGTGACTAAACTGAAGAGAGCTAAGCCAGATGTAATTCTACATACAGGGTACAATCCAGACATCACACTGTTCCTTCGCCAAGCCAAAGAGCGTGGTCTGAAATTTAAGGCGCTTATTGGTCATGGAGCTGGATATGGCGTGGCCGACCAGCTTTATGATGCCTTGGGAAAGGACGTAGACTATTTCTTCAACGTAGACCCGGTCTCAATTTGGTTGCTTAATCCGGCCTCACTTAAAGCAGGTCTAGGCGATGTAACCACGATGGTTGGTAATAAGTATATGGCGGCTAAGCCAGATACGAAGGTTAAGTCATCTCATGTTGGTATGGCAGCCTCTAATGCTCACGTATTTTTCAGTGATGTACTGCCACGTGCAATCAAGAAATACGGTGGTATTGATGCAGAATCTCTCAGGAAAGCTGCATTAGATACCGATATACCGGAAGGTGGCACACTTTTAGGCTTTGGGGTTAAGTTCCCTGAGCCAGGCAAGACCGCTATGGACGGGCAAAACTTGCGTGCCTCTCCAGTAGTCATGCAGTACGTCAATCGTGAAGTAAAAATAGCCTGGCCAAAGGCATTGCAAACGATAGATCCCGTCCTGCCTCTACCTTCTTCTTCGCCCTATGCGAAGTAAGAAGATTTAAGACCAATTAAGGGGGTATGCGGCCGTGTTGTCCGTCAAAGGTCTAACGAAGCACTTTGGTGGCTTCACGGCCGTAAATTGTGTTGATTTTCAAGTGGAACGAGGTGAGATCCTCGGCCTAATTGGGCCTAATGGCTCTGGTAAGAGTACTATATTTAATATGCTCTCAGGTGCGCTGTCACCCAATGCTGGGTCTGTGGTGCTCAATGAGCGAGAGATTGCTGGCGTGCCGCCACATCGAATATGTGGAATGGGAGTAGGGCGGACTTGGCAGATACCAAGGCCTATCCGCCGGCTTACAATCTTTGAGAACGCAATGTTGGCTGGGTACTACGGTGCTTCCGGTGACATATCTCGTTCAGAAGCAGAAAAAGCTGCTCATGAGGCTTTAGAAATGGTTGGGCTACCAACGGCTCGTGACGCAGATGTAGCAACACTTGGAGCTGCTGGCCTTAAGAAATTAGAATTAGCAAAGGCTCTCGCAACGCGGCCGTCTTTACTTCTCTGTGATGAAAGTCTTGGTGGTCTTGACGAGGCGGAAATGGATCAAGCCGCAGATATGTTGAAAAACATTAGAACTGAGCTTGGTATTACAATCATCTGGGTCGAACACATTATGGGCGTCTTGATGCGTGTAGTTGACCGGGTAATGGTCTTGGACCACGGCGAAAAAATAGCTGAAGGTTTGCCAGCCGATGTGGCAAAGGACCCTAAGGTTATTGAGGTTTATCTCGGATCAGACGAAACCGCGGCTGAGGCTGCAGCGGCAAGGACGGACTGACACGATGTTGGAAATAAAAGGTGTCACCGCTGGGTATGGCGACTTCACAGCACTGTTTAATGCCGACATCGAAGTGAAAGCCGGTGAGGCGGTGGCCGTTATTGGCCCGAACGGTGCAGGTAAGTCCACGCTAATGCGTGCCATTTCTGGGATGATTCCACTCAAGGGTGGAGCGGTAACGATGGAAGGGCAGGACACACGTTCAATACCTCCTCATAAAATCGTTGAGCTTGGTATCGCGCATGTACCGGAAAACAGACGTCTTTTTCCACGCATGAGCGTTGAGGAAAACCTTCGTGTCGGGTGCTACGCGCCACCGTTTCGGGCAAAATTTTCCGAACGTCTCGAGTTTGTTTACGAACTCTTTCCGCGAATGAAAGAACGTCGTGATCAGCTTGCCGGCACAATGTCAGGTGGCGAACAGCAAATGTGCGCTATTGGCCGGGCGTTAATGTCCGACCCGAAGATACTTCTAATGGACGAGCCGTCAGCTGGGCTAGCGCCAGTTATAGTTCAGCAGGTGTTCGATTTAATACGTCGAATTAGATCAGACGGGCTCACAGTTCTGATTGTTGAGCAAAACGTTCAGCAAGTTCTTAAGGTGGTCGATCGAGCTTATCTGCTTGAGGCTGGAAGCATTCGCCACAGCGGTTCCTCAGAGGAGCTGTTGGGAAGCGAAGATATTCGTAAAGCTTATATCGGCGTGTAACGTCGGGGGGACGCATGGAATTTTTGAGTGAATATGTCTTTAGCGTTTTCTTCGTCGAAACGCTACTGAATGGGTTGCTCTATGGTGGTGTGTTAGCACTGCTATCGTTAGGGCTTAACCTCATCTTTGGCGTCATAGACGTTGTATGGATTTGCTACGCTGAGCTTGTGATGCTTGGCATGTACACAATTTATTTCATGCACGTTTTCTATGGGCTACCGTTAATCCCTGCAGCGCTGATTGCAGTTCTAGTGGTAGCGGTTCTGGGTGTGGTTCTCCATAAGGTTGTGATCAATCACGTTTTGGGTAAGGCGCCCATTAACCAGCTTCTTGCAACCGGAGGTGTTCTTTTCTTTCTTCAAAGCATTGCAACTTTGTTTT
Source organism: Alphaproteobacteria bacterium (assembly GCA_030833925.1). Taxonomy (GTDB): domain Bacteria; phylum Pseudomonadota; class Alphaproteobacteria; order Bin95; family Bin95; genus VMCJ01. The sequence continues at coordinate 13,064 of JAURGE010000042.1, forward strand.
TTGGCGTCGAATTCCTCAGCCTTGGGGTTAGCCTCGGATCATTTCAGCTGTCCGAAGATATTTATATGTCAACGTCGCAATTTGTTGCGTTCTTGGTCGCTGCCGGTGCAGTGGTTGCGATGTATCTTTTCCTTTCTCGCAGTTATATGGGCGCCGCTATCCGTGCCATCAGCCAAGATCGCGATATTATGATCTTGATGGGAGTTGATGCCAATCGTCTTTATGGGATTACATCCGCAATTGGCGGTGGCCTAGCTGGACTTGCTGCTTGCCTTTTATCTTTGCAATTCGATGTGCACCCATTTGTTGGAATTAGCTTTGGCCCGATTGTATTTATGATCTGCGTTATGGGTGGGCTTGGAAATATGGTTGGTGGCTTCCTTGCGGCTTTTGTTTTTGCAGAACTAATTGCCATTGGAGGATATTTTGCAGATTTGGAATGGGGCACTGTACTTGCATTCTGTGTCTTCGTTATAACTATGTTTATCCGGCCTGAAGGGCTGTTTGCGAGGAAATCATGAACCGTATCTTGTTGATGATCCTTGCCGCTGCTGCGCTCGTTGCGGTTCCGTTTATCGGAGTTCCACCGTACTGGCTCCACATTATGATCGTTATATTAATCTGGTCTTTTGCCTACACGGGCTGGTCTGTGATGGGACGCTTTGGGCTTGTTTCGCTTGGTCATGGTGCATTCATGGGGATAGGCGCATACGGAACGGCCTTGCTTTGGAACCACGCCGGGCTAACACCGTGGATCGGGATCCCTATCTCTCTTCTCTTAGCTGCCGCATTTGCACTTTTGATAGGATATCCATGCTTTAAATATCGCATTATTGGGCATTACTTTGCTTTGGTAACTTTGGCTCTATCAGTCATCATCGGACAGGTTATTGTTGCGACCCGTGATCATACTGGTGGATCACTTGGATACACACCCGAACCACATGGCGGTGAAGGGTTTTCAATCTACGCATTGCAATTTCCTGAAAAAGCCCATTTTTACCTTATAGCGCTCGGCGCATGGGTTATTGGTTTGATCATATGGAGAGCTGTCGATCGCTCTATGGCGCGTTATGCCCTGGAAGCAATTTCAGAAGATGAAGATGCATCAGCAGCAGTTGGTGTGCAGGTTACGAAAGAAAAGCTAAAGATCACTGTGTTGAGTGCAGTGATGACAGCTTTTGCTGGCGCGATGTATTGCCAATATCAACTGTTCGTGTCTCCAGATACCGTAGCGGGTGTTGGTATTTCACTACAGATCGTATTTGCTGTTGTTGCCGGTGGTATTTACACTCAATTCGGTCCTACCGTCGGAGCAATCATTACCATCGTCCTTGCTGAAGTGTTGCGCATTAACATCGGCGAATTGGAGCACTTGCTTGGCTTCCGACCCTTTGGTCTCGATAATACGATCTATGGCATAATGTTGGTGTTGTTTATCATCTTTTTGCCAAAAGGTGTGCTTGGGACCTTTCTCGAGAAGTATCTCAGGCCTGCGAAGGCTTGACGTAAGGCTAGGTTGGTATTCATGACTTAGCTAATGGTTAAGTCTGATTCTACCGATCCATTAGGAAAAACGCCTGCTCAGGTCCGTGCTGGCGCGAACCCTATTCCTGTTCCGAACCCTATTGGGGTTTTGGACAGCGGCGCTGCCGTTATCCAAGATGTAGTAAAGACCCTTCCATCTTCGCCAGGCGTATACCAAATGCTGAATGAGAGGGGCGAAGCGCTATACGTCGGCAAAGCCCGTTCCCTAAAAAACCGTGTGCCTGCCTATACCCGATTAGCACAATTACCAAATCGACTGCGCAGAATGGTTGCCGAAACTCGGTCCATGGAGATTGTCACAACGCATACGGAAGTTGAGGCATTACTCCTTGAAATAAACCTGATCAAGCAATTAAAGCCGCGTTACAACGTGCTATTGAGAGATGATAAAAGCTTTCCACATATTCTTCTTGCACGAGATCACGAGTTCCCCCAGATCATCAAACATCGAGGCTCTCAAAAGAGGCCTGGAAATTACTTTGGTCCGTTTGCTTCGGCAGGCGCAGTTAATCGCACTCTTACCGCGTTGGAAAAAGCATTTCTTCTTCGTTCTTGCTCTGATTCCATTTTTCGTAGTCGGTCGCGACCATGTCTTCTTCATCAAATCAAGCGCTGCTCAGCTCCTTGCACCGGGCTGATTTCAAAGAACGATTATGCAAAGCTTGTGGATGAAGCTTATCGCTTTCTAACGGGCGAGAGTAAACTAATACAAGACACGATGGTCAAACGAATGAATGAGGCGGCGACTGGGTTGGATTTTGAGACCGCCGCCGCATATCGTGATAGAATTAGAGCGCTGGCCCACGTTACCAGCCATCAAGATATAAATGTTCCGGGAGTAGGTGATGCAGACGTTTTCGCATTAGCCGAAAAAGAGGGGCAAACCTGCATTCAGGCATTCTTTTTCCGTGGCGGCCAAAATTTTGGTGGCCGCGCATTTTTTCCAAGTCAGGTTCGTGATCTTGCCCCAGCGGAAGCGATGTTAGCGTTTTTGGGGCAATTTTATAGTGATAGGCCTCCACCGGCCCAGGTGCTTCTATCTCTAAAGCCCACGGACGTTAATCTTTTGGAGGAGGCGCTAAGTCTAAAAGCAGAGCGACGGGTATACATCCGAGCACCCAGCCGTGGTGCAAAGCGACGATTAATAGACCATGCACATTCTAATGCGCAGGATGCTTTGGGGCGTCGTTTATCAGAAAGTGCCACACACAGACGTCTTCTTCAAAATGTAGCAGAAGCCTTTCAGTTAGACTCGACACCGGAACGTATTGAAATTTTTGATAATTCACACTTAAGCGGAAGCAACCCTGTTGGTGCTATGGTGGTGGTCGGGCCATTAGGTTTTGAAAAAAACCAATATCGTAAATTCAATATTCGCAACGCCTCTGGTAACGATGATTTTGATATGATGCGCGAGGTTATGTCTCGAAGGTTTAAACGAGCGCAGCAAGCGGAAGAAGCTGGCGAAGAAGTTGTTTGGCCTGATCTGTTATTGATAGATGGCGGTAAAGGCCAACTCTCGGCTGTGACAGACATTTTGGACGAGCTAGGCATCAATAGTGTGACCGCTGTTGGCATAGCAAAAGGACCTGAACGCGACGCTGGGCGTGAGCGTTTTTTTATGGTTGGACGAGATCCTTTCATGTTGCCGCCCAATTCACCTGTCTTACACTACCTTCAAAGGCTTAGAGACGAAGCTCATCGGTATGTTATCGGAGCTCAGAGACAACGCCGAGCGAAGGCAATCTCAGAAAACCCGTTGGATCAAATTTCGGGCGTTGGAGCTTCAAGAAAAAGGGCACTCTTGCAACATTTTGGGTCGGCAAAAGCAGTTGCAAGGGCAGGTTTGGAAGACCTCCAATCTACTGCAGGTGTATCGAAGGCTTTAGCTCAGCGCATTTATGACCATTTTAACGCTGGCTGAGTTTTACGTCTGCTCTAATTACTGGGTATATTGAGAAGACTAACAAATCGATTGGGCAACGCTTTTATCTCTCTTAAAAGGCGTCACCACGACATATCGAGGTGAATTAGTAGGTCGCGCGGCCGCCCGAGATATCGAAAACGCCACCAGTCGTGAAGCTCATTTCCTCACTTGATAACCAGCAAGCCATGCTTGCCACTTCCTCGACTGTAACAAAGCGATTTCGCGGAATTTTTGATAGCATGTAGTCAATGTGTTCTTGACTGATTTGGTCAAAAATACGCGTTTTAGCAGCGGCGGGCGTAATGCAATTAACGGCAATGTTGTGGCTTGCGAGCTCTTTTCCAAGGGATTTGGTAAACGCAATTACTCCGGCCTTTGCTGCTGAATATGGAGAAGCATTAGGATTGCCCTCTTTACCAGCAATGGAGGCGATGCTGACAATTCGCCCATAATTTCTTTCCATCATTTCCTGAACAACAGCTTGCGCACAGTAGAAAACAGCATTGAGATCAAGCTCAATTACGCGTTTCCACTCGGATACTGGATAGTCCTTAACAGGTAAGGATGGTCCGGCAATACCGGCATTGTTAATCAAAATATCGACCGGGCCATGTGCTTCACGTGACTTCGCCAATGCTGCCTGGATCGCATCTGGATCGGTTACGTCGCATTGAACCCCAATTGTTCTGTTTCGGTCGGTAGTGGCTGTTTCCAGCTCCAAAGAATCAATATCCCACATTGACACTTTGGCGCCCGAAGCAAGCATCCGGTCAACAATTGCCAAACCAAAGCCTTGAGCGCCTCCGGTTACAACAGCGTGGCGGTTTTGTAGATCAATGTGGTTCATTACTTGTCCTAAATGGTAAGGCCGCCGTCAGCGACAATCACAGTTCCTGTTGTATATGCAGCCTCATCCGATGCAAGGTAAAGAGCAACAGAGGCAATTTCTTCAGCGGTTCCTAGGCGTCCCAACGGCTGCCGCGCAATGAAGTCCTTTCTTGCCTGAACAGGATCGTCAAACGCGTTAATACGGTCATTTAAAGATGGTGACTGCACTGTTCCAGGTGCAATTGCATTGCAGCGAACGCCACTTGAGATATAGTCTCGTGCAACCTGCTTTGTTAGCCCGATTACAGCAGCTTTACTGGCGCCATAGACTAATCTGTTCGGAACACCGGCAAGGTTTGAGGCGACAGAGGCCATATTAATTATTGATCCCCCGCCCAATTCAATCATTCCAGGCAAGAATGCCCGGATAGTTCGAAACATGGATTTTACGTTGAGGTTAAATCCAAAATCCCATTCTTCTTCGGAGGCAGTCATAATATCGCCGTGATGAACGAAGCCAGCTACATTAGCGAGGATACCTGCCTTACCCGAGAAATTGGCTAACGCAGAAACGCTACTTTGGCTTGTGACATCACATTCAAAAACCTCAACTCCCGAAAGATCTTGAAGTTTTGATGGATCTATATCGCTAGCGATAACGCGAGCACCTGCATCACGGTAAGCTTCGGCAATAGCACGGCCGATGCCCTGGCCTGCTGCAGTAACGACCGCCGTCTTGCCGGTTAGGCTAAAAGGCATATGAAAACTCCGTTTCGTGACGTATCGAAGACAATCGTAAAGACATCTAATTACTAATACTTTTGCACCCAAAATTAGATGGCAAACAATGACTGAACAGTACTGTTATATCAACGTTCTGCCATGCTTGAATCGTTCAGCTTTCAGGAGATTTCAGGCTCATGTGTTTAAGGTGAAACTTTTAAAAAGAATAAATGATTGGTTCCTGAATAGTACATTGAAAAGTGCTCCAAACCTCTTACGCATAAAGCGTAAGAGGTAGGAGGAATAAATTAGAGGGGAATTTATAAAACTGCCAAAACCTCGTCCGGGTGCTCTGCTGGCACTACCGGGTCGAAAACTCTCTCTATGTTTCCATCAGTGTCTATTAAAACCGAAATTCTTCTCGGTTTTTCTGATGAAGCATCAGCTGCACCATAGGCGATAGACATGCTTTTATCTGTATCGGCAAGAAGATCGTATGGGAAATCAAATTTGTCTTTGAATGCTTTCTGATCTTGGCTGGTATCAAAACTGACACCAAGGATCGTTACGTTTTTTGACTGAAAGTCTTGGATTCTATCACGGAACCCGTTGCCTTCAATTGTTCAACCACGTGTATCAGCTTTGGGATAAAACCAGATCAGCACTCGTTTGCCCGCAAGACTTTCAAGTGACACTGTCACACCGTCCTGGTTTGGAACGCTGAAGCTGGGAGCGCGATTGCCGGCTTCCGCCATTTTTGTCTCCTGTGCTTGAGTTTGGGAAAAAACAATATCTGATTGATCCACTATATCCAAGATTTAGGATTTTAAATTTTACATTTAATTGGTTTGCTTTTACTCAAATGACAGGTTGCTTTTCTTACTTAAAGGCAAAGGGACCAGTAAAAGAATTGTTCATATTCATTAGCGCACAAACCGATGCAAAACTTTAATCTAACCAAGACTCTGACGCATTCATAATTGCTTCATCTTCCAGTGAAGTATCAACGTGTTTTCTGAAGTGTTCTGCTGCCCCTGGGCCTAAGCGCTCGGCGGACCAAGCGCCACTTAAAGTGGATTCTTTTTTCCAGCGCATAAAGAAACCAATCGTTCGTAGCCATACAGCTTGGCGAAATGGTTTTATCCGAGGTGCATTTGCTTCTGCCATTTTCTCCGGAACACGGTCGAGCCAAGCTTGCGTGAATGCATCGCGGTCCTGTTTGTTGGGTGACATTGCTGCATCCGGATCCCATCCTGCGGCCACTTGAATGACTGTATGCGCGAGGTCCAGCGCGGGACAGCCATAAACAGGTTTTTCGAGATCAACAAAACATGCATCGTTAGGGGAGCGCATGATAAAATTGCCAGGGTGAGTATCGCTTACGCACAGTGCCTCAGGGAGAAGATCAACATTCTCCTCTGCCATTTTAAGGACGGTGTTTAGTCGTGAATTAATTTCATCTCTTGCTTTCCGACCAATATTCGTTTGAGGCATGTAAGCGGATAACGTGTCTTTCGCTTGGTGGGCGATCACTGCCAGCGGGTTTTTAGGGCTTTGTATCGGCGCGCGCTTATTTAATGCCGGTAAAGGTTGGCTATGGATCGCGGCCAGGCAGCGAGACAAGGAAGGAAGAGCAGTGGGGCCTGGAGGAGGAACCCCTTCTATTCGTTCAACAATCAGCGCCCCTAAGGGGAGTAATTCACTAATTGGGATAGTTGCGAGAAATTTGGGTGTCATTCCCGAAGCCTCTGCCCGCTTAAAAGCAGCTTCCTGGAGCAATAACTGATCTATGGGGGAGAGATTCATTTGGCTCAGGCGTGGTACACGCAGGATCCACGGTGACGATCCTATTTTGTAATGCGTATGCGAGACACCATTTCCTGAAATCAATAAGACTTCGCTGGTGTCTAAGCCATATTCTCGCAAAGCCGGCCTCACGGCTTCATATAAGGAAGTCTGTGTATCAGTCATCTTGGGGAAGGGTAGTATGCATATCAAATATTCAGAAGTGGTTTATTGAGTATGTCATTGGCTGTGGTCACACCGGTTTTAAATGGCGCAAACCGGTTACGCGAAATGCTAGCGGCTTTGCAAGGTCTAGCGGATGAGCTGGTAGTTGTTGATGGTGGATCGGATGACTGTTCAAGAGAAATAGCAGAATGCGCAGGTGCTAAGGTTATTATAACTGCTCCCGGCAGAGGTATTCAGTGTGCTGCAGGTGCCGCTGAGACGAATTCTGAGTGGATGCTTTTCCTTCATGCGGACACCATCCTAACGCCGTCAGGATTCCAGGCTTTAACGGCACACATGCAGGCGGATCAAGAGGGTAAATTTGCTTGTTATCTCGAGCTAAGTTTTGATGATGATAGTACGGTAGCTAAGTGCGTTGCGAGCCTGGCAAACTGGCGAGCCCAAACCTTTGGATTGCCTTATGGCGATCAAGGTCTCCTCATTCACCGAGAGTTTTACAAACAATTAGGCGGTTTCAAGCCTCTTCCTTTAATGGAAGATGTGGATCTTGTAAGACGAATTGGTAGCTCACGTTTGAAGCCATTGAGAGGTCAGGTAATAACATCAGCTGCTCGGTATCGGCAAAGAGGGTGGGTGCGTCGCTCACTTAGGAATCTTGTATGTTTATCGCTTTATTTTTTAGGCATCTCTCCACACACGATTGCGCGCTTTTATGACTAGGGCTGTATTTGGCACTGTAATCTTATTTGCCCGTGTACCTAAGCTTGGTAGGGGAAAGCGTCGACTTGCGGCAGGCATCGGAGATCTAGGAGCACTTCAGGTCTATCGAAAGATTTTACGGAATACTCTCCGCACAGTATCGCTTGAATTGGGGTGGCGCACTTTTGTTGCTCTTGAGCCAGCTATATCGACTTCTAGACCAGGGGAACCTTTCTTGAGGTCTGGCATGCAGACTTCAGCCCGCTTTGGTCAGCAAGGTAGAGACCTAGGGCGGAAAATGGCTCATGCTTTGCGAAATACCCCGCCAG
>JAURGE010000043.1 GCA_030833925.1 Alphaproteobacteria bacterium
CCAAGCGCCTTTCGTCCCCTGCCAATTCAGGATCGGGCAAAAGCCCTGCCAATAAGGTGTCAGTTTCCTCTGCGATAGAGGCGATTGCGGCTTGCAAGGGAGTCGACATGAGATGTTTCTAATCTACGTCGAACGGTTTGGTTTCAGGGATCCCATCAGGACCAATGGTTATACGTTCGACACGCTCCCTGGCGTCGGCAAGCTTCTGCTCACAATAACGGCGGAGGTGAGCCCCTCTCTCATAGGAGTGGATCGAGTCTTCTAAGGTACCTTTGCCCTGTTCTAGTCGTTGAACGATCAGTTCAAGCTCGGCCATCGCATCTTCGAATGACATCGCTTTAATATCGTCAGGAATGTCCTTGGCAGGAGACTTAGCCATCGGTCGGCTCCGGTCGGAATTTTCCGCTAGTTTCTATCAACAGCGGAGTACCGCGTCAGCCCTCAGTGGTCAATCACTGGACACGTCTAAAGCATAGCCAGCAGAACGAACAGTTCTAATCAAATCATCACCACCGTTCTGGTTTAAGGCTCTACGAAGACGTCTGATATGCACATCGACTGTCCGTATCTCTACATAGATGTCATGACCCCAAACAGCATCGAGCAATTGTTCACGACTAAAAACACGTCCTGGTCTCTGCATGAAATGTTGCAGCAGACGGAACTCAGTAGGGCCCAAGTGTACTTTCTGGCCAGAGCGAAGCACTCGATGGCTAATCAAATCCATCGTTATGTCTTCATAGACTAATTTATCTTCTGTTACTGCGGGGTTACTGCGGCGTAGAACAGCCTTCAGTCTCGCAATGACCTCATTGGGAGAAAACGGCTTCGTAACATAATCATCAGCGCCAGAATCGAGCCCTCTCACTCGATCAGCCTCTTCTCCCCGAGCAGTCAACAGGATAATCGGCAGTGTTCGTGATGCCGGTCTTCTGCGGATACGCCTGCAGAGCTCTATTCCAGACACGCCAGGCAGCATCCAATCAAGAAGCACTGCGTCCGGTAGCCTCTCTGCCAAAGCCATTTCTGCTTCATCACCGTCGGAAGCTATACCAGTGTCAAATCCTGATGACTTAAGATTGTAGTCAAGAAGCTCAGCTATCCCTGGCTCATCTTCAACAATCAATACATAAGGCTGCATTACTTACTTATCTCCCAACAATTGGTCCGACTTAGGTCTAGCTGGCCCCAGTCGATCTCCTGTCACGGCGTAGTAGACATTTTCAGCGATGCCGGTGCAGTGATCGCCAATGCGCTCAATGTTCTTGGCTATAAACAGGAGATGCGTGCACGCCGTGATACTGCGGCTATCCTCCATCATGTAAGTTAAGCACTCACGAAAATATCCTTCATAAAGAAGGTCTAGATCCTCATCCCTATCGCGGATCTTAACTGCAGAATTCGCATCACCGTTAGCATAGGCATCAAGCACACCGCGCAGCATGTCCCGAGCGACTTCAGAAAGCCGGACTATGCTTCTAACTTGTTCCATCGGAGGGGCACGATTAATGATGATTGCACGCTTAGCGCCGTTCTTAGCATGATCAGCTATACGCTCTAATGCTTGAGCAATTTTTAATGCAGAAATAATTACCCGAAGATCGATCGCCATCGGTTGACGGAGTGCCAGCATGCGCACCACTGCAGCTTCAATCTCTGCATCAAGGGCATCAACACGTCGATCAGCCTCAACGGCACGAAGAGCTAGATCTGCATCGCGTCTCACCAAGGCTTGGATTGAGTCTTGCAGGATCGCTTCCGCCTGCCCTCCCATCTTTCCAATCTTTGCCGAGAGGTCATTCAGGTCATTATTAAAAGACCTAACAATATGGTCATTGGAAGTTTGCATTTCCTTCTCCTTCCAAATTAGCCAAATCGACCAGTTATGTAGCCTTGGGTTCTCTCATCACGAGGCGCTGTAAAAATTTGTTCGGTCACGCCAACTTCGACCAAAAGACCAAGGTGAAAAAAGGCCGTTCTTTGTGAAATCCGAGCTGCCTGCTGCATAGAGTGCGTAACAATAACAATTGAATAAGCTTTTTTGAGTTCTTCAATGAGTTCTTCAACCCGCGCTGTTGCTATTGGATCCAGTGCGGAACAAGGCTCATCCATCAGGATTACGTCCGGGCGAACAGCAATGGCGCGCGCGATGCACAAACGCTGCTGCTGACCTCCAGAAAGTCCCGTACCTGGTTGATGCAGACGATCCTTCACCTCATCCCAAAGGGCAGCCCGCTCCAAACTTGATTGAACCAATTCATCAAGTTCATCTTGATTTGACACTAAGCCATGAATCCGTGGGCCGTATGCGATATTGTCATAAATCGACTTAGGAAATGGGTTTGGCTTTTGAAAGACCATGCCAACCCGGCGCCGCAGCTGAACCGGGTCAATGCTCGCATCTAATACCTCATCACCATCGACTTTAATTGACCCTTCCATGCGGCAGCCATCAATCACATCGTTCATCCGGTTTAAACACCTCAGGAAAGTAGACTTCCCGCAACCAGATGGCCCTATAAGAGATGTCACTTGGTGCTTTCCGATATCCAACTCGATATCAAACAGAGCCTGCTTGTCGCCGTAGTAGACATTGAGATCCCTAACCAGAACCTTTGCTTCTGCCGCAACCATATTAAACCTCTCACCATCTGCCATTTTATACCTACCAACGACGCTCGAAACGCTTGCGGAGGATTACGGCAAGTGCGTTCATGAGGATTAAAAACCCAAGAAGCGCCATAATACCGGCACTTGTACGCGCAACGAATGCGCGCTCTGGGCTATCGGCCCAAAGATAAATTTGCACTGGCATAACCGTCGAAGGATCAGTTACGCCCCCAGGGACGTTAACTATGAAAGCCACCATTCCTATCATCAATAATGGTGCTGTTTCGCCAAGGGCTTGGGCCATTCCGATAATAGTCCCCGTTAAAATTCCCGGCATCGCGAGCGGCAAAACATGATGGGTCACTACTTGATGTTTAGATGCACCTACACCGAGCGCTGCTTCCCTGATGGAAGGCGGCACTGCTTTCAACGCTGCTCTGGAGGCGATGATAATTGTAGGAAGCGTCATTAATGAGAGCACTATGCCACCTACAAGGGGAGCAGACCGCGGCAATCCAAAAAAGTTTAAAAAAACCGCAAGACCAAGAAGTCCAAAAACAATCGATGGCACTGCCGCTAAATTATTAATGTTAACTTCAATAAAGTCGGTCCATCTATTTTTCGGTGCAAACTCTTCCAAATACACCGCTGCAAGCACACCGACCGGAAAACTGAGTGCAAGTGTCACTAAAAGCGTGAAAAAAGACCCGACAATTGCGCCCCAAAACCCAGCCAACTCGGGCTCTCGGCTATCACCTGATTTCCAGAAAACAGTATTCATTGACCAACGAACCCGTCCATCAGTTTTCAGACGATCAATCCAAACAAGTTCCTTGTTTTTTACACGCCGATCGGCTTCTGGAAGACTTCGGTCAATAAAGCCTTTTAAAAGACTATCTATGTCATCCGATGCAAGAACCCAAACACGGCGAGTATTACCAACCACCGAAGGGTCATCCAAAACAACTTCCATTGCCTGGTAGTCAGCGCCGCTGGAGACTAACCCGTACAACGTCCGTTTATTGGTCCGCCCAGAGACCTCGGGAAATTGCGCGCTGAGAGCTGACTTAACTAATCCACCGTAATTAGCATTTCTAGGGTTAGTAAGATCAATTTCTGCCTTATCAAATTTTATATCCAGGGCAATCTCGTATTGGTAAAATGCGGACCACCCAGTTGAAATTATTGATCCTACCAACAGAAATAACATTGAGATGGCGCATACGATTGCAGCCACCCCAAGTGCCTTGAACCGCGCCTCAGCGCGATAACGCCGGCGCACAAGAGCAGCTTCTCTGTCTGGCATTAACCCTTTTGAATTAGCCATGGCTGCCCCAGGCCCCGCAATTTTTTCGAAACTTGGCTCAGTCATATTTCTCTCGGTATTTCCTGACGAAGCGAAGAGCAAAGACATTTAGCGCAAGGGTTACAAAAAACAGGACCAGGCCAAGAGCAAAAGCCGCCAATGTTTTTGAACTATCAAACTCTTGATCGCCAACAAGAAGCGTCACGATTTGCACGGTAACGGTTGTGACAGCCTCAAAGGGATTAGCAGTTAAATTCGCTGCAAGACCTGCAGCCATAACAACTATCATTGTCTCGCCAATAGCACGGCTAACAGCGAGTAACACTGCTCCAACTACACCAGGAAGGGCCGCAGGCAGCACCACCTGCTTTATTGTCTCGGATTTAGTAGCACCCAAAGCAAACGAGCCATCACGCAGTGTTTGCGGTACAGCGTTCATCACATCGTCAGATAAGGAAGAGACAAAGGGAATTATCATGATACCCATTACGATGCCGGCGGCCAGAGCTGACTCAGAACTAACATCGAGCCCTATTCCTTCACCCATGCCTCTGAAAAACGGAGCAACCGTAAGCGCAGCAAAAAAGCCATAAACCACGGTCGGAACACCCGCGAGCACCTCAAGCAAGGGCTTAATCACACCGCGCGTCCTCGCACTTGCATACTCAGACATATAAATTGCAGACATCAAACCAAGAGGAACAGCAACGCACATTGCAATTACGGTTATGAGCAAAGTGCCTGCAAAAATAGGAATAGCGCCAAAGCTACCACTCGCTCCAACTTGATCAGCGCGGATCGCTGTTTGCGGACTCCAATGCAATCCAAACAAGAAATCGTCTAGCGGCACACGGAGGAAAAACCTCCAAGCCTCAAATAACAAAGAGAGCACAATTCCTATTGTCGTTAGAATTGCAATTGTGGACGCGGCAATCATCACGAACGTTATGATGCGCTCCACTTGATTGCGCGCTCTAAACTCTGGGGATAGCCGGCGCTGGGCCATCCAGATACAGCCTATGCCAAGTCCAAGACTAACAACGACCATGCCATAATTTGATAAACCCTTTAGCTGAGAAAATCGTTCGGCAGCAGCCTTTATCTCTAATGAGGGCTCTTTGGTCGGAATGTCGCCCGACGCAATATTAACAATATCGTGAAGAACCAGAGACAGACGATCTGACGGCAATGCCTGTGTTGCAGGACTAAGACCCGAAATGACCAAATTTTCGATAATTGGGCCCTGAGCTGTCAGCCAAAATACAATTGATATTGCCGCAGGGATGAGAACCCAAAGAGCGATATACGCACCGTGATAGAATGGCAGTGAATGTAGAGAGATTACATCGGTTTGAAATATGGATACTGCCCGACGCCGACCCAAAATATGGCCATAACCCGCCAGGCAAACTATTAGTGAGAGTAGTATCCAGATCTGCATTCAAATGCCTTGGCGGAATTAAAAGATAAAAAACTCCAGCCAGCCCAATAAAGAACTGGATGGAGATATCAACTTTACATTTTGAGCGGAACTAAACCAGTCGCACCCTTACGCATTGCATTGCGATCCGCTGGAGGAAGTGGGATCAAGCCCTTGTCAGCAAGATACCCCTCATCACTAGCTGCCTTTTCACTTGTAAATTCAGCGACATATTCCTGAATGCCAGGAATAACACCAACATGTGCCTTCTTTACATAGAAGTAGAGCGAACGAGATACTTTATAGGACCCATCGGCAATTGCCTCGAACGTTGGCTTCACCCCTTCAACCTCAGCACCCTTAATTTTGTCTGCGTTTTGGTCAAGAAAAGAGAAGCCGAAGATACCCACTGCAACTGGATTTGCTTCAAGCTTCTGAACGATCAGGTTATCATTCTCACCTGCTTCTATGAAGGCGCCATCTTCCCGCATTCTGTCTGAGATTGCGCGAAATTCTTTCTTGCCTAGCTTCTTAATATCTGGAAATGCCTTGGCACCTTCGCGCATAACAAGTTCAACAAACGCGTCGCGAGTTCCTGATGTAGGGGGTGGTCCGAGGACTTCAATCTTTGTCTTAGGAAGACTTGGATCGATGTCACTCCACAGCTTGTAAGGATTGGCTACCATGCTGTTTCCAGAAGGCACCTTCGCAGCGAGGGCCAAGAATATTTGCTTTTTCGTGAGCTTTAAATCAGCGCCAGCTTTGGACTGACCAATAGCGATACCATCATAGCCAATTTTAACTTCGACTATTTCTTTCACGCCATTTGCTGCACATTTCTCGACTTCAGAGTTTTTTATACGCCGAGATGCATTGGTGATGTCAGGATGGTCCGTTCCAACGCCAGCACAAAACAATTTGATCCCGCCACCAGAACCGGTGGACTCCACAACTGGTGCCTTAAACGAACTTGTCTTCCCAAATGTCTCAGCAACAGCCGTTGAGAATGGGAAAACCGTGGAAGAACCAACGATACGGATTTGGTCACGTGCAACTGCGGATCCTGCAGCAGCCACCGAGACGACCGCAGCCAGTGCAGTAGCGGTAAGTAGGTGTTTCATAAAGCGTCTCCAATAAGGAACAAGATTAGACGAATCGAGCGCTTATCCACTAAGCGCATACGGGGCGTTTAATCTTGCGACGCGTCACTTATGTTACGTTTATGTTACAGAAAAATGACAAGCCTTAATCTTCTTCGTCGGAAAACGGGATATGAACCGTAAAAATACTACCGCGACCCACGACGCTTGAAACTTCTAAACGACCGCGGCATCGGTTTAAAATGTGTTTAACAATTGCCAGACCTAAGCCTGTCCCCCCTAAAGACCGCGATCTCGCAACATCAACGCGATAGAATCTCTCCGTAAGCCGCGGGATATGTTCTGCTGGAATTCCGGGGCCCTCGTCTATAATCGATATTCGAACGCCGTCATTCTCATTAACAACCTTCAACTGGACCGAGGAGCCTTCGCGACCGTATTTAATGGCGTTCTCTAAAAGGTTTCTAAAAACTTGTTGTAGAAGATCTGGTTCACCCGAAACAGCTTCAAACGGACCCGAAGCATCAACCTGAAATGAGATATTTTGCCCCTGAGCCATAGGCTCTAATTGCTCAATCACTGAATCGATAACTGTTTCAATATCATGCGTGACGCCTGCTGGCGCATACTCATCCATTTCAATTCGGGAAAGTGAAAGTAGATCCTCTACCAATCGAGCCATACGATTGGCCTGCTCTCTCATTATGCCAAGAAAGCGGGCTCGAGCTGTCTCATCATTCTTCGCTGGGCCTTCCAGGGTCTCTATGAAGCCTATGAGATTTGCAAGGGGTGTTCTGAGCTCATGGCTGGCATTAGCAACAAAATCTGCACGCATCGCCTCAAGTCTTCGTATCGCTGTCAGATCTTGCAGAGCGATCACAGCAGCTTCGCCACCGCCGCCTATATTTGCCAACCGAGCAATAATAGCGCGGTATGAACGCGTCGTGTTGTCCTTAATTTCAATATCAGCAATTGCTTCCGAAAGTGCACCGGCCATTACCGCTTCCACGGCGTCCATCAATTCGGGACTGCGAATGACCTCAACTAATGGCCTCATGTTAATGTCAGCGCCTATTGCGTGCTCTGCTGCAAAATTTGCGTGAACTACCCGAAGACTAAGATCAAGCACCAAAAGCGGCTCAGGCAATCCATCAAGAACATGTTCGCCAGTGATAGCTCGTTCTTCCATTGACCGCTGCATGCGAAGAACTCGTCGCTGACTTTCAACCAATGCTGTCGCAAGTTCCCCTCCGACGGGAGTACGCCGTCCTGAGGGAAGGTTATTGAACTGATCGATACCGATAACGCGGGCGCGATTGAGGAGTTCAACGAAATCCTTCGCAAAGGGCAAAGCACAAACAAAACCAACGGCTACAGCTAAAAGGGCTGCTGCCAAAGCAATGTAGGGTGAGACAAAACCCAGCATCCAGCCTGCAAATGAAACCGAAATCCCAGATGCAGACGTAGCTAAAACGATTGTGGGAAGCAGGCGACGCAAATTTGAGTTCATCATTGCATCGCTAGAAAATCAAACTTCCGCTGCGTGTGCCGCAAGTGCTGCCAAGTTAACAATTTCAGAAACAGTTGCGCCCATCGGAACAATCTGCGCAGATTTTGCCAAGCCCATCAGTGACGGTCCAATGACATTTGTGCCACCGAGGGTTTTTAGCAATTTAGCTGAGATATTCGCTGATTGAAGAGCTGGCATAACAAGAACATTCGCAGGGCCTGTTAGCCGAGCAAATGGATACAGACGT
Source organism: Alphaproteobacteria bacterium (assembly GCA_030833925.1). Classification (GTDB taxonomy): domain Bacteria; phylum Pseudomonadota; class Alphaproteobacteria; order Bin95; family Bin95; genus VMCJ01. Next base: position 8,194 of record JAURGE010000043.1, read on the forward strand.
TTACGAAGTTCATCATCCAAGGCTACATCAGCAGTCATGTCGCCATCGTATTCAAAGTCAACATTCCGACTATCGAGAACACGAACAGCAGAACGAACTCGCTCAGCAGAGTCCCAATCTGGATTCCCAAAGTTAGAATAGGAAAGCAGAGCTACTTTTGGATCATAGCCCATACGTTTTGCAGCATTAGCCGCAGAACATGCAATATCTGCAAGTTCTTCTGGTGTTGGAACCTCATGCACATGAGTGTCAGCCATCAAAACCGTGCGATCACGAGCTACAATGGTAGTAAGCCCCATTGCAGTCTCACCTTCTTTAGGGGGTAAAACAGCCGAAATTTCTTCAAAGCAGACGGCAAAACTCCTCGTCAGGCCGGTGACCACAGCGTCCGCATCACCAAGCGCAACCATGCACGCAGCAAATGTATTTCGGTTCTGGTTAACCATCCGTTGGCAATCGCGCAGCAAATATCCTTTCCGCTGGAGCTGAGAGTACAAGTGGTCTCTGTAGGCTGAATTCCTCTCAGAACGCGCTGCATTGTGAATTTCAATATCAGGATCTTCACGACCAGCGGCCGCCATCGCCGCACGTACCTTTTCTTCCCTGCCAATGAGAATAGGCGTGCCAAGTCCCTGATCTTTGAAGGCTATTGCAGCACGAATTGTCCGCTCTTCCTCACCTTCAGCAAACGCAACTCGTTTTGGTGAGGAACGGACAGCAGTAAAGACGCGAGACATCGCAGATAAAGTCGGATCCAACCTCGATGCTAACTGCCTCCGATAGGCATCCCAGTCTTCAATCGGCTTTCTAGCCACGCCCGTATCCATTGCCGCTTTAGCAACAGCTATTGGGATGGCTGTAATCAACCTAGGGTCAAACGGCGTTGGGATAATATACTCGCGACCAAATGATAGACGTCGGCCCTGATAAGCCTCAGCAACTTCATCAGGAACGTCTTCCCGAGCAAGGTCAGCTAGCGCTAAAGCCGCTGCCAGCTTCATATCATCGTTGATGGCCGAGGCGCGCACATCTAATGCGCCACGGAAAAGATATGGAAAGCCCAAAACATTATTGACCTGGTTGGGATAATCAGACCGACCAGTAGCTAGAATAATGTCATCGCGGGTACTGTGGGCCAACTCCGGTTGTATCTCAGGATTTGGATTAGCCAATGCAAAAATAATTGGATCTTTGCCCATTGATTTTAGCATTTCAGGCGTTACTGCATCACGAACAGACACGCCTAAAAAGACGTCCGCTCCCTTCATTGCATCCGCTAGACTTCGCGCGTCGGTATCTACCGCATGACCAGATTTCCATTGGTTCATGCCGTCAGTGCGACCCTTGTAGATTACACCTCGACTATCACAGAGAATGACATTTTCGTTACGCCCGCCTAACCGCTTTATTAACTCGACACACGAAATCGCGGCAGCACCAGCGCCATTTACAACGATCTTCATGTCCTCAAGCTTACGATTTGTAAGCAGGGCAGAGTTTAATAAACCGGCGGCGGCTATAATTGCAGTGCCATGTTGATCGTCGTGAAAGACGGGCACATCGCATAGCTCACGCAAACGTTGCTCAATGATAAAGCATTCGGGGGCCTTGATGTCCTCTAGGTTTATCCCACCCCATGTTTTGGACATGACCCTAACGCAGTTGATGAATTCTTCGGTGTCATAGGTATCAAGCTCGATATCAACACCGTCAATGTCAGCAAAGCGCTTAAAAAGGACGGCCTTGCCTTCCATGACCGGCTTTGAGCCAAGGGCACCTAAATCACCAAGCCCAAGAACAGCTGATCCATTTGAAATAACAGCTACGGTGTTACCCTTAGCTGTATAGTCATAGGCCGTGACTTCGTTATCAAAAATCTCAAGACATGGCGCTGCGACGCCCGGAGAATAGGCAAGGCTTAGCTGATATTGTGTCGTAACTGGTTTAGTCGGTGCGAGCGACACCTTACCCGGTCTTCCACTGGCATGCATCCGCAGAGCTTCAAGGTCTAAGGCTGAATGTTCTCTGCTATATTTTTTTGACATGCTTTCCCCAACCGAGCCAAGGCTCGTCCCTTAAATAATTTCTTATTGTTACAAACAGAATAACAGGGTCTATGTACTTGGCGCTAGATAAGAAAATTTGAAAATAAATCGCTCAAATATCGCTCTAAAGGCGCAGACCTTTTAAACTAGAATTAATTCTCGAACGATTTCAAGGTACAGGTTAATGGCCACTTACATTCTCGTTCATGGCGCTTATCACGGCGGCTGGTGTTGGAGAGATACTGCCCTGTTGCTCCGTCAACAGGGACACGATGTATTCACACCAACCTTGTCTGGACTGGGCGAGCGCAGCCACCTATTGCTACCTTCTGTCAATCTTTCGACCCATATCGAAGACATCGTAAATCTTATGATTTGGGAAGATTTGAAAGATGTCATCCTGGTGGGCCATTCATACGGCGGCATGGTCATAACCGGGGTTGCTGATCGAGCAGCTGATCGGATAACAGACATTATCTATCTGGATGCGATAGTTCCCAAGAATGGCCAATCTATCCTAGATGTCCAACCAGCTGGCCGCGCTGATTGGATGAGAGATCGTGCCAAAGCGAACGGTGGCTTGGCCGGTGCACCTCCTGACCCTGAGCTTTATGGTGTAACCGACCCGAAGGCCAAAGCCTGGGTCGCAGCCAAATGCACTCCGCACCCGTTCGCAAGCCTATCTGAAAAGATACGAATTTCAGGCCTGCCCGCCGAACGGGTAAGAAAACACCTCTATATACTTTGCACAGATCCAGCCCTGGACTATATGCGGCAATTCTACGAGCAAGCCGTGGTCACAGATGGTTGGGACACAATGGAAATGTCCACCGGTCATGACGCTATGGTTACAGAGCCAAAAATGCTAGCCGAAATCCTGGCTAGAAGGGCATGAATTATAAAGTTCTGGTCTGTTGAGAAAAATTCATTTTGCTTCCCAGAATTGCCCCAAAAGAATGCTCTTTATAAAAAGGCTCCTTCTCAAATTCATCACTACATATAGGAGTAGAATGGTCGGAGCAGCGCCTGTTCCAATTCCGCAGCTTTTACTCTCGGCAATTCAATGAAATTCAGCGGTTTCAGAAATTTAAAAAATGCACAGGCTGCCGTAACCTTTGAAAGACCCACACCCAAACGCCAATCACTCCTTGACTGAGTAGTCGTCTCTGGGTTGGAATTCAGCTACGCAATCAGCTGAGGAACATGGGCTATGCCAACAATCCAACCTGTCGAGGCAAGCTTTGGCGCTGTAATCACTGACGTAAAACTGGGGAACCTCGCCCGTGAAGAATGGATAGAAATTGAATCCGCTTTCAATGAATATGGCGCCCTAATATTTCCAAATCAGCATACAACGGATGAAGAACATATAGCCTTTGCTGAACGTTTCGGGCCAATCGAATTTCTTCGCGGTAAAGGAGAGAAAGCCGCTTGGATTAGTAACTTAAACCCAGATGGCTCTGTCATGGTCTCAAAGCAAAAACGTTACCAATCACTTCGCGGCAATGAGGGATGGCATACAGATAGTTCTTATATGCCGCTCGCTGCCAAAGCTTCGGCGCTGGCAGCAATAACCACACCGACTAATGGCGGAGAAACTGAACTCGCTGATATGCGCCACGCTTACGACACGCTCTCTGACACGATGAAGGAGAGAATTGCTGGGCTATCTGCATATCATTCTCTCTACCAGAGCCAAGCAAAGGCCGGTTACAAATTCAATACAGGGGACGGCTACGGTTATCACATAAAAGGTGCCCCTCTTCGCCCCCTTGTGAAAACTCACCCCGCAACAGGGAGAAAATCACTTTTTATTGGCCGTCATGCCTACAAAATACCCAATATGGCAGACGCTGACGCCCAAGCACTTTTGGATGAACTGCTGGATCATGCCTGCAGGCCCCCACGAGTTTACAAGCATCATTGGAAACCTGGTGACATCATGATTTGGGATAATCGCTGCATTCTGCACCGCGCTTGTCCCTATGATTACACTGAACCCCGGGTATTACGGCATGTTCGCGTTGCTGGTGACCCAAAGACCGAAACCGCCCAAACAGGCCGAGACGATCGCGCTGATGATTTCAGTCCGAGCGCTGTAAACGCTTGAGTATTTTGGTCAAGGTTTATAACGGACTAAAGCATTTACCAGCCCACCTGCAGGGTTTCCTTAATCTCAGACTTCCGCCTCAGATACGAAACAACTGATCTCCGGCGACGTTATTCGGCCGCCTGGGCCTGTGGGCCAGGGCCTCGCACGTTCGGCAACACCTCTTCAGAGAAGAGCCGAAGCATTTCAAGCGTCTTCTGCGGTCCGTAGTACGGCGGATAGTGTAATGTGATAGACGTCGCTCCCGCCGCCCTAAGTTGTTCAATCCGGTCGATCACTGTCTCAGGAGAACCATGCAGGATTGTGGTCTCCGCTAAATGGTCGTACGAGAACTCGTCCTCACCACTCTTTTCTGCAACGTCGCCGAGATAGCCACCGGTATTTCCCCCAGAGAAGAAACCTTTCATATGATGAACAATTCCAGCCTCACTTTCAGCCTTTGCTTGAGCGTCAGTTGGCGCCACATACACCATCCTAACAACGTCAAACTCGCCAAAGGCTGGGTTTTGGTTCAATGGCGCTTTGGCTGAAGCCATATGCTTCCTGTAAAATGCACCATGCTCAGCAATAGTTTCTATCGATGGCAAAGTAGACTGCATCAGTCCAAAGCCATGCTCCGCTGCAAATTTCATTGAACTCTCTGAACCTGCCCCCATGAAGAACGGAGGGTGTGGCGTCTGCAACGGCTGAGGGAAGATTTCATAATCTCCACCGACCTCGTAATTAAAATACTTCCCCTTTGCTTTCAGATTTTTTTTCTTATGGAATGCATCAAGGATTAGAGGCACCGCCTCATATTGGATTTCTCGGCGCTCCTCATACGAAACACCTAATCCTTCAAATTCATAAGGTCGATAACCCGACCCCAGACCTAACTGAAAACGACCGTCGCTTAAGATATCAACAAAGGCCGCATTTTCAGCGATGCGGATAGGATGGTGTAGCGGAACCACCATTACAGCCGCTCCTATCTTGATACGGCTTGTCTTAGCCGCAAGGTAAGAGAGGTAACTGAAAGGATCAGGGAGAATACCGTAACGATTTGAAAAATGATGTTCTGCTATCCAAACACTGTCAAAACCTAGACGTTCAGCCTCCAAAACTTCTTCAGTAACACGGGCATGAACTGCTTGATGAGGATAGGGTTCTGTCTTGGGATCTGGGTGGGATGTAAACAGCACACCAACCTTCATAACTTCTCTCCCCTCTTATTCTTTAAAGTGCAGGACTTTTGCGAATTTCTGATGGAATTGAGCGTTTCAAATATTTTCCATCCGAAAGATCGCCTAAGAACTTACCGTCTTCAACCATAACCTTCCCACGAAGCATTGTCAGAACAGGCCATCCTGTGATCGCATGCCCTTCCCAAGGACTGTAATCCGCTTCATGCAGATTTTCAGACTGGACTTGACCTCGGATAGAAGGGTCAAGAATGCAGATGTCGGCGTCACTGCCCGCAGCAACAGCACCTTTTTGCGGATACATCCCCATAATTTTGGCAGCGTTGGTCGAAACTTGATCAACAAAGTGGGATAACGAATATCCTCGCTTTGTCACCATCTCATCATACATCACGCCAATCCTGGGCTCGACGCCAGCATTCCCGCCCGTGGTATCGTCTATACGGTCTCCAATAGTCTTAATATTTAAGCTGCAACAAACCTCATCGGTAGCAACGCAATTTATTGCACCATCTAAAGTGCCGGCCCATAGCGCATCCTGATCCTGTTGGGACTTCAGAGATGGGTAGGTGTGATATATCTGACCATTAGGCCGTTTGTAGTCTTCTTGGGTATAGAGAAGATATTGATGCAGCGTCTCACCATAGATCGGTTGCCCATTAGCCCGCGCCTCTCTTATGGCTTGGACACCAGTTCCAGCACTAACATGCATCATATAAAGGGGTGTTTTTTCGGCCTCTGCCAACCTTAGAACTCGCCGGAACGACAAATCCTCTGACAAAGCATTATGTACCTCTGCTAGATTATGAAAGCTGACCCTCCCCTCACGTATTAATTTTCCATACATGTGCATGACAATGTCATTATCCTCGGCGTGAATCACACCCAGACCGCCAGCCTTTGAAAGGGTCTTAAAAAGTTCCCAAAGGTCGCCAAAATGAACAAGGCGCCCCGCACGATTGGGGGTAATATTCGTCGTAAAGATTTTGACTGTTGGGTAACCATCATTAATTAAAGACGGCAATTCCGAAAATACGTCCGGCGGAATATCGCCAAGCAACATTAGATGATAAGCGTAGTCGCAATAGCATTGGCCAGCCCACTGCTCATCTCGCTCGGCAATTATTTGTTTCAGCGGCTTAGGTTCCATCCGTGCGGCAAAGTCCAAGAGGGTAGTCGTCCCCCCCCAAAGAGCAGCCCGGCTTACCACTTCAGGTGGGGCACTCGTCATTGCAGACCCGTCTGGAAGCGGCATATGCCATGCACAGTGAACGTGTGGATCAATGCCACCAGGCATAACAATTTTACCTGATGCATCAATTTCGCGGGAGGCGTTACCCTTAGGGATAGTGTTATGCTGAGTAACAGCAGCAATCTTTTCGCCTTTGATCGCTATATCCGCACTGGTTACTCCCTGAGGTGTCACCACAGTGCCCCCACGGATAACTGTATCAAACATAATGCCCTCCCCGATCAGTTAAGCGCACCACTCAATCTTGAAGCCCATTTAACCTCTTCGTCCAGCATGGCGAGCAAAGAATCTGAAAATTCAGCGCTTAAGCCTTCACCAATCAAGGTTATGGCTGTACCCATCTCTCCGTTTGGCCAAGCGTCGAGCCAGCTAAGCGGATGAAAAAGATTTTGGACACCATGAACAACACCAGGTCGCTCGGGTGCCTCTAATATTTGCACCAGGCCTTTGAGACGGAGTAAACGCGGCCCATAAACTTCAGCCAAAGCTTCGAAGAAGAGAGGCACTGCGGCAGCGTGAACTGGTTCAACACGCCGGAGGGTAATGGAGCTCGTGTGACCGTGAATATGGGAATGCTCTTTTACATCCATTTGCGATCGTTCTTGGCCGCCGCTTGATAAGATAAATTCTGGATCAATTTTCCCGAAAATGGCCTCTTCTATTTCAGCTCCTGAATTCAGTCTGCGAAGCTGGTGAATGAGTTTTTCCATGCTGCCAGCACTTGCAAGATCACCTTTTGTAACCACTATAGCGTCAGCGCAAGCTGCTTGCCGCCTAGCCTCTTCACGACGTCCAAGAGTCTGTTCACCGACTACTGCATCGACAGTCGCCACGACGCGTGCAAGCCGAACCCTGTCAACCAACACGGGATCAACCATAAAGGACTGAAGGATTGGAATGGGATCGGCTAAGCCAGTGGTTTCTACGACGATGCGATCAAACGAAATTTCACCAGCAGAACGGCGGGACAATAAATCCCCAATAGTCCGAGAAAGATCACCACGAGATATACAGCAGAGGCAGCCGGTCGATAGAGCAATTAAATCGTCATCACTGAACTCAATTAATTGATGATCAAGACCAACCTCACCAAATTCATTCATCACTACGGCGGTTCGCCGAAGTTCGGGCCGTCTCAGTAACCCGGCTAGGATCGTTGTCTTCCCACTTCCCAGAAAGCCTGTGAGCAAACTTACAGGAACCCTATTCACGCTAGATCCCCACCCTCTGCTGCAAAGAGGACGCGCCCGGCAGCCTTATTTGGCGCTAGCAGAGCAGCTAGGGTGCGGATAGCGCCCTGTGCTGACGGATGTACCCGGAGCGGAGACCCATTTGTCGAAATTTCCCAAGCAGGACCAAATTCCAGAAGCCTACGAGAAACCAGGATGTCGGGACCGTCATCTCGGCAGATTAAGGCTTCCGCCCCCGAAGAGATTTGCGAGACCGTCACGTCCGCCGATACCCCTAGGGCAGCACAGAGGCTAGATAGGAAACACTTAAGGTTTATAACAGCATCCATATCATAGAGCGTGAACCGTACTTACAAAGGCTGCAAGCCCTAACTGAGGGACTGGTTCACAATTATTAAAACTTCAGCCCAATTCCCCTATCTGATCTAAAAAATTCACAGGCCAGAGTCCGCTTATCTCACCTATCTTAAAACTCAATATTCGAGGGCTTGATCCAAGATTATTAAGCATGTGTTAGCCGTTTCAGGGCCAATTCCAACTTATTTTGCTGAAGTTCCAGAGAGGCAGCACGCTCGCGATTTTCTTCTACCACTTCGATCGGAGCCTTTGATGTGAAATTGGCATTACCCAAACGATTTTTAATACCTTGTACCTCTTTAGAAATCTTTTCTATTTCCTTAGCCAATCGTCCGGACTCTTCTTTGAGATCAATCACATCTCCCAATGGAAGTGCTATCGTAGCTTCATCTACTACGAGCTGAACGGCCCCAGAGGGCGAGGTGCCATCGAAGATCACGTTGGTTAGTCGAGCAAGCCGCTTAATTGGTTCTTCATTCCTGGAGAACCTCTCTTTGGTCTCTTGTGATGCCCCGTTCACAAAAGCTTCAATTCTGGCTCCAGGGGGCACGTTACATTCAGCGCGAACAGCCCGAATTTGAGTTACAAAACGAATAGCCCAATCAATCTCTGCCTCAGCCTCAGGAGCCGCCAGATGTGGCTCCGGGGACGGCCATGATGCTGAAATCAAGCGACCATCCAGAAGATTTCGTTGAGAGGCAATTTCTTCTGTCAGGAATGGCATGATGGGGTGCAAAAGATGCATCACGCGGGACAGTGTCCAAGCAATCACAGATCTAGTTTCTGCTGCTGCCTCTCTATCCTCTCCAGATAAGATCGGCTTGGCAAATTCAAGTTGCCAATCGCAAAATGTTCCCCAGGCAAACTGGTATAATGCTGACGCTGCATCGTTGAACCGGTAACCTTCAAGCGCGTTTGAAATATCGTCACGCAGGGCTGCTGTCTTCGCAACAATCCAACGGTTGAGGGTTACCCTGCAATCTTCTGGATTAAACGCTGGGTCGAACTCGCATGAGTGAAACTCAGAAAAGCGCGCGGCGTTCCAGAGTTTCGTAGCGAAGTTTCGGTAGCCCTCTACCCGGCTTGCAGCAAGTTTAATGTCTCGACCCTGGGCCGCCATTGCTGCCAAAGTGAAGCGCACAGCATCCGCACCATATTTGTCCATAAGCTCAAGGGGATCGATCACGTTCCCCTTAGACTTAGACATCTTCTGGCCCTTTTCGTCACGAACGAGGGCATGGATATATACCGTGCGGAACGGTACATCTCCCATAAAATGCATGCCCATCATCATCATTCGAGCCACCCAAAAGAAGATGATATCAAAGCCCGTTACGAGAACGTCTCCAGGATAATATTTGTGTAATTCTGGAGTCTGTTCAGGCCATCCAATCGTTGAAAAAGGCCAGAGAGCAGACGAAAACCAGGTATCCAGGACATCTGGATCCTGGTCTAAAGGTCGGTCCTCACCATAGTGAACACGGGCTTTAGCCTTTGCCAAATCCTCATTTTCAGCGACAAAGATCTCTCCATCAGGACCGTACCAAGCAGGAATACGGTGCCCCCACCATAACTGACGCGAAATACACCACGGTTGAATATTTCGCATCCATTCAAAATAGGTCTTTGACCAATTTTCTGGCACAAACTTTGTTCTACCAGTCTCAACTGCTTCTATAGCGGGCTTCGCAAGGGTCTCGGCATCAACATACCATTGCTCGGTTAGATAAGGCTCTATTGGAACTCCGCCACGGTCGCCGAAAGGTACCATGTGAACATGGTCTTCTATCTTTTCGAGTAACCCCTCCAACTCCAAGTCAGAAATTACGGCCTTACGTGCATCAAAACGGTCTAAACCTTGATACTTTTCTGGGGCGTTTTCATTGATACAACCCTGACGATCAAGAATATTGATAATTTCCAAATTTTGCCGGCGACCGACATCAAAGTCATTGAAATCATGCGCTGGCGTAATCTTTACTGCTCCAGACCCTGCCTCAGGGTCTGCATATTCATCACCAACAATTGGAATGGGACGCCCAACTAACGGTAAAATACAATTCTTGCCAATAAGGTGCCTATAACGCTCATCATCCGGGTGAACAGCGACACCTGTATCGCCTAACATTGTCTCCGGACGGGTGGTTGCAACAACTATGTGACCGCTTCCATCCTCTAGGGGATATTTTAGATGCCAAAGCTTGCCCTTTGTCTCGGTTGGCTGCACCTCCAGATCTGAAATTGCTGTTTCGAGCTTAGGATCCCAATTAACCAGTCGCTGGTCTTTATAAATCAAACCTTGCTCATAAAGTTCAATAAATACTTTCCGAACAGCCGCAGAGAGCCCTTCGTCCATAGTAAATCGTTCGCGCGGCCAGTCAGCCGATGCGCCAAGCCTATGAAGCTGGCCCAAAATGGTTCCACCAGACTCGGCCTTCCATTGCCAGACACGATCTAAAAATTTTTCTCGTCCTAAAACTCGACGGCTAGACCCCTCTTCTCCGAGCATCCGTTCGACAACCATTTGGGTTGCGATCCCCGCATGGTCTGTCCCTGGCTGCCAGAGTGTGTCCTTCCCGGACATTCTGGAATAACGGATTAAAATATCCTGCAAGGTAAACGTCAGTGCATGTCCCATGTGCAAGCTGCCTGTAACGTTAGGCGGCGGCATCATAATCACATATGGCGCAGCTTCACTTTGAGGATCCGCGCTGAACGCGCCAGATTTCTGCCAGAGCTCAAACAATGAGCCCTCAGTAGCTCGTGGTTCATAAGTTTTTGCTAGGGTCATGTTTCCAATGCACCATCTGCACCAATACCAATGAATGGTATTGGCTATAATTCAAAGTAGGATCGCGGTTTTCCTATCAGCCGTTCTGGGAGCGAATCCGCTTTATTTCCTCGCGCACGAGGCTTTCAACCATGTTGGGCAAGTTTGCATCAAGCCATTGTTTGAGCATTGGCCTTAAGAGATCTCTCACCAAATCCTCCAATGAGTTGTTTCCACCAACTTTCATCTCATTAGCAAGGTCACGATTGCCAAGTGCGGCAAGAGCCGCGGCAGAAATAGCAGCGGCATCTGATGACATTAGGCCCTCACGACCGCCTCGATCGCTGGCGTTTTCTTTTTCTTCCTGCCCCCGTTTAGCTGAAGAATTTTTACTTTCCAAATCATCAATAGATTGTGTTTTTCCCTGCACATCTTCCTGGTCGGGAAGAGGATCCGACAAATCTAAAATATCATCAAAATCAGTTGGTTGCTGTTGATGATCCCTTCCTGAGACCGGCTCTAACATCTCTTCCTCTTCAGAAATAATTTTCCTAATAGCAGCAAGGATCTCCTCTACTGTCTGCTCTTTATGAAGATCCCTATCATCACCCATTGGAAATACCCCCCTACCTCAGCAACTGTGCAAGGTTCTACTTTTCTAAATCAGTCCCAAAAGCCTTATTTTGCACTGAATTGTAATGCTGAGCGGGATCGTAAGAGGTCACATTTAGGGCAAGAGCGCCGGCGGTCAGGCCTCCGACTGCGGCTTGTAGAGTTAACGTCGCCACAAATTCATCACGACTTGCACGAACAAGATTCACTTTGGCATCCAGTAAGTCTTGCTCCGCATCTAGGATATCGAGAACTGTGCGAGTACCAACCAATGCCTCTTGTTGAACGCCCTCCAGTGCTATTTCGTTGGCACGAATTTCTGTTTGAAGAGAATTAATGCGCGATCGTGTCGATACAAGTTGCTCCCATCCCTTTGTCGCTTCTTCAACAGATGCCCGGCGCGCTTCCTCTATTTGAAGAAGTTTTTGCGACTTCACTTGCTTTGCTGCACGAACTCGACTGGAGACTGAACCTGACTGGTAGAGCGGGACAGTGACCTTAAAAATTGCTTTTGCGCTGGAAGTGGCATCAACTGTACGGCTTGTCTCAAATGACTGCTGAACCTCTCCATTGAGGGAAACCGTTGGAGAGAGCTCCCCTGTTACCAGATCAACAGAATGACTGGCGGCATCATGAGAATTCATCGCTTTAAGGACGCCTGGATTTTTCTTGATCGCGACGTCCAAAGCCGCCTGCAGACTTTCTGGCGTCCCAGACATTGGATTGGGTGATGTTAAGGTCAAAGGCGGCTCACCTACATGGCGCGTGAAGGCCGCTCTTGATACTTCAAGATTACCAAATGCTATTTGGCGTTCGGCGCCGGCACGCGCGAGACGCGCTTCAGCCTGCGCCACGTCAGTACGCGTTACCTCACCAACACTAAAGCGGTCTTTAGTGGCCTCGAGCTGCCTTTCCAAAACTTTTATGTTGTTGTCATTTAAGTCTAACACTGCCTGGTCACGGAGAACGTCCATGAAGGCGGTGCCAACATCTAGAAAAACGCGCTGCTCGACCGAAGATAGTGAAGCACGTCCCGCCTGAACTTCTGAAATAGCTCTGCTTATGTCGGCTTCCGTCCGCCCACCTCTATAGAGTGGCTGTGAAACTTCGCCGATTATAGACGATGGCATGAGAGTGTCCGAGGTATTGCCACCCGTCTTCAAATCTTGCTCAGTATATTGTATTCCGGAACTTAATGTAGCTGAAACCGTTGGACGTAAGTTGCCCCGGGCCTGCG
>JAURGE010000044.1 GCA_030833925.1 Alphaproteobacteria bacterium
CTGAAAATGACCGCAGTACGACGATCGTATCGAGAGCTGATAGAAGTGACTGCCCTACTTCTGCATCCTCTGCCGCCTGCCTGGCCGCAGCCGCTATTAAATCAATCGGTTTTAATGCCTTGCCGGGATCAGGCTCACGCTGAGTTATCTGTCCAGCACCAACTAAAATCGGAATACGGCTTTCGTCCATAAGCCAAGCTCCATCAAACCATGATTTAAAGAGCATGGTTGCACGACCAGTCAGGCAGTTGAAGAGCCTCCCAAACCAGGTACTGTTGCTTAAATGAATCAATCTGCAGGGTCGAAAGATGGTTGCGATAAAAGATTTCGATGTAATGATCGTCGGTGCCGGGTTTGGTGGCATGTACATGCTGTACAAGCTGCGCCAACAGGGCCTCAAAGTACGTGTTCTAGAAGCAGGTGATGGTGTTGGGGGAACCTGGTACTGGAACCGTTACCCTGGAGCACGATGTGACGTCGAAAGCGTTCAGTATTCGCTTCAGTTCGATAACGATCTTGAGCAGGAATGGAACTGGTCTGAACGCTACGCTGCCCAGCCGGAAATACTTCGATATGCCAATCATGTAGCTGACCGATTTGACCTTCGCTCAGACATTCAATTCAACTCACGTGTTTCTTCAGCAAAGTATAACGAATCAGACAAAAGTTGGTGCCTCACAACTGAAGAAGGTGAGCGGTTTCGAGCTCCTTTCTGCGTGATGGCCTTGGGCTGCCTGTCAGCGCCAAACCACCCTAAATTCGATGGCGCAGAAAATTTTGAAGGCAAAATTTATCACACGGGTGAATGGCCCCATGAAGGCGTTGATTTTACTGGTCAGCGTGTGGCCGTTATTGGAACCGGATCATCGGCCATACAGTCGATCCCGATAATCGCCAAGCAAGCAAAAAAACTGACCGTATTCCAACGGACAGCAAACTATGCAATCCCAGCAAACAACCACAGTTTGGGCGATGAATATATCGCCAATGTTAAAAAGACTTACAAAGAGCTCCGTGCTTATGCCAAGACGATGCCAACAGGTGTGGCTTTTGATTTTCGAGATATAGCGGCTCTTGAGTCGACTGACGAAGAAAGACGAGCTGAGTATCAAAAACGTTGGGACCGTGGCGGCCTCTCTTTTCTTGGTGGCTTCAAAGACCTTCTTTTTGTTAAAGAAGCAAACGATACCGCCGCAGAATTCGTCCGAGAGAAGATCCGAAGCGTAGTCACCGATCCAGAAGTTGCGGACATGCTATGTCCGGAAAATATCATTGGCTGCAAACGTCTCTGCGTAGATATCGGGTATTACCAAACCTACAACCTTGCACACGTCAAACTTGTTGACGTCTCGAAAGAACCGATCCAGCGGATTACTGCGAAGGGCGTTTTGGCCCACGGCGCTGAGACGGAAGTGGATGCCATTGTATTCGCGACGGGCTTCGATGCTATGACCGGCGCTCTCAATAGAATCAAAATTGAGGGGCGTAACGGTAAGCAACTCAAGGAAAAGTGGCATGGAGGTGCGCGCAGCTATCTAGGGTTAGCTGTTGCTGGTTTTCCAAATCTTTTCACCGTTACCGGCCCAGGAAGCCCCTCCGTTTTAACCAATATGCTGCCGTCAATTGAGCAGCATGTGGAATGGATTGACCGTTGTATTGCAGACCTGAAAGCAAAAGGAAAAAAGGAAATTGAAGCCGAAGTTTCAGCAGAGGATGCTTGGGTAGACCATGTGAATGAAACTGCCGAGTTATCACTCCGTTCCGTTTGTTCATCCTGGTATGTAGGCGCCAACGTTCCTGGTAAAGCAAGAGTATTCATGCCCTATATTGGTGGATACCCCAGATATGTAGCGAAGTGCGAAGACGTCGTATCTAAGGACTATGACGGTTTTCAAATCTCATGAGTGCTAGGGACCATATCTATAAGGTTGGCGGAACACCAAAACGGAAAGAAGACGGTCGTTTCATTACGGGAAACGGTTGTTACCTTGACGACATGGTTTTTGAAGATGTGGTCCATGCTGTTTTTCTGCGCAGCTCTTACGCGAAGGCGGATATTCTTGATATTGATCTTACAAACGCAAGGGCAGTACCGGGCGTAATCGCCGTTCTAACCTCCGTTGATCTTGAGGCAGACGGAATAGGAGACCTAGAGCCTTATATTCAAGCAAATACTATGACGGGCACACCCTTTGCTTGGGGGCCTCAACCACTATTAGCAAGGAATCAGGTTCGTTATGTTGGCGAACCAATAGCGATGATTTTGGCGGAGAGTAAGACAGTTGCAGCAGATGCTGCAGAACTCGTTCAAATAAACTATCGGGAAGGTCGGGCAGTTGTGGATGGGCTAAAAGCGCTTGAGCTTGATGCCCCACAAGTTACTCCAGAAGTCCCGGGCAACCTTTGCATGGACTGGCAACACGGCGATCCAGAAGGCGTTGTCAAGGGATTAGCCTCCGCTCAACATGTGGTCACAATTGAACTCTTAAACCATCGTGTCATAACCCACCCAATTGAACCCAGAGGCGGAGTGGCTGTGTACGATGCTGACACAGACCACTTTACTTTCCACGCATCGAGTCAAAGTCTTCACAATAATCGGGACCATATTGCTAAGGCCCTAAGAATCAGACGCACCCAAGCGAGATGGCTCGCGCCCGATGTCGGAGGTGGCTTTGGCTCAAAAAACTTTGGTTATCAAGAACAAGGATTGTTGCTTTGGGCTGCAAGAAAAATTGGACGGCCAGTAAAATGGATCGCTACTCGCTCAGAAGTTTTTCTCAGCGACCATCAAGTCCGTGACCATCGAGCAAAGGCGCGGCTTGGACTGGATGGTAAGGGGCAGTTCATAGCTCTGGAGATTGATAGTGTTGCAAATCTCGGCGCTTACATTGCCGGCTCTGCAGCTGGCGTGCAAACAAACCAATATGCTCATCTCCCAGGCACTGTTTATGATATCCCAAAAATAGCTATGCGTGTCCGCTCTGCTCTCTCTAACACTACGCCAGTCGGTGTAATGCGGGGACCGGGCTTTGCTGAAATGGTTAACATAATGGAACGGCTGGTCGATAAAGCGGCCGATGTTACTGGTATTGATAGGTTTGAGCTTAGGCGCCGTAATTTCTTCAATGAAACGCCAATTCGAAATGCACTTGGCACAAGAGTGGATAGCGGCAATTTCCCAAAAACCTTCGAAGAGGTGCTGCAGGCGGTCGACGCTGAAGGATTTCCATCCAGGCGGATAAACTCATCGTTATTACGTGGGCTTGGGGTTGCATGCCATATAAAAGCAAATGGTGGCTCGCCAGATGAAAGTGCCTCCATACACTTTCGGGCTGATGGCGGGGTAGATCTGGCTGTTGGAACACAAACCATAGGGCAAGGTCACGAGACAACGTTTCCACAACTGTTGTCAGATAGACTTGGTATTGAAAATCATTTGGTTCGCTTGATCCACGGTGACACCGACGCCGTACCAATCGGCGGCGGTCACGGCAGCAGCCGAGCTACCTATATGGCTGGTACTGCTATATGGAGAGCCGCCGAAGAGATTATTGAACAAGCCGCCCCAATCGCTGCAGAAATGCTACAAGCAGATACTGCTCCGTTCGCTGATGGTCATTTTAGAGCGGGGGATCGAAGCGTAGGTCTTCTTGAGGTCGCGACAGAAGCAGAACTTCGTGGGCACCCTTTAAACGCCTTTCATGCTTTTTCACGAGGCCCAATGGCCTATCCAAATGGTGCACAAGCGGCAGAAGTGGAAGTCGATCCTGAAACAGGCGTTGTGCAGCTAGTGAATTATGTCTCGGTAGATGACTATGGGGTCATGGTGAACCCGATGATAGTCGAGGGGCAAGTGTCTGGTGCCATCGCTCAAGGAATGGGACAGGCAATTTTAGAGGGCACAATTTATGAAACGGAGACAGGACAGCCTCTAACTGGGAGTTTCATGGACTATGCAATTCCTCGAGCCGATGATCTCCCACCTCTTAAACTTGGGTTTAGCATGACCCGTTGCACGACCAATCCGTTTGGCGTCAAAGGCGCCGGCGAGTCTGGAGCAATTGCAGCCTATCCCGCCATTACCCTTGCTATATTGGACGCCTTAAAACCCCTAGGTATCGCCGCCTGGAATGGGCCAGCAACGCCCGAAACAATTTGGCGATCAATTCAAAATGCAAAGAGCATAAGCGGAAGGACTTAAGATGAGCGAACAAGATATTTTCGATTTCATCGTGATCGGCGCAGGTTCGGCAGGTGCAGCATTAGCGACGCGGCTCTCAGAAAATGGTCGATATCAAGTGCTGCTTCTAGAGGCCGGACCCGCCAAGAATTTCTGGTCCCAAATCCCAATCGGTTATGCAAAATTAATATCGAACCCTGTTGCTAACTGGCTTTACTCATCGGAACCAGAAGAAGGCACTGGGAATAGAGCTCTTCCAGCACCACGCGGCAAACTCCTAGGAGGATCATCTTCCATCAATGGCCTAGTTTTCGTGCGTGGACAGGCTCGTGACTACGATCAGTGGTCTCAACTGGGGTGTCGCGGCTGGTCTTATGCTGACGTTCTACCAGCATTCAAAAAGCTAGAGAGCTACGAAGGTGGAGCTAATGAATTCCGAGGGGACGGTGGGCCTATTAAAGTAACGCACCCAGATGAAAGAGGTGAACTCTACGATCGCCTTATCAAAGCGGCCAGTGAGGTTGGGGTGCCCAATCCAAAGGACTACAACGGAGCGGATCAGCACGGCATCTCCATGAGCCAAGCAACTATCTCAAACGGCAAACGAATGAGTACTGCTGCCTGCTATCTGGAGCCAGCGAAAAATCGCAAAAATCTTCGGATAGAGACAGACGCTCTCACCGAACGTCTTATTTTGGAAGGGAAGCGAGTTGTTGGTGTGGCCTATAACCAAAATGGCATCACAAAAGAAGCGCGAGCAGGCCGAGAGGTGATCATATCGGCAGGTAGCTTCAATTCACCCCAGATTTTAGAAGTTTCTGGCATTGGGCGCGCTGACAATCTTAAGTCTGCTGGAGTTGAGGTTCAGCATGAGCTTCTAGGGGTAGGTGAAAACTTGCGGGACCACTTCGCACCCAGAACACGTTGGGCCGTTGGGAAGCGCGGCGTTACCTACAATGATAAGGCGGGTGGTATAGGTTTAGTTTGGCAAGCCCTAAGATACGGCCTTACTCGCAAGGGTATGATGGGGATACCGGCTGCCCCGATCCGGGCATTTGTGAAATCTTCACCTCACCTGGATGCTCCTGACTGTCTGTTGGGTTGGGTGCCAATGCTATACGAACCCGGCTACAAACTATCAAAACAAGCAGGATTTACTTGCTACGCCCATGTCATGCGCCCCGAAAGCAAAGGGAGCGTGCATATCAAGGGGCCAAGTACGGCCACACCCCCTGCCATTCGCTTCAATTTTCTCTCGGCTCCTCCGGATGTCGAGCTGACAGTCGCGGCTATCCGTATGGCACGCTCGATAATGCGAGCACCCTCAATGGCTGATTTGGACTTGACTGAAATCGCTCCTGGTCCAAATGCAGAGACTGATGATGAAATTGAAGCTTGGGCTAGAGCTGCAGGCGAGACCACCTATCACCCGGTAGGCACCTGTAAAATGGGTCGCGACGATGACCCTATGGCGGTGCTAGACCCTCGCCTTCGGGTGCGCGGATTAAGTGGCTTGAGAGTCGCCGACGCCTCGATAATGCCAACCCTGATTTCAGGTAATACAAATGCTCCTTCGATCATGATTGGCGAAAAAGCAGCTGAGATGGTGCTAGAAGATTCCGCCTGAAATAAGCCTTTATTAGGGGCAGTCACTTTTTAGCTCTAGCAGCGGAGTTTTTAATGGATCGTATGCAGCTAAAAACGGAATTTCTGTGCCGCCTAACGCTCAATGTTCATCTTCCGCTCACCGACGTTGGCGGCACCCCTCATGGCGAGAGACTAGTCGCTCGCATTACAGGTGGAACATTCACTGGACCAAAACTGAAAGGACACATTCACGACGGCGGTGGAGACTGGTTGTTAACCGGCACTGACGGGGTCTCTAAGATAGACGTTCGGATGACCCTAGAAACCGACGATGGCGCTCTTTTGTACACTACTTACCATGGCTTCCGACACGGTCCCGATGCGGTTATGGCAGACCTTCTAAGCGGTAAGGCAGTAGATCCAGATCTGTATTATTTTCGCACCTCTCCAAGGTTTGAAACTGCCTCTAAAAAATACATTTGGCTCAACAGCATCCTAACAGTAGCAGTGGGCCGACGAGACCCGGCAGGCCCGGTGTACGACGTCTACGAAGTTCTTTAGCCTCTCTTGAATTTGTAGTCGAAACGATCAGGGCCATCTGCCGTTACAGTGCCGGCCGTTGGTGCGGGAAAGTGGATTGGCAGGAGAAGCACGTCAGTTCCAGCCACCTCAGACAGGAATTTACGACGAGAGCGAGCTGCCTCCTTCTGGTCCCAATCTGGATTTACAGACCAATCTGGTTCCCGACATTGAATAGCATGGTGCATCATATCACCAGTAATGATCGCCCGTTTTCCTTTGGAGTGAAGATTAACGCAGCAATGGCAGGGTGAGTGGCCTGGAGTTGGAGTCAGTGTGACCAGGTCGTCAAGTTTGTAGTCATCATCAACTAATAGTGCTTGGCCTGCCTCCACTATTGGCAAGCAATTATCACGGAAGACAGTACCTGGAGGGTTGGCGCCTTTTAAATGCTCAGCTTCCCAAACCGCATACTCACCTTTGTGAAAAATATATTTCGCATTGGGGAAAGTTGGGACCCAACGGCCATCCTTTAAAGTCGTATTCCATCCAGTATGGTCAATATGAAGGTGGGTGCAGAATACGTAATCCACGTCCTCGAATTTTACACCAAGTGCAAATAATTCTTCCCTCCACCGCTCTTTACCTGGAAAGTCAAAGGGCGCCGGGTGGCCTTTATGCTCACCGGTGCATGTGTCAACCAAGATAGTTAGATTTGGAGTTCGGACTACAAATGTCTGGTAAGTCATAACCAACTTACCTGTAGCGGGGTCAAATACCTCTGGTTCCATCTTTGGAACATGTGCTTGGAAGGTCGCTTCATCGTAGTCCGGAAAGAAATCTTCTGGCCTGCGCCAGGGACCATCTCTCTCAATAACGGCATCAATAGTTATATCGCCAATCCTGATCTGCCTCATAGGTACCTCCCAAAAATCAACTGTCCTAAGCTTAAGCTTGGCTTGACATTGCCACCAGATGCCTGACCCTCATTTGTAGAAAAACGAGGACACATCGATGTTAACACCGTTCGAAGAAGTAATGTCTATTCGAGCTCTCGACCCTCCGGAGCCAGAGGAGGTAGAGATCGTAGGAAGTGAGCCGGTCCTCTCCACCAAGTTTCGTATCGGCACCACAGCTGCTGCCGTCCTTGCCGGAATTGGCGTTGCGGCCAACGACCTGTGGGAGATGAAGAGAGGCAGGCGCCAAAAAGCAAGGGTCAGTATCCGCCACACAGCCGCTGCGTTAAGAAGCTCAAACTATTTACAGCGCTCAAACGGCGAAGGCGGCTGGGAAAATTGTGTTAATCGCTCTCATGAAGACATGATTGCGATCACCCAGCCTTGGCCAACAAAAGATGGTCGGTGGTTTTTACCTCATTTTGGTTTACCTCATCTGCAAAGTCGGGTTCTTAACCTACTAGGTGCACAACCAAATCCGGAAAGTGTTGCCGCAGCTGTATCACGTCGTGACGCAATGGAACTTGAGCAAGCAATCGATGAAATCCGTGCCTGTGGCGGGATGGTTCGAAGTAACGAAGAATGGCTAGCAACCGAACACGGACAAGTGTTGGCGGCAAAGCCTATCGTTGAAATCATAAAGATTGGTGACAGTGATCCAGAACCTTTACCTCAGGGGCCACGCCCATTGTCAGGCATCCGTGCGCTCGATTTAACAAGAATTCTAGCTGGACCAATTTCGGCCCGCACACTAGCCGAACACGGCGCCGATGTTCTTATGGTAACAGCGCCTCACCTTCCCCAAATCCCTGAACACGTAATTGACACGAGCCATGGAAAACGCAGCTGCTTCTTGGACCTCCGCAACGTTGCTGATGCGGAAAAACTCAAGTCCCTAGCGAGAGAGGCAGATGTTTTTACCCAAGGATATAGACCTGGCATTCTTGCAAGCCACGGCTTTGCACCTGAAGACCTGGTAACAATCCGACCAGGCATAATCTACGTGTCGATAAGTTGTTTTGGCGCCGATGGTCCCTTCAGTCATAGAGCTGGCTGGGAGCAGGTGGCCCAGACTGTTACCGGGATTGCTCAAGAAGGTTCTCCCGAACGCCCAAAACTCCTTCCGGCCGCCGCAAATGATTATACTACCGGCTACCTTGCTGCTTATGGTGTCCTTTTAGCCTTGGCACGTCGAGCTAGGGATGGTGGCAGCTACCATGTCCGCGTCTCCCTCTGCCAATCAGGGATGTTTATCTATCGCCAAGGCAGCGTGAAATTCACAGAACCAAACTACGACTTCCCGACCACAGAACTGGACAATTATCGAATGGAAAGCGTAACGGCGGCAGGCCCAATTCGGCATTTGGCACCAGTTCTACAAATGTCCGAGACTCAACCACACTGGGAACGCCCAACACCTACTCTGGGCGGTAATTCACCTGAATGGCTGCCTAGATAAAGAGTTAAACGAGTGAAATATCATTTGGCAGAAGATAAAATTTTTCGGGACACAAGGTTCACTTGCCGAGAAAATTTTTCGTTTTCATGCTTAAATTATTAACCTACACGCAAAGCATTCTAATTACCCAAACTCAGAAGCCCCACTGCAATCCAGCTGAAATCAGGGAGTTCAAGCAACATGTCTGAAACTTTTGATGCTCAATTCGATGCCATTGTAATCGGAGCAGGCTTCGCTGGCATGTATCAGCTCCACCTTCTCAGGGATAAACTTGGCCTGAAGGTACGTGTTCTTGAACAGGGTAATGGCGTAGGTGGAACCTGGTACTGGAACCGTTACCCAGGGGCTCGCTGCGATACGGAAAGCCACGCGTATTGCTATACCTTCTCAGAGGCACTGTACTGCGGTTGGGAATGGTCAGAACGCTACCCAGAACAACCAGAAATCATGCGTTATTTAAATTATGCTGCGGATCAATTGGATCTTAAGAAAGATATTCAATTTGACACTCGCGTTTCTGGAGCCTCCTGGGATGAAACTGCTAATCTTTGGAAAGTAAAAACAGAAAAGCACGGCGAATACACTACTCGTTTTTTAATCACAGCCGTCGGCTGTCTATCAGCCGCCAACATACCGCGCTTTGAAGGCCTTGATAGTTTCAAAGGCCAATGGATTCACACGGGTTCCTGGCCGCAAGAGGGTGTAGATTTTACTGGAAAACGTGTCGGTTTAATTGGAACAGGGTCAACTGGTGTTCAGGCAACACCCGTCATTGCCAAGACAGCAGACCATCTAACCGTATTCCAGCGCACACCTAACTATTCAGTACCGGCCCGCAACGCGCCCCTCTCGGAGACTTTCAAACGCTCGGTCCATGCTAATTTTGAAGAGATTGCAAGCAATATGAAAGCAACAACGAATGGTCACCCTTGGGGCGTGGATGATCGTCGAGCAGTTGATACACCTATCGAAGAGCGGGAGCGGTTGCTGGAGGCCGCATGGCAGGTAGGCGGGATGCAGTTCAGAGCAGTATTCAATGATATTATGGTCGATGAGACCGCGAATAAGGTGATGGCTGACTTCGTCACTAGAAAAATACGTGAAACGGTAAAAGACCCTAAAACAGCAGAAAAACTAACCGCCTTTGACCATCTTTACTCAACCAAACGGCCAATCATTGATAGCCACTACTTTGAAACTTTCAATCAAGAAAATGTCTCGCTAGTTGACGTTAAATCATCACCGATTGAGGCCATTACACCACGAGGTTTACGGACATCTGATGGAACAGAGTACGACTTAGATATTATTGTGTTTGCCACAGGTTATGACGGTGTTACCGGTCCCCTAACTAGACTTAATCTTATTGGTCGGGACGGCCTTTCCCTTAGCGAACTTTGGAAAGATGGCCCAAAGACTTATCTTGGTTTGCAAGTGAGAGGGTTCCCTAATTTATTCACAATCACCGGACCGCAGAGCCCATCTGTGTTAACCAACATGCCAGTTGCGATTGAGCAACATGCCGAGTGGATAGCCAACGCCATTACCCACATTGACCAGACGGGTTCAAGCCGAATGGAGCCGAACTCTTCAGCGGTCGAAGAATGGGATACTCAGGTCCAGAAGGCAGCTCAGGCTACTCTCCTAATAACAGCGAAATCCTCCTGGTACCTTGGAGCAAATGTTCCTGGAAAGCCCCAAGTCTTCTTACCTTATGCAGGCGGCATGGCACGATACCGTGGCATATGCGAGGACGTAGTCGAGCAAAACTACAAAGGTTTTATGGTGTCCTAAACACAGACCTGAATTCTTTTGAAGCCGCTTCCGGGTTTTTGCTCAGGAGCGCCTTCATTGAAATTTCAGATAAATGCCACTTTGCAGAGGGCAAATTTTACCCTGCGTGAGTAAGCTAAAGTTGCCACCGTTCTGGAATCACTTTAAAGCCATCGCCCTGACGCACTACATAACTGCAGGCAGGGAAATGTAGGTGCATACCAGCAACTAATAGCCTATCGCTTGCGACCATATCGCATACACGTTGACGGGTGGCCCCTGCTTGGGTTGGGTCGCTATCCATAGCCATAGTGACGTGAGGCATTGGTCCCTGGATATCCGGGACATGCATGATGTCACCCCAAATCAATAGCTGTTCGTTGCCTGATTGGACATTGAACATACTATGGCCAGGCGTGTGCCCATGAGCAGCCATAGCAACTACACCAGGAAATACTTCGTCGCCGTCCTTAAACATTCGCATTTGCTTTTTGTAAGGTGCAACCTGCTCACGGGTGGCCTGGAAGAAAAGTTGTTTCTCACGTTCAGTGCCACGAGCCATCGCCGCGTCGTCTTCCCAGTGCTTCAGCTCGTTCTCATGGAATACAAGCTCTGCATTTGGAAAAAATGGCTTCCAGCTATTTCTATCGCTTAGACCGGCTGAGTGATCGGGATGCATGTGAGTGAGAAGAACAGTATCTATGTCAGTTGTCTTAACACCGGCTGCCTCAAGATTTTTCATTAACCAACCACCAGTGTTGGCCATATATGTACCGCACCCTGTATCTACCAAGGCAAGTTTACCTTGAGAATGAATCAGAAAGGTATTGACCGAGGTCTTGCGGCCCTTTGAAGGGCCAAACGCCTCGACAATCATTCTTTGTGCGTCTTCTTCAGCGATATTGTGCAGGACGTCTAACGTTCCCATCAAATAACCATCAGAGACAACCGTCACGGTTATGTCTCCTACCTGTCGGTGATAAATGCCAGGTATTTGGCCTGATGGCGGCGTAATCATACCAAGATCATCCTTTTACGGAAAACTGTAACTTTAACGTGCCACGATGAACTTTAAGCGGCAACGGCTAACTGCGTTCTAAAATAGTTCCCAGACATAGAAAAATTGGGACGCTTCAGAAACGTTTTAAGACGGGTAAAACCTAAAAGGGCACCTCACCTCTTACCAAAACACGGTGCATCACTCGACCAGCACTTAAATCATAATCAGCATGCGCTCGATGAGAAACACCCCGGTTATCCCAAATTATTAGATCCCCAGTAAGCCAATGATGCCGGTAAATCACCTCAGGAACTATTGTTTTGTCGAGCAGTTGATCCACGAAAACTCGACTATCCTCAGGTGTCATACCTTCAATGGATTCCGTCTTGCCGGGGTGCAGGTAGATACCTTTCCTACCCGTGTCGGGATGAGTGCGGATCAACGGGTGACTTTGTCTTTCGCCAAACCGGCTTCGATCTGCATCGCTGACGTATGAATGATCTTCAATCTTGTTCAACGTCCGCAAGTTAACCAGTTCTTTACGCTCATTGTCTGTTAGGCGAGCGTAAGCGCGCTGCATATTAGCGAAACTGGTATCACCGCCTGTTTGAGGAAGGCTCACAGCATAAAGAACCGTGAATTTTGGCGGCATGGCATGATTAGTATGATCAGTGTGCCAGGCTCTTGAGCCAACAGGCATAATCCGCCCATCTGGGCCTGGTTGCACATTCCGACTATCTAGAACGGCAATATCTGGATGCTCAGGCATCAGCATCTCTGAAAGATGCTGTGGCATTATCTCGCCAAACATTTGAACGGTAGCAACGAGTTGAGCTGGGGTCAGGTTCTGGTCCCTGACAACCAAGACTAGGCGGTCCGTTAACTCTGATCGGATCCTCTGAAAATCACTAACTGAAACTGGCTTACTGAAATCAACGCCTACTACTTCAGAACCTAAAGCATCACTTAATGGCGTAATTCTCAAAGTCATTTCCTAGTTCTCCAATTGGCCGCCAGCAGTTAACTGACGCACTTTAGGTCAGGCAGCGTCAGCTAAGATCATGTCGGAGGCTTTCTCACCAATCATGATAGACGGCGCGTTTGTATTTCCCGAGGACAAAGTAGGCATGATCGACGCATCAGCTACCCTCAGACCACTCATGCCACGAACTCTTAGGCGTTCATCCACGACAGCCATTGGGTCAGATCCCATCTTACAAGTACCAACGGGGTGATAAGTCGTTTCTGCAGTCTGTTTGACCCAGGCCATAAGTTCGTCATCACCCTGTAAACCGGGATCAGGAAATATTTCCTGAACCTGAAGTTGCTGCAGCGCAGGCATACCCATTATGGCGCGGGTCATGCGGATACCGCTCAGGGTGATCTCTGCGTCTGGTGGGGAAGAGAGAAAGTTGAAGTTAATCTCGGGTTGGACGGTAGTGTCATCACTAGCAATATGAATACTCCCAACGCTCTCGGACCGAAGAGGATGCGTGAAGGTCGTAATGCCGGACTGGTCATCAATTCTGTAACCCGGCGCCACGAGAAGTGGGAACCAACCAATGCAGGCGTCAGGCGTCTCAAGTCCTTCTCTAGTTCTAAAAAACGCTCGTACAGGCGCTGCAGGCAAACCTAAAAGGCCAGTGCGTTTGAAGAAAAATTTAAAGGCTTCACGCACCATTCCAAGACCACGTGCCTTGTCATTATAGGTAAAACCTCGGGCCCCAACCTGCCAACGCATCCTTGGAGCATAGTGGTCACGTAAATTTTCTCCGACCCCGGCAAGGTCATTTACCACTTCAATACCCAGATTGCGCAGCCTATCAGCCTGACCAATACCCGACAGCTCTAATAATTGTGGTGATTTGACTGACCCTGCAGAGACAATCACTTCTCGGCCTGCTCGCGCTTGATGAATAGTTCCTTTGTTTAAATAAGAGACACCAACGCACCGACTTCCCTCAAATAGCAAGCGCTCGGCCAGTGCCTCGGAGATAATTTTGAGATTGGCACGGGTTTTAGCGGGTTCAAGATAACAATGAGCAGTGCTCTGTCGACGCCCCTTAGCGATGGTTGTCTGACTTATTGAAATCCCTTCTTGGCTGGCACCGTTATAATCTGAATTAAAAGGCAGCCCGGCCTGCTGTCCGGCATCTAAGATCGCTTGGTAGAGCGGCTCAACTTCAGGTATCTCTGTAACTTTCAAAGGTCCTGAGCGACCGCGGTACTCTTCTTCACCGCCGCCAAAATTCTCCATTTTCTGGAAGAACGGAAGCACCTCACGATAACTCCAGCCCCGATTTCCGAGTTGGGCCCAGGTGTCATAGTCAAGCGCCTGCCCTCTGACAAAAATCATGCCGTTTATAGCGCTTGATCCACCCAGGAGCTTCCCGCGTGGGACGGGCATACGGCGACCGTTAGTGTTCGCCTCTGGCTCGGCACTATAGCACCAGTTTGCAGCTGGATTTTCGATCAGCCTACCGAAACCTATCGGGATCCGCGTCCATAGGTTGCTTCGCTTTCCCGCTTCAAGCAACAGGACCTTTGCCCTTCCATTTGCACTCAGCCTATTAGCGAGAACCGCGCCGGCAGACCCTGCTCCAATAATAATGAAGTCATAAACTTCTTCGGTGATACCCATACTGCTCTAATTCCCTCTGCAGGAGCTAGAGAAGCGTACCTAATCATAGGCACATGGCAATATCATCCATTCATCATCATCGATTTCAGTCCTGGGATGTCGGGGGAATAGATCCAACTTCTCTGTAACGAAATCGCACTGATGCGAGAGCAGCTAGTCCAAAAACAGACGTTAGACAAAGCGCTGTCGGCGCACTCAGCTCTTCTGCAACCCAACCAATGCAAAAGAAACCTATTGGCGCAGTGCCAATGCAAAGCGTGAGGACACCAAGAACACGGCTACGAAAGGCGGGTGGTGCAGCTAAGTATGAGAGTGTACTTTGCATTGCTGAAAAACATGCCCCGGCGATGCCAATCCCCAATAAGACAACACCGCAAGCTATAAAGGGTAAAGATACGCTAGAAATATTTATGACTGTCACGGCCAGAACACCCACTAGGGCCAAATAGACAGCCACTCCCCTGAAATAGATTTTGAAGTGGATTTCGGGACGTGCAATCAGCGCGACCATAATAGCCCCAAGAAATGCTCCTAGCCCCTCCAAACTAGAGAGCACACCAACCCAAAAAGGATCAAGTTTCAATTGTCGTGAACCTAGAACAGGGATCATTGATGTAAATGCAAAGCCAAAGACATTGAAAACGATGGTTACCGAAAGCACTAACTTTAGCCACTTATCCCTACTAACTAAGCGAACACCTCCAAGAAGGTCATTGAGTAGAGATACTGTGGGCACAAGTCTTCTACTGTCAGGTAAACGCACGGCCATCGTTAGCAGAAGAACTAAGATGTAAGTTCCCAAACTAAACATAAAAACGCCAAAAATGCCCAAATACTGGAGAGTCAGTCCACCAAGCAGGGGGCCAAGCATTCGAGTGGCATTGCCGGTTGCTGCGTCGAGACTCATTGCAGAGGCAATTGCATTTCCAGACAAGTCGCCAATTAAACGACGACGCACAGGCATATCAGTCGCCCAAAAAACTCCCGCCAAAAGTGATGCAATGGCAACATGATTAAATGTGAGCGCACCGATATACGCGACGTACGCGATGATAATCGATGCTGAACAAACCAGCGCAGTTGTTCCAAGGAACAAGTGCTTCCGGTTCATCCTATCAGCAACCACACCCCAGAGTGGCCCGGTCAATGCCATCGGAGCCATGAATAAAAGAGGAACCATAGATACAAGGAAAGGAGATGCTGTAACCTTGAGGGTATAAACGCCAAGCGCCAACAACTGTAACCAACGCACAACGCTAATGAGAGTTCCCGCTGCCCAGAACGCTAGAAAGTTCTTATCACCAAGAAGAGTTTTCATAATTTTTCGCGCACTTCAGTCGGGGCTTAGAATTTGGAAATCACGTTAAAAAGCAAACAAAATGTTCAAGCAGTGCTTTATGGAATGAGCGTCTAAATACTCCTAAGCCGACTAACCTGCATATACTTTTTCCAGATGGCAAATTGAAACCCTAACAGCGTTTCAACCCAGCATTGTTACAATGCCTTTTATAATCCCAATGCTCATTCACTGATCGGGATATAAAATCTATGAGTATTCTATATTCGATAATCCTGTCTGACCGAAGAGTCGATTATGGTATGTAGTACCTCCGTGGTTGAGGAGTGAAACATGGCAATTCGACAGGGTCCTATTGGCGGCAGTGCGGTTGACCAAACTCGAGATGGCATTCCAATTTTGGATATCTCTGACCACCTGGCAGGCAAGAGTGGTGCCTTGGACGCGCTAGCTAGTGAGATCAGAAGCGCTCTCAAAAACGTTGGTTTCTTCTACATAGCGGGACACCCAATTTCCACCAATCTAATTGAACGAATGTTTGAAGAGACAAAGCGCTTCCACGCACTTCCCGTCGAAACAAAAATGAAGATACATCTCAATCGTTCGAATAATGGGTACATGCCACTCAAAGGCCATGCGCAGCGCCATTCGACGCTCAACAAAAATCCTAAGCCGAACGAAAATGAGTCATTTTTTGCGCGTCGCGAGCGAGATCCTGAAGATCCAGATGTCAAAGCGGGTAAAGACCTTCGGGATCCTAACCAGTGGCCAGAAAATCTTCCTGGCTTCAAGGAAACCGTGCTGGAATACATGACAACAATGGAGGCGTTTAGTCTTCACCTTTTGCCAGCCTACGCAGTAGCGTTTGGCGCTGCTCCCGATTATTTTGAACCATACTTCAGTGAGAGTGAGACAACGGTTCGGATGATCCATTATCCGACTGCTTCGCAGACTGATCATGCTGAAAATATATTCGGGACCGCACCACACACGGATCGCAACTTTTCGACGTTTCTTGCCCAATCAAATGTGCCAGGATTGCAAATCCTCACAGCAAAGGGGGAATGGATACCGGCGCCGGTAATTTCAGGCACTTATCTGGTTAATTCTGGCGATACACTGCGCCGTTGGACTAATGACCGTTTTCTCTCAACGGCCCACCGGGTGTTCAATGATTCAGGCGTAGACCGCTACTCTATTCCATTCTTCCATGCACCTAACCTGACTGCCTCAATCAAGCCGTTAGCAAGCTGTGTCGATGCCACGCATCCAGCAAAATATCCGGATGTCGTTTACGAAGACATGCAAATAGAGTTTCTCAACAAAAACTACTTTAACCGACAGAAGCACGCCTAACTGCTCTGACCACGATCTCAGTCGGTCATTTTGATAGGTGCTCGGAAATAAAAATGTTGCACTTATGCTGCACTTATGCTGCGACGCAGCATGTGCAGCATTTGGTGCTTAGTTGCGCTTAAATTGTTGAAAATTTGCGCGTTAATGACCTCTTCTTTGTTTCATCATCATGTCGTGAACCGCAGCCATACCGCGGTCCACCATATCGCTGACCTCTGCTGCATGAACATGAAGTGCCGTTACTAGCGCAGGATTATTTGAGGTCTGAATAACGACTAATCCTTTGTCTGTTACTTCAATCTCGTTTTTAATTTCATCGCCATGCATGAAGAATGCCTTTAGCGTTGGACTCTGTATGAAAATCTTTGGATCATCCTTCTGCGCCACACGGTCAATCATGCCAACGGCGTGTCGAACAAGTGCTTCCATGACCTTCGGATCGGAGGACCAGGTTACCGTTCTGATCCCATTAGGTAAGTTCTCTACCTCGCGCGTGATCGTATCAAAATTCCGAAACATCACTGCCAAGTCAGAGCTTTCCTCTGGCGAAGCATTCTCGCCACGCAGCCCTGGCATATTAACTTCGTCATGCTGATGCATACCCATCGTGGAGCCATGGCCGTGCATAGCTTGCGCCATGGCCTCAGAGCTGGGGAAGAGTGCCGCAAAAGCTGTTGCTGCAATGAGGCCAAATTGAACACCCCTTTTCAAAGCATCACCTTCTTCGCGTAAAGTTAATCGCTCACAGACTTACGCCGATTACGACGCGGAAAGATCGAACCACTGGAAATATTAACGGCGAAACAAACCTTGATTTTCACACCCTATAAAAGAACAGCTCAATCAATGTCGAGCTATTTGATCCACAACGGTCAACGCGGTTTAGATTCTTGTCACATGGCACCTAGGCCACTCTGCAGTAAGATTACCTAGTCAAAGACAATCGAGAGACACGTAGGATGACCTCTATCGAATTTAAGCCGGGCGGATACCAGTTCGTGCCCGGCGTCTTTCAGTACTCTGCAGGCGTCGCGGCGTTGGCCGGTTACGGAATGCGCAGGGTCCAATTTCACCGCAGGATTCCGCTTGCTGATGGTTTTGCGCAAGCTGAAAGAATTATCAAAGAGGCAGGACGTCCACTTACCTCATTCTGCGCCTGCGAGTTGCGTTCTCCTGGTCAGTTCTCTGAGGACGGTTTCCAGCGCTTCAACGAACATTATGTAGACACCCTTTCACGCTGGGGTATCTTTGACGGGGAAACGAATCCCGTAGCCCGCAGCAATGTTTGCCCTGAGGTTAATGGCCCCACTGAACCCTCTTTCCATGCCTTTACCTTTACGGTTCAGAGCGATGAAGCCCGTCCATCCTTTGTGATTGCAGGTAGTGGAGAATGCCCAGAGGGCCTAGGCAACTATCACGACAATATTGTTAGGCGCGGTGATCTGAGCGCTGAGGGGATCCATGAAAAAGCGCGATTTGTATTAGGTGAGATGGAGCGTCGGCAGAAGGCGCTTGGGGTCGGTTGGGAGAACGTGACTGCGACCCAGGTCTACACGGTCCATGACATTTATCCATTCTTGGCTAGTGAAATTGTCGCGCGCGGCGCCACTCCGGCTGGCGTCACCTGGCACTTTGACCGCCCACCAGTCGTCGAACTAGAGTACGAAATGGATTGCCGTGGTGTATTCGAGGAGTTAATCGTCTGAGCAATCATCTTAAGATCGCGGTCGCCGCCTACGACCGAACGTTGCCGCTAATGGCTGGGTTGATTGGTATTGAGGATGCGAAAGCCGAATATGTGACTGCCCCACTCGAGGAAATTTTCGCACGGGCATTTGATGAACAAGCTTTTGATGTAACGGAGTTGTCGTTCAGTAACTACCTGTACCTAACTTCGACCGGAGAGTGCCCTTATGTTGGCCTGCCGGTGTTTCCATCTCGATCGTTCCGACATTCAGCAATCTTTATCCGAACAGACCGCGGCATTAAGGGGCCACGCGATCTAGTTGGGCGCATTGTCGGTGTGCGTGAATTCTCGATGACTGCCGCATTGGTTGCGCGTGGTGTTCTTGAAGATGATTTTGGACTCCGCTCCACAGACCTACGGTGGAGATATGGCCCAGCCGACGCAGACGACAGTGATCCGATCGTACGGATAAAACCGGACGGGGTCGAACTGGAGCCACTTGGCCGTCAAAGGAACTTATCGGATGCCTTACGTGACGGTGAGATAGATGCAATGGTTGCGTACAAACCGCCCAAGGCGTTCCTTGAGGGGGCGCCGAACGTGGAGCGCTTGTTCGTCGACTACGAAGCGATCGAGGCCGACTACGGACGTCGCACTGGTATTTTTCCGATAATGCATCTGCTTGGTATTCGAAGGGAAATAGCCGAGCGCAATCCCAATCTTTGTGTTCGCATATGCGATGCCTTCGAGGCATCCCGAAGGTATGCGGTTGAGCGCACGAAAGAGGCTCAAGCTCCTTTCACTAGCCTACCTTGGGCGCCCAGTGAGTCTGCTCGCTCAAAGCACATTCTGGGAGATAATTTCTGGTCTTACGGTGTTGAAGCAAACCGGCCCGCACTTGAAGCTCTTTGCCGATATTCCCATGCCCAGGGTATTAGCAGCCGGCCGCTGGCTGTGGAGGAGTTGTTTGTGCCGGCAACATTAAACTGGGCGCCAGACTACTCAGATAAATAAAATTCCATTTTCCGGCCACGATCTCGCCACAGGTTTGGATGTAACTTAGCGACAAGTTCGTTTTTTCCTCCCCTGAAACGACTTAGCCCGCATACTCAGCCTTTAGGCTGGGTTGCGGGCTTTTTTATTTGATGATGTCGTGAGAGGATCAACTGATGCAGATAATAGATAAATTAAAATCAGAAAATGAACCCCAGCAGTTAGAGCAGTCGTAATGCTATGTAGAACTAAAACTAAGACTGTGTGTGAGCAAACGACTAGGACAATGTCCTCCTGTATTACGGATCCATCATCGGGCTACACAAAATTCAAAATTAAGGAAAATTGAGCATGAGCCAATCTTCTGAAGAACCGTTTCCTGGTTATGTGTATTCGAGCGAAGCCGCCAATCGTGCCGATATCGCTCAGAATGCTGGCCGGAAGGCGATACTCAAACTAGCTGAAGGTTCGCTCTTTGATACGGAGCCAGCCCTCATTGACAAAATCATGGCTAAGAATGTGGGAACGCATAAATGAGCCTAACTGATCTGACACTGTTTGAGGCTGCAAAAGCCGTGGTTAATGGTGAGGTGACCTCATTAGATCTTGTTGAATCAACATTAAACAGGATCGATGCAGTAGACCCTAAGCTTAACGCTTTCATACGTGTAGAAGCAGATACTGCTCGGTCAGAGGCTGCTGAGATCGATAAAGCCCGTGCTGCGGGCAAAAACCTTGGTCCGCTTGCTGGTGTGCCGTTAGCACATAAAGATATGTATTACCGTGCGGGTGGCCTTACGACGTGTGGGAGTAAAATCCGAAAGGATTTTAGACCAACAGTAACTTCAACTGCTTTAACTCGCCTTAAGACCGATGGTGCTGTTTACCTTGGTGGCCTGAATATGGCCGAGTTCGCATTTGGTCCGACTGGTCACAATGAGCATTTTGGTGCCTGCCGTAACCCCTGGGATCCTTCGAGGATTACTGGGGGCTCTTCATCCGGTTCTGGCTCAGCAACCGCTGCGCGCATGACATTTGGAGCTCTTGGCTCCGATACTGGCGGCTCGATTAGGCTGCCGGCAGGCTTCTGTGGCCTTGTCGGAATGAAGCCTACTCAAACACGCGTCAGTAGATTTGGGGTAATGGGTCTATCATTTTCACTGGACAATGTTGGGCCACTTACAAGGACTGTGCTGGATAACGCACTCATGCTTGCTTCGATTGCAGGGCATGATCCGGAGGACCCAACTTCCGCAACGCTTCCGGTAGAGGATTATGTCGGGGCAGCGCAATCGCCCAGCTGTAATGGCATCCGTATCGGGGTGGCGCGCGGATATTATGAAAAGGATGCCGATGCATCTTCCCTGGCTGCACGCGATGAGGCTCTGGAGGCATTTAAATCTGCAGGTGCAGTCATTGTGGAGACTGATGCGGGTAATTTAGACGAC
>JAURGE010000045.1 GCA_030833925.1 Alphaproteobacteria bacterium
CATCGTGTCTGCACGTTCAGACCCTTTAGACATATTCTTCACATCACCACCGGCGCAAAAGCCTCGCCCCGCGCCTGTGAGAATAATCGATCCGATACTGTTATCTGCGGCTGCGTCACTCACTCTTTTGTAAAGGGCTTGCAACATGTCACCAGTTACAGCGTTTAGCGCTTCAGGCCGGTTTAGTGTTATCTTTAAAACACTGTCCTCCACAGCACCGATGAGTGTTCCATCAGCATCAGTCCAATTTTTCATCTAATAAACTCCGGTATTTCAAGGGTTAGGCTACCGGAGGGTTTTTAATTTCGCTAGCGTGATGAACATCGAACATTTGCGGTTTATGCTGGTTTTTTGATTAAATCGCTTAATGTTGCGGTTTGAGCCAAAAAATGCCGAAGGGATATGAGGGAATAACGCACATGACTGAAGTAGATCGTTTGCGTGACCTAATTTCGGAGGCCAATCGTATCGTAATATTTACTGGAGCTGGAGTTTCGACTGAGTCTGGGATCCCTGATTTTCGCTCGCCAGGTGGCGTTTGGGATCGATACAAGCCTATTTACTTTGATGATTTCATGTCGAGCCGTGAGGCGCGTCGTGAAACTTGGCGCCGAAAAATTGAAACTGACAAAACTATTACAATCGCCAAACCCAATAGAGGTCACCAATCTATCGCTTCGTTGATTTCTCGCGGAAAAGCTAGTGCTGTTATCACCCAAAATATTGATGGTTTGCATCAAGTATCTGGAGTACCTGAGGATAAGGTAATTGAGCTTCATGGTAACTCTACGTATTGTTCATGCCTGGATTGTGGTTGCAGGGTTCCGCTGGAGGATGTGCTGGGCCCGTTTCGTGTAGATGAAACTCTGCCCCAATGCCCTGAGTGCGGTAGTGAATATGTAAAGACCGCCACAATCTCTTTTGGACAACAAATGCCAGAAGCACAGATGCGCCGCGCTCAAGAGGAAACCTTGGCAGCTGATCTTTTCATCGCCATTGGGTCTTCACTGGTCGTGTATCCTGCCGCAGGATTTCCAATAATGGCTAAACAGAACGGTGCTCGCCTTGCTATCTTGAACCGAGAACCTACGGACCTGGATCGTCATGCTGACCTCGTAGTAAACGCAGAAATTGGTCCAACTCTTGGGAGCGCTGTCGGTCTTAACTAAGCGTGTTGTTGCTGTCTCGGACTTTGCACTTTGATTTAAACGCTACAATGCTCAGCGCAGTTATTCATCTGCTCCCGCCATCCACCCGTATGATCGCTGCGGTTGTAAAACTAGAGTGGTCTGATGCGAGATAGAGCGCAGCGCCAATGATTTCCTCCGGTTGACCTCCGCGCTTCAGCGCGATCAATTCTTGGGCGCGTTTGGAAAAGGCCTCCATATCCCAGGCCTTTGAAACATCGGTCAGAAAAGGTCCTGGCATAATGCAATTCACACGCACCTTTGGACCGAGAGCGTCTGCCATTGCCTCAGTCATCGCATTGAGACCAGCTTTAGCAGCGGCATAGGTGACGATATCAGCCCGAGGGCGAATTGCTGCAAGGCTTGAAATATTAATTATTGAACCCCCTTGGCCTGCTGCCATTCGTTCACCAATTACGGAGGACAGGCGAAAAGGACCCTTAAGGTTTAGATTTAGAACGCTGTCATAAAGGCGTTCGTCGATGTCAGAGAGGTTCTCGTAAAGAGGACTTTTGCCAGCATTGTTAACTAGGATGTCTATTGTTGAAAATTGATTGTAAGCCTTTTCAATCAGCTCATCGCATTCTTCCCAACGTCCTACGTGGGCAGCGACAGGTAATGCGTCTCTTCCTAATGCCTCAATTTCTCTAGCTACGATCTCGCAGTTTTTAAGATCTCGACTTGCTATGATTATGTTTGCGCCAGCTTCTGCATATGCAATGGCTATTGCACGACCAAGGCCTCGGCTGCCACCAGTAATCAAAGCTGTTTTACCAGACAGATCAATTACATGTCGGTTTCCCATTACATGCCTCCTAGAAAATCAGTTGGCTAAACAAAAACCAATTAATTTGAAAATTTCGTTTCATCACATTACGGCATCACGACGTTATCATCGAAACTAGAAGCTCCTAAACGTTTGCATCGCGGGTTACGCTGGTCGATCTTGGGCTAGACAGAGAGTGGGCTGTCCATACACTAGCATTTTGCCACTGCCTCTCCGGACTCAACACCGATGCCTAAAACCCTTTTTCAGAAAATTTGGGATACTCATACAATCTTCGAGAGAGATGATGGACAGACCTTGCTCGCTATTGATTGGCATTTTTGCCATGAAGGATCGTTCCATGGTTTTAATTATCTGAAGCAGAATGGAATGTCCGTGCGGCGCCCGGACCGCACCATGGGAATGGCAGATCATTATGTGCCAACAACCTCACGTTCCCTAAACAGTATTACCAATCCTGAAATTCAATCAGTTGTTGATCAGTTTTATGAGAATACTCGGCAATTCGGCTTAAGAATGCTCGGTATCGAGGATGAGAAACATGGAATTGTTCATGTTGTTGGACCAGAACAAGGTCTTTCCCAACCAGGCCTGATAATAGTATGCGGGGATAGTCATACTTCCACGCATGGCGCCATGGGGGCTATTGCTTTTGGGATAGGTGCGTCTGAAGTTGCCCACGTTTTTGCCACCCAAACGTTATGGCAGGCAAAGCCCGAGACATTGCGGATTAATGTCGACGGATCACTTAAGAAAGAGGTAACTGCTAAGGATGTGATCCTTGCAATTATTGCTCAAATTGGTGCTGCTGGTGGAGCTGGCGCCGCTATTGAGTATGCGGGCTCCGCAATACAAGGACTCTCAATGGAGGGTCGGATGACAGTCTGCAATATGTCTATTGAGGCCGGTGCGCGCTGTGGAATGGTTGCGCCAGATGAAAAGACATTTGATTACCTCAAAGGACGAGCTGGATCTCCTTCAGAAACGGATTGGCATGACGCGGAAAAATTTTGGCGGGGCTTACAGACGGACCCTGGTGCGCCTTTCGACCGTGAGGTGATTCTAAGTGCTGAAGACATTGAGCCAATGGTTACTTGGGGGACAAGCCCGGAAGAAGGGGTGAGTGTTTCTGGAAAGGTTCCAGATCCCAAAGATGAAAACGACGCAAATAGGAGTGCCCAGTACCAGGCCTCACTTGACTACATGGGTCTAAAATCGGGTATGGCTGTCGTCGATATTCCTATTGATCGCGCCTTTATTGGTTCATGTACCAATGGTCGGATTGAAGATCTGCGGGCTGCCGCAATGATTGCTAAAGGCAGAAAAGCAAAGGTTCCAGCGATAGTCGCTCCAGGCTCTATGCCCGTGAAGCGCCAGGCTGAATTAGAAGGTCTTGATCGTATTTTTATAGAAGCTGGATTTGAGTGGAGAGAATCAGGTTGTTCAATGTGTGTTGGTATAAATGGCGATCTTGCTGGAAATGGTGAACACGTAGCATCCACTTCAAATCGGAACTTCCGTGGACGCCAGGGACAGGGAGCACGGACGCACCTAATGAGTCCCGCAAGTGCTGCTGCGGCTGCAATAAAAGGTCATATAGCAGACGTGCGCGATTTTTAGATGGGAAATAGATAGATGGACTTCAGTTTTTCAGAGGAACATGTAGCGCTTCGTCAAACTGTACGCCGCCATATGGAAGAGGAGGCTGCTCCTCACGTCCGCCATTCTGACGAAAGTGAGACCTTTCCAAAGCATTTGTTCAGTCGTTGGGGCGAGCTTGGGATGTTGGGAGCTCGTTACCCTGAAGAAGATGGTGGCGTGGGCATGGATAAAATCTCGGATTGTATAATCCGGGAGGAGATCGCTCGAATAAGTCAGGCATATTGTGCGGCCTTTTCTGCTCATAGCCACTTGGGAATGTGGCCGATCTGGCGATCAGGTACAAAAATGCAGCGAGAAGAATATTTCAAGCCAGCTGTAGCTGGAAAGAAGATAGCCTGCTTTGGCTTATCTGAGCCTGATGGTGGATCTGATATACGTGCAATGAAGACCCGCGCGGAAAAGGTTGAAGGCGGTTGGAAAATCACAGGATCAAAACTTTATATTACCAATGCGCCTATAGCCGACTTTATAACGCTAGCAGCGCGCACCAAACCCGACCTCTCTGCTGATGCCGTGAGCCTATTTCTTGTTGATTTGCCAGCTCGAGGTCTAACCATTGATAACCTTAAGAAGGAGGGCTTGAGGGGCTCTGAGACGGGCCTTCTTCATATAGATGATTTGTTTGTGCCAGACAGTCACCTCCTTGGTGAAAAGGAAGGTACGTATCCAACTATCTTGGAAAGTCTTAGCGAGAATCGCGTTGGCGTTTCTGCTTCTGTCCTCGGGCTTGCGCGGGGTGCCTATGAAGAAGCTCTGCAATTCGCCAAAACGCGGATAGTTCGTGGGAAACCAATCATAGATTATCAGGCGGTAGCAAATCGGTTAGCTGATATGACGACTGATATCGAAGCGTCTCGATGGATGGTTTATTGGGGAGCCTGGAAAGTTGACCAAGGGACTCTCACTGACGCTGAAGCATCGAAAATAAAGCTGGTGGCTAGTGAGGCGGCATTGCGTATTACAGAAAATGCTATCCGGATAATGGGTGGGGCAGGGATAATGCGAGACCATAGGGTCGGGATGCATCACAGGGATGCGCTGGTCTACGTGATTGGCGAAGGTACCAGTGACATTCAACGTAACATCATTGCTCGTGCACTCAAGAAGGGTCAATTAATCGATTAGTCCTGTCTTTTTAACATTTGAAAGCGGAGTTTGAAAAAAATGAATAAGCAGCGTAATCCCAGTTCACTTGGAGCTCCAAGTGGGCCGTTCTCTCATACATCTGAAGTTCCTGCAGGTTCGCGTTTGCTCTACATATCTGGCCAAGTCGGAATGCTGCCAAGTGGTGAAATTCCGAACGGGATTGAAGCTCAAGCAAAAACAGTTTGGGATAATATTGAGGCCTGTTTGGCCGTAGCTGATATGACTTTGGACGATCTGGTCAAAATTACTACATTTGTGGTCAGGCAAGAAGATTTGGGAGCTGCTGCCAAAGAGCGAGCAAAAAGATTGGGAAATGCGCGTCCAACATCATCTACAGTTCTTGTGGCCGGTCTGGTTGTCCCTGATCTATTGATCGAAATAGAGGCGGTGGCGGCAGGTAAGGCCTAAAACGGAACGTCGTGCGCGTTTTCCTAAAAAGGGTGCGGGAGCAATAGATTGCAAGTTACTTCTCCCGATTCAGATCGCAAAACTCACTTAGCTTCTGGGTTGTACATAGTGGCAACACCAATTGGAAATTCGCGCGACATCACTTTGCGGGCATTAGATGTTTTATCCAGCGTGACAGCTATAGCTGCAGAGGATACTCGAGTAGCACGTCGACTGCTGGATATCCATGGAATTAAGCCGCCAAAGTTAATACGTCATGATGAGCATGGTGCAGAGCGTTCCCGCCCTGAAATTCTATCGCGACTTGCAGACGGCGAGGCAGTGGCTTTAGCGACAGATGCTGGTACGCCACTGGTATCGGATCCAGGGTATAGACTTGTTGTTGAGGCGGTTGCGGCTGGTCATAAGGTAATACCTATACCTGGACCGTCAGCAGCTCTGGCTGCGCTTACTTTGGCGGGATTGCCTTCCGATCGATTTATGTTTGTCGGATTTTTGCCGCCAAAATCAGGTCAGAGATGCAGAGCGCTGCGCGAACTGGTAGATGTCAAAGCAACCTTAATTTTCTTTGAGGGTGTTAGCCGTTTAGCAGCAACGCTCACTGATATGGCAGAGATTTTTGGAGATCGGCCGGCTTGTGTAGCACGAGAGTTGACGAAATTTTATGAAGAAGCGAAGCGGGGATCTTTGCTGGAGTTATCTCGTCATTATGCCGAAGTAGGGCCGCCCAAAGGGGAGGTAACGATTGTTGTAGGTCCTCCAGGCGAAAAATCGGTGGTAGCAGCGGATTCTGATGCCCGACTTTCAGAACTTCTTGAAACCTTATCTGTAAAAGATGCGGCGAAAGCAGCTGCTGATGAATTAGGCTTGCCGAGGAGTGACCTCTACACACGAGCCCTTACCCTGAAAAACAAAAATTAAAGGAACTTTAGAGGCCACTGCACCCTGATTCAGGTGTTGTCACAGGCTGACATTCGGCCCAATTTAAGAGACAATTTAGTGGATTAAGTATCCAGCTAGGCTACAGGAGTGGATCATGGCGGATGCGCCTTGGGGTGATGATCCCTTGGCCTACTTGGCTGAGATTGGTAACCGGCAGATTTCTCGCTTTGACCCAGGTCTCGCAGCCCTTGCGTTTGCTGCCCGGGAGAGGCCTGGTTTGGCCTTCGATAGTTACTTAGCGCATCTTGACCAATTGGCATTTGGGGCAAAGCGCTTACTTGTTGGGGATGATGCGGAGGCACATGCTGAGGCTTTGCGAGCAAGTATTCATAAAGAGTTTGGTTATGAAGGTGACAGCGCGACCTATGATGATCTGCAGAATGCTGACCTTGTCCGAGTGATCGACAGGCGCAGAGGTTTGCCCGTTGCACTCGGCATTCTTCACTTGAGTGTTTGCTATCGACTTGGTTGGGAAATGCAAGGCCTTGCTTTTCCTGGACACTTCCTGGTCAGTCTGAATTTGGGTTCCGACCGTTTGCCGATTGACCCATTCGGAGGAGGGCGCTCTCTCTCTGCTGCGGATATGCGTGCTATTTTAAAAAGGATCCAAGGTGAACAGGCAGAACTGACTGCTGCGTGTTACCAACCAGTAGATGATAGAGATGTCCTGCTCCGCCTCCAAAATAACATTAAACTCCGCCGGCTGCGGATTGGTGATTTGCCGGGAGCATTGATGACGGTGGAGGGAATGCTTGCGCTTGCTCCCGGGGTTAAAGAGCTGAGGCATGAAATCGGTATGATTCATCTTCGCCTCGAAAATATATCTGAAGCCACCCGTCAGTTGGAAATTTACCTGGAACAAGAGACCAACCATGGAATTCGATTGAAGGTTGCGACTTTGCTGCAGGAGCTCAAGCTTAAATTAAATTAGAGCTTGAAACCGAACTAATTTGTCGTGGCGTCAGAGAGAAAACCGAGAATCTGCGCAAATATTCAATTGATTTACAAAGTGCCACGTTGTTTTTGAATTCATCCTGTCTAAAACCTGAGTTCAATAACAGTTGGCGGCTCTCGGTTTGATGTGGTTAAAACACAATCTTCGACTGCCCTTTGCTTCAGGTTCGCTATGAATCGCTCTTCCAGGGAGAATGTTAATGACCGGATATTCAGCTCCTTTAAAAGAAATCCAATTTACCTTGGAGGCAGTAGCCGGTCTTGCCGATTTGGCCAAACTACCTGGCTTGGAAGATGCCCAACCGGACCTAATCTGTGCAGCCCTAGACGAAGCTAACAAGCTAGCTGAAAGTGTTCTCGTACCTCTTCAAAGAATAGGGGATACTCAACCACCAAAAATAGAAAATGGCGTCGTGCGGACTTCTCCAGGGTGGCGCGATGCTTACAAGCAATACGTTGAAGGTGGCTGGAACGGACCTGCCTTTGATCCAGAAATTGGTGGCGGGGGATTGCCTTGGGCAGCTACCACAGCCCTGAACGAATTGTTTGGATCAGCCTGCCTTTCTTTCACCCTCGGGCCTCTGCTCACCCAGGGTGCCATAGATCTTCTTGAGGCCCATGGAACTAGTGAGCAGAAGGAAAAATATCTAGAGAAAATGGTCTCGGGTGAGTGGACTGGAACCATGAATCTCACCGAACCTCAGGCTGGATCAGATGTAGGTGCGCTTCGTACAAAGGCAGTAAGAGATGGGGAGAAGTTCCGCATCCATGGACAGAAAATATACATTTCTTATGGTGACCATGATTTAACCGACAATATTGTGCATATGGTTCTTGCCCGCATTGAAGGCGCCCCTGCAGGTATTCGCGGCGTCTCTCTGTTCGTGGTGCCCAAATATTTAGTTAATGAGGATGGCACTCTAGGCGATCGTAATGATTTGAGGCCCGTATCTTTGGAACACAAGATGGGCATCCACGGCAGCCCAACTTGTGTGATGTCGTATGGCGATGGTGATGGCGCAATTGGCTGGCTAGTGGGTGAGGAAAACGGCGGCATTCAGGCTATGTTCACCATGATGAACAATGCTCGGCTTGGTGTTGGTTTACAGGGGCTCTCCGTGGCGGAACGAGCCCTGCAACAGGCCACAGCTTTTGCTGCTGAGCGACGGCAGGGTAGAGACCCTGAAACTGGAGAGGAGAATGCACCTATATCTCGTCATCCAGACGTAAAAAGAATGCTAGCAACTATGCGAGCTGAAACTGAAGCAATGCGGGCTCTTTGTTACTGGGTCGCAGCTCGTTTAGATGAATCACGACGAGCACCGGACGCGTTAGTGCGTGCTAAGTCGCAGCGACTTCTTGATCTTCTTATTCCAGTGGTGAAGGCATACTGCACGGACAGAGGGGTGGAAGTAGCGTCAACAAATGTCCAAGTGCATGGGGGTATGGGGTTTATTGAGGACACGGGCGCGGCACAAATTCTCCGCGACAGTCGTATTGCGCCAATTTACGAGGGTACCAATGGCATTCAAGCCATGGATCTGCTGGGTCGAAAGTTGGTGCGGGACGGAGGCGAGGCAATGGCCGAGCTGATTGACCTCATGCGCAATGATTTAGAGATATCGGCGGCCGCAGGATTTAATGATCTTGCATCTGGCGTGGGCGTAGGTGTGGATGCTTTGGAAGCTGCCAGCAAATCGCAGCTTCAAAGGTTTGGAGCTAATCCTGCAGCAGCGTCAGCAGCAGCTGTTGATTATTTGGAACTCACGGGTCGAGTGGTGTCAGCTTGGTTGTTAACCAAAGGAGCGACTTCAGTTAAGACCTGGGCAGGAGGTGATGCTTCCTTTGCGGAAGCTCGTATCGCCGTTGCACGGTTTTTTGTTGCGCGCCTGCTACCTCCTGCCATTGCCCTAACAGAAATTCTAGGGTCGGGTGCTGAAGCTGCTTTGGCGGTTTCGGCGGCTACTGCTTAACAGGTAACTATTTTGAGTATTTTCTGACTGTTACAAATAGTCTTCGGCAAGAGCCTGCGCAATTTGTACGGCGTTCCAAGCTGCACCTTTTCGGAGGTTATCAGAGACACACCAGAATGTTAGGCCGTATGGCACTGACGGATCTTGGCGAACTCTTGAGACAAACACAGCGTTGTCGCCAGCAGCATCCTTAGGCGTGGCATAGCCGGCGTCTTCTGGCCGATCCAACAAGAGAATTCCATCGGTTTCATGCCAAGCTTCCACTGCTTGCTCAACATCAATAGGTTCGTCAAATTCAACAGTTATCGCTTCAGAGTGGCTTACGAATACTGGTACACGCGCGCAGGTGGCAACAACTTCGATTTCAGGGCTCAAAATTTTCTTAGTCTCATCAATCATTTTCTGTTCCTCCTGGGTAAAACCATTAGGAAGGAAAGAGCCGATGTGCGGAATGATGTTGAAGGCTATTGGAACCGGAAATGTTTTGGGATCTTGCTCCTCCAGTTGATAAACACTCTTGGTTTGATTGTAGAGCTCGTTCATGCCCTTCTGACCAGCGCCAGATACAGATTGGTAAGTGGCAACAACCACACGTTTGATTCGTGCAATATCGTTCAGTGGTTTTAGTGCAGCCACCATCTGTATTGTTGAGCAGTTAGGATTTGCAATGATGTTTCGCTGACGGAAACCTTCAAGTGCATACCGGTTCACTTCAGGCACAATTAATGGCACGTCTGGGTCCATCCGAAAGTGACTTGTGTTGTCAATTACAACACAGCCAGCCTCAGCAGCGCGCGGTGCGTGGATCGCAGAAACTGCCCCACCTGGAGAAAAGAGGGCAATGTCGAAGCCTTCAAAATCAAATGTTGCCAGGTCTTTGACTTTTAGAGTTCCGCGCTCGCCAAACGATACGTCTTTGCCTTGCGATGCGGAGGAAGCCAAAGCTACGATTTCATCGATGGGAAAATCGATTTCATCCAAGCATTCGAGGATGGTATGCCCTACGGCACCTGTAGCACCAGCGACGGCGACCTTATAGCCCATAATGATTGGGTCCTGACTTTTGAATTACTAGGTAAGGCGCGCGTGATAGGCCGATCTGCTGTCTTCCGCAAGGGATGAGGGTTATTTGGAAGTGATGATTTTAAAATTTTTTATCATGCGATTAGCTATTCGATAGTTTCTAGACTGTATCTATTCAGTAACAATTAAATTTACCCCTGGTTCTTTTTCACCAATTTTTGCATTCTTGGTTTCGAGCTTTTGGGTAGACCCAGCCATAAGCGCGCTAAGGCCAAATTTAAGGAATAAATTAAGATGACAGATGCCGCCACGAACGCCATGCGTGTTCTATATTTTACTCGTCCTATGGAACAGTCTTTCCTTGATGTTCTCGATAATGATGGCGGCTTTGTCATTGAAAGGAAGCATTTAACAGACCCTGAGGATGCTTTGTTTGAGGCATTGAATCAGACCCACGTTTATTCAATCAGCTCCGCTAAGGATGAGTTGCCTCGGCAATTTTGGGGTGAGAAAGGATTATTTGATCGTTGTCCAAATATCTTGATGCTGTCCACTTATGGCGCTGGATACGACGTGTGTGATCTTGAGGCAGCAACAGCTGCCGGTGTTGCGGTCGTTAACCAGGCTGGGGGCAATAAGGAGGGCGTAGCTGAACATGCTCTCGCCATGATGCTAACAGTAGCAAAGCGGATCATGCCAGCAGACAAAGCAGTGCGTCGGGGCGGTATAAAAGAGCGCGATGTTTTTAAGGGTGTTGAACTTAAGGATAAGACGGTTGGAATTATAGGAATTGGGCATGTCGGTGGTCGTTTAGCCGAACTTTGTAAGGGTCTTTTTAATTGCCGAATTGTTGCCTACGACCCCTTACTTTCAAAAGAGGAAATCGCGGCTAAAGGTGCAGAGAAATTCGATAGCCTTC
This sequence comes from Alphaproteobacteria bacterium, assembly GCA_030833925.1. Taxonomy (GTDB): domain Bacteria; phylum Pseudomonadota; class Alphaproteobacteria; order Bin95; family Bin95; genus VMCJ01. The sequence continues at coordinate 11,002 of JAURGE010000045.1, forward strand.
ATGAAATGGTAGCACAGGCTGACTTTGTATCATTGAACTGCCCTTTGATCCCAACAACGAGAGGGATGGTAGATAAGTCAGTGTTCGACGCTATGAAAGATGGCGCCATATACGTGGCAACGGCGCGTGGCTATATCCACGTTGAAGATGCTCTGGTTGAGGCACTGAAATCAGGGAAACTTTACGGAGCTGGCATCGATGTTTTTGACATTGAGCCACCACCAACCGATCACGAGCTACTTAAATTAGAAAATGTTGTTGTGTCCCCACATACGGCGGGCATCACCAAGGAAAGCCGCAGCAATATTGCAAAGATTGCTGCAGAACAGTTGGTTGAAGTTCGCAATGGTAAAAAGCCACCACGCTTGCTGAACCCAGAAGTCTGGCCGAAGTTCCAAGACCGCTTCGAAGCAATTTTTGGCGTTCGCCCAGAAGCCTGAGGAGATCAGAGATGAAAGGTGTCGTATTTCTAGGTGAACGTCAGGTGGAACTTCGCGATTTTCCGGACCCAACTCCAGGACCACGTGATGTGATCCTGGAAATTAGAGCCTCTGGAATGTGCGGTACAGATTTAAAAGCTTACCGGCCAAAATTCGAACCGGGTGTTGTTCGGGGTGGAATAAAAAGATCATCAACTCCGATGATCGCAGGCCATGAGCCTTGCGGAGTGGTTGTTGAGGTTGGCTCTGCGGTTTCCGAGAAAGAAGCTCGGGTTGGCGATCGTGTCATGGATCACCACTATGACGGCTGCGGTGTGTGTAGGCACTGTCAAGGTGGATGGTCCCAGATGTGCGTTGATGGTGCGATCGTGTTTGGTTCTGTCGGGCATGGTGCCCATGCAAAATACATGCGTGTCCCGGCGCATACACTCGTCGGCTTACCTGACAATCTCTCCTTCGAGGCTGGTGCAGCTATTTCATGCGGAACTGGAACAGCTTATGGCGCGTTGAAGCGCCTTCGGTTGGAGGGTGATGAAACTTTAGCGGTTTTTGGTCAGGGACCAGTTGGTCTCTCGGCCACTCAGCTTGGTGCTGCCATGGGAGCTCGGGTCATAGCCGTAGATATATCACCAGAGCGTCGACAGATGGCGATAGAAATGGGAGCCGATGTAGCTTTGGATCCTTCAGATGGCGATATTGTATCGGCAATCAAGGATCTGACGCATGGCGAAGGTGCTCACAAAACACTTGATGCTTCTTCATCGTCAGATGCTCGAAGAGCTGCTGTGCAGGTGGTCCGTGCTTGGGGTGCAGCTTGCTTCGTTGGCGAAGGTGGCGACGTAATGCTTGAAGTCTCTCCTGATTTAATTCGGCGGCAAGTTACGTTAATGGGGCACTGGACATTTTCAAAGATGGGCCAGGCAGACTGTGCACGTTTCGTTTCTGACCGGAAGATAGATGTCGATGGCTTGTTTTCTGACAAATGGAAATTAGAGCAGGCGGACGAGGCGTATAAGCTTTTCGACCAGCAGAAAACTGGGAAAGGTGTGTTTCTGCCTCAGGAAAGCTAGAGGGCTGCGCAGGTTGCGTGAGGCTGATCTATATCCGATCGTAAAAAGCTACCTAGAACGGCAAGGCTACTTGGTCAAAGCAGAAGTAGGGTACTGTGATGCCGTTGCTGTGCGTGGAAAAGAGCCGCCCGTAGCAATCGAATTAAAGCTGCGTTTTTCTTTGGATCTCGTCTACCAAGGTATTGCCCGCCAGCGAGCTTTTAATAGCGTTTACGTGGTGGCACCAATTAAACCTGCCGCTGCAAATAATAAAAATAGGCGCAATATTCTTAACCTTTGTAGTCGCCTAGGTCTGGGCTTGTTGGCGGTTGATCCACGTTCAGGTGCTGTTAAAGCTTTGGTAGATCCCTCGGATCCCGGCTCTCATAAACCACGTAGGCGCAATGCTGAGGCAGCTAAGCTAATAGCTGAATTTGAGCGTCGTGTAGGTGACCCAAATATTGGTGGCACATCAGGAGCTAAGCGAGTAACTGCCTACAGACAGGATGCTTTGAGGCTAGCTAGGACGATTGCCTCAGGTCCTAATAGCTTGGCAGATATTCGCGATAAAACTGGTATCAATAGAGCTGGTACTATCCTTCGTGCCAATCATTATGGCTGGTTTGAACGGGTTGATAGGGGTATTTACCGCCTAACTCAAATTGGTGTGAATAGTCTGAGTGAGGCGGAGGCAGCCGGAGTTTTAAAAGATCTCTGAATTAACTTTCAGAAATTGGCGGCGTCGCACAATATTAATTCAGACAATCTGGTTTTTCAGATCTTCGCGCCCATCGAGAAGCCGATTGAGATTTTCAATCAGCACATCAACGACATTATCTTCATATGCTCTAGTTTCCCCACCGGTGTGTGAGGTGAGGATTACTTCACTAAGCCCCCAAAGCTCGGATTTTTCCGGTAATGGCTCTGGATCTGTTACATCAATGCCAGCTCCCGCAATCTGGCCAGAGCGGATAGCCGCAACGAGATCTGCTTCAATCATACAACCACCACGCGCGACATTTACAAAATACGCCGAGTTCTTCATTGCGGCGAAAGCCTCTGCATTCATAAGGCCTCTCGTCGCATCATTTAATGGGCAGGCAAGAACGACAATGTCTGCCCTAGGTAAAAGACTTATGAAGTTTTCACTTGCATGCATCTCGTCAACGTCGACTACATTCTTGGCTGCATCACGTCTTACCCCGATAGTAGACATACCGAACGCCTTCGCTAGCGAGGCAATCCGGCCGCCAATAGCGCCCGTTCCGTAGATTAGTAATGTTTTGCCTGGCAGTTCTTCTTCACGCGCGTTCATATCACTGATCATACCTCGCCAGAACGCTCTTGCTTGATTGTCTCGAGATTCGTGAATTTTGCGAGTTAAGCCAAGTATCAACGCAAAAGCGTGATCACTGACGGCATTCGCGTTTACGCCAGCGCCATTTGCTAATTTGACTCCTTTATTTGCCATAGCGGCCTGGTCAAATTGGTCAAAGCCAACCGCACATACTTGGACAAAACGGATGTTTGGGGCTGTCTCCAAGTAATCGTTTTGCCAAAACCCTGAGCAAACGAATACGTCTCCTTCTTTAATCCGCTCCTGCGTATCCTGGAGGTTAAATGTCTGGAAATGCTCGATACCTGTATTTCGCAATGCGAAGCGGTCTGCAAGTTGATAAGCTGGGTGAGCGAAGTGAACGCGAAGAGCGTCGCGCTTGGGAAATTTTGCCAAAGTATTTTCCTCTATTCCGACTATTTGCGATGCTAACGCGTTCAAAGGCAGATGCTCAAGATAGCTTGCGCGCCGGAAGAGCAAGTTAGAAGCTTATAGCCGAATGGAGAAGCAGATGGCCGAAGATCTTGAAACTCAAGAAGCACAAAAGGGAATGTTTGGGGCAGGCGACGGTGCCGTTCGCCCGGCTCGGTTTGGCCTAGGTCATGTCTCTGAGGTGGAACGAAAGTTGCCTGTCTTTGCCGAGACCGATGTCTTGGTCGTAGGTGGCGGCCCAGCGGGTACAACGGCGGCGGTTTCTGCTGCTCGCCTTGGTGCACGTGTCATCCTAGTTGAGCGGTACAACCATTTAGGTGGTTTGGCCACCGGTGGTCTCGTAATCTGGATTGATAGAATGTCTGATTGGGACGGCAAACTCGTTATCCGAGGGATTGCCGAAGAAATTCTCGATCGTCTCCCCAAAGATGCCATAAAAGGCCCTTCGAAGGCGCTTTTGGGAAGTAGAGATGAGTCTGCCGTGAATGAATGGGCACCCAGGGCCTCTGCGCATCATGGCACTGTCACTTGGGCTCCAATGATTGATCCAGAATGGCTTAAACTGGCAAAGCTCTCAATGATCAGGGAAGCTGGCGTCGATGTCCTTTTGCATACTTGGGTTACGGCTCCGCTAAATGAAGATGGAAGATTAGCTGGAGCTATTGTTGAATCAAAACAGGGGCGGATGGCTATTCGTGCAAAGACTGTTATTGACGCTTCAGGCGACGGAGACATGTTTGCGCAAACCGGTGAAGAGACGGAGGGTGATGTCGACAAGGACAACATCCATCACTGTGCAAATACAGCTTCGCTGTTAACTGGCATTGATGTTGATCGGTGGATGGATTTTCGCACCGGGGATACAGAGGGCTTCAAGCAATTTATGGCCGCAGGGCGTAAGGCGGTGAAGCACTTTATTCTACCGATGGCGGGCTGGCGTGATGACACTGTTGTCTTCATGGGGCCAAGGTTTTCTGGCTTCGATGTACTGAAAATTGATGATTTGACCCACTTGGAGCTTTTATCTCGAGAGGCGATTGTTGCTCTTCTAAACTTTTACAAAGCAAACGCCCCTGGTTTTGAGAAGGCTTGGCTTATGCTGACAGCACCGCAGCTCGGAGCACGGCATTCTCGCCGACTTGTAGGTCTGCATCGGATGACAGTGTCAGAGACCCGGTCTGGTACAATTTTACCTGACGAAATTGGTGTTAGCCCCAGTCTAAGTCCTAACTTACCAACCGTATCCGTTCCATACGGCGCGCTATTGGCAAAAAACTCTGACAATCTTCTGGTTGCAGGTAGACATATTTCAACAGATGCGCAGACCCACACCTTCATGAGGGAAATTCCGCAGTGTTGGTTAACGGGACATGCTGCTGGCGTTGCTGCTGCTCTAGCGGCTGACAAGGGCATCGAAGCAAAGAATTTGTCTGTTCCTGAAATTCGTCAGGCATTAAAGGCGCAGGGTGCCTATCTTCAGGAGCAATAAGCATGAGTGATGATTTAGTGCTTATAGATTTTGATGACTATAAGGATGCTGGTCGCGTTGCCCGAATAACGTTTAATAACCCTACAAAACGAAATGCACTTGGTCTTAAGGGCAAAGAGCTCTTCATCGAACGAATGGCAGCCATTAAGCATGATGAAAGTCTGCGTGCGGTTATAATTACTGGCTCCGGAATGCGCAGCTTCGTCGGCGGCACTAACCTAGATGAAATGAAAGACTTTAATTTACAGCAAGCTGAAGCCTCTTCTACTAAAACGCACCGCGTTTGTGATGCTGTCCGTCAATGTCCTGTTCCAGTAATAGCCCGGATTAACGGCTACTGCTTTGGTTCAGGTTTTGAACTTGCAGCCTGTGCTGACATGCGAGTTGGTGTTATTGGAGCAAAGTTTGGGATGCCCGAGACCCGATTTGGAATACCTTCAGGGATGGAAGCATCTGCCCTCCCTCGATTGATTGGCTGGGGCAAAGCGACAGAGCTGGTGCTGACTGGCGATCATATTGACGCTGAGGAGGCCTTTCGAATTGGTTTTCTGAACCGTTTAGTTGCGCCGGAGCATCTAGATGATGCAGTTCAAAGTTGGGTTGAGTCTCTGCTCGCATGTGGGCCAAGGGCTGTTAGAATTCAGAAGCGATTGATTATGGATTGGGACCGAATGTCAGTTACTGACGGCGCTCGTGCCGGAATTCAGGCGTATGTAGAAGCGTATCGGACTGATGAACCAAAACGGCTGATGACGTCATTTCTTAATAGAAAGAGGTAAAAGGAGAGTGAGAGATGAGTATTAACTTTAGACTTCTCTCCGATCATACCGGTGTTGAGGTAACTGGTGTCAGCTTACTTCATCCACTTTCTTCCGAATTACGAGACCGCCTTTATCGAGCATGGTTAGATAGTGCAGTTTTGGTTATTCGTGACCAAGACCTCGACCCTCACCAATTGCTCGCCGCAGCAAAACAGTTTGGTGAGCCTCTTCACCAACATAACACTCGCTTTCAGATAAAAGACTGCCCGCAAATTCATTACATTTCTAATCAGGATAAGTATGACGACGGCCGCCGTTACATTCCAGGGGCGGGGTATCACACTGACCACTCAAATGCCGAATACCCTCCTAAGGCGACCATCCTGCATGCAAAGGTGCTGCCAAAGACGGGTGGTGATACCCAATTTGTGAATATGGCAAGAGCTTTTGAAACGCTTGATAAAGGTACACGTGAAATTATTGAGGGGCTGAAAGCCGAGCATGTTTATCAATCTAGCCACAGCTCAAGAAAACTCGTTGGCCTAACCGAAAAAAGAAAAGCCCAGATTGAGCAGAGTGTGGTTCACCCCTTAGTCCGGACGCATGATGAGACGGGCAGGCAAGCCATATATATTAATCCAATAAGGATCGAACAGATTATTGGTATGAGCAACACGGATGCCCTGCCTCTTCTAGACCGTCTTCTGGACCACGCTATCCAACCGACCCACGAATATCGTCATAAGTGGCGAAATGGCGATTTCGTCATGTGGGATAACAGGGTGCTGCTCCATAAAGCAAACCCGGATTATGATATGCAGGAGATGCGTTACCTTTTCAGGTTGATGCTACAAGGAGCACGGCCTCACTAATCATCCCAAATTTTGTCAGTCAGGGGCAATCCTTGTATCGCATCAGGTCCGAGTGGCTTGTCTATCTTTATGCCCTCTCTTTCAAGCAGCGACATCACCTGTCTTACATGCTGGGTGGAGTGCCAGACAGTGCGCTCTAACACTTCGTGAGTGGGTTGCTCTCCATAGTAAGTTGGCATTTTACCTTGTCCGAGGCCGGCACCTTCTTTCGCAGCCCAATATGCAAAGTTCGCGCGCAGGTTTTCACCGAAACTGGCTATGCCTTCGGACGTTTCACATCCAGCTGGAGGAGGCGCTACCAGGCGCTCGTAAGACATCACCTCGCCCGAGTCCCGCGCTTCTAGAAAACATGTTGGCACCTGGAAAATGTGATGCATCAGAACCCGATAGCTTCGTGGTCTATTTGGAAGCTCTTTATCCAGTGATGCATTAGGCATCTGTCGACAATAACGGATTGCTGCTTCCCAAACATAGTCTCCGCGTTTCACCAACTCTTCTGGAGATAATTTTGGACCTACATCTTCTTTTATATCAAGGAATTGAACGACATCCTTAATAAGTTGGGCAAAGACGAATTTGCCACCTCTTGAAACTACGGGAACAGATCTAGCTCCCAATGCGCGGAGCTCAGCCAAGCCCTCGGCATCTTCAACAACATTTACTGATTTGAATTCGATCCCACGGACCGACAGGAATTCTTTAACCCTTAGACAGCTTGTTCAATGAGGCTGCCAAAAAACAGTGATGACTTCGGACATATATCTTTCTCCTATTTGAGGTATTGTGGAGGAAATCATGTAATTTGACCATGGGGAAAATGGTATGAACTCGCTTAAGCAGAAACTAGCAGCTGGGCAATTTATCGCGGCTCCAGGAATTTTTGATGGCATCTCAGTTCGTATTGCTGAGGCCATGGGTTTTGATGCTTTATATATGACTGGTTATGGGACGGTGGGGTCTCATTTGGGACTTCCGGATGCTGGCCTTGCTAGCTATCGAGACATGGTCGAACGGGTGAAGGTTTTTACGTCAATCGCTAAAACCCCAATGATTGCGGACGGTGACACAGGTTATGGCGGTTTACTAAATGTCGAGCACACCGTTCGTGGTTATGAAGGGGCGGGTGCTGCCGGAATTCAAATAGAAGATCAAGAATTCCCGAAGAAGTGTGGCCACACGCCTATGCGTCGGGTTATCCCCCTGGAGGATATGCTTAAAAAAATTAAGGTAGCTGTTGCAGCACGTGAT
>JAURGE010000046.1 GCA_030833925.1 Alphaproteobacteria bacterium
TGAAAGTTGGATCACTTGGGCTAAAACAAACATTGCAAACCGGCTAAAAATTCGACGCGTAAGTGCCAGTGCGGAAGGTAATGATGCTGCTGCGGTAGCGGCGAGAGCAGAAGCTGCTCTTCAAGCCGATGACATTGAAAAAGCCATCAGCGAAATTTCAACCGCTGAAGGCACGGTATCTAAATATTTTTCTCAGTGGCTTCACAAAGCTCAAGCCAGCCAAATCGCCGTTGAAGATATTCGCTCTTTGGAAAAATCCATCATAGCGATGAAAAAGGGAACCTGAACCATGTTTGGTACAATTCTCTTCTTCGCCATCGCAGCTATCCTAATATGGGCTGTCTACCTCCTTAGTACAGTGCAGACCCAGATAGAATTAAGTTGGGGTGAATGGATTATAGGGCCCTATGCCCCTTTTGAGGCTGCAGTCGCTGCAACGTGCGTTGTACTGTTTATTCTAATTGCATGGAATTTTGTTGCCTGGCTTCTTTGGTATAACCCTCGCAACATCGTCGGTGGCTTGAGGCGGCGACGACAGGAAGAGGGCTTTAGGGCTCTGACACGCGGCATGGTGGCGCTCTCAACGGGTGACATTCGTGAAGCATCGCGGCAACAAATTCGCGCGGAGTCTCGTTTGCCGCCAAACCAAGCTCTTAATAAGATGCTGGCTGCCCAAATTGCTGAGAAAAAGGGTGATTTTGAAACAGCGGTCGCACTGTTTGAGGCAATGACAGAAATCGATGAAACGCGACTGCTCGGGCTTCAAGGGCTTTATAATCAAGCACGGCGTGACGGCGACATGAACCGTGCTTTAGCTCTTCTAAACAATGCCAACAAAGTCAGTCACGACACACCATGGGTGCTAGAATCGCTTTTTCGGGTGCAAGCCTTAGCTGGACAGTGGAACAAAGCGCGAGAAAGCCTAAGACAACTTGAGCGAAAAAAGCTGGTTAATATTGAGCAAGCTAAACACTGGCGAGCCGTTGTTGATATCGAAGCAAGCCGCGAATGCGCTGATAAAAATGATGGGAAACAGGCACTTTTACTTAGTAAAGAAGCTCATAGGGCTCAACCAGACTTTATACCTGCAGTCATCCAGTACGCCGAAATGGAAATACAGTACGGTCGAGTTGGCAGAGCAGAAAAAGCTGTTTCTGACGCCTGGCAAATAGCGCCACACCCTAACTTAGTGCCTGTTTACGAAGCCGCAACGGAGATCTACCGGCCCGAAAAGCAGTATGAGAAATTCAGAATCCTTGCTTCAAAACGCATTGAACACACTGAATCACGAATAATGCTTGCTCGAGAAGCCGTTCGGTTTGGGCATTATGACGAAGCAAGAAGCCAGCTTCGTCAACTCAGTGGAGATGACACAGACGCACGTGTCTGTCGCTTAATGGCAGATATCGAATTGACTGCCAGCGGGAATAGCAATGCTGCTCGAAGCTGGATGGCGCGCGCCTCTGTTTCAGCACCAGATCCTGTTTGGGTTTGCCGTGAGTCCGGTACCGTAGCCATAGAATGGTCCGCAATCAGTCCCGCTGGAGCATTCGATAGCTTAGAATGGAGGCGGCCAAATTATGTGCCACAAGCTCAGCTTCCAAATGCACCAAACCCAAATCTACTAATTGCACGCTAGGAAGACCTATCAAAAAACAGTCTGGAGCGTTGAAAATCGATTAGAGTTATCAACGACTACTGGACTCCTAAGTTCCACCGAAAGGACATTTAATTTTGACTTACAAGAGTTTTATTGAGGCCTTAAACATCACTTGGATAGAAACATCTAAAACACGCATAAAAGCGGAAATGAACACGACGGATGAGCATTCCAACGGAAACGGCGTCGTACATGGCGGGATTTATATGGCCTTTGCGGACACGTTAGGTGCTCGCGGAGCAATAATGAACTTGCCCGATGGTTGTGTCACCTCGACGCTAGAATCAAAGACTAATTTCTTGCGAGGGGCCACTTTGGGAAAATTGATAGGCGAGTCATTGCCGGTTCATATAGGCCGCACTACTCAAGTATGGCAGACCGTAATTACGAATCCTGAAGGGAAGAAGTTGGCTGTTGTAAGCCAAACCCAGATGGTAATGCCTGGCGAAGGCCCTCAACTCGAGCGCCAACAGGCTGTCAGGGATGGAAAGATCACTTAATAAATCGTTGGGATGAAGAGGATGATCCGCACTGAAATCTGCGATATGTTTGGCATAGACCATCCAATTTTGCTCGCGGGAATGGGCGGAGCCTCAACACCAGAATTAGCTGCCGCTGTTTCTAACGCAGGCGGGCTTGGGGTAATGGGTGCATCAAGTATTGGACCCAGGGGTTTGCGTGATTGGATTCACCGTTGTCGCGACCTAACCGACAAGCCTTTTGGCATAGATACATTGCTGCCTGCATCTGTTCGGCGGGGTACTAATCTAAAATCAATGTCTAATGGACCGCTGCCACAGGACCTAATTCCAGAATACCAAGAGATGGTTGCGGCCTTTCTTGTGGATCAAGACATACCACCAGCTGATGACAAAAACATATGGCCAGAGCCTGATGGACCGCCGTTATTATCAAAAGAGTTTTTCGAAGCTCAGATGGACGTAATAATCGATGAAAAAGTACCTGTGTATGTATCTGGACTTGGCAATCCAGGCCCATGGGTAGATCGTATCCATGCCTATGGTGGCAAGGTGATGGCCGTGATCGGTGCAGTAAGACACGCTCGTCAGGTTGTTGAAGCAGGGATCGATGCAATTGTGGCCCAAGGCCATGATGGTGGTGGACACAACTCACCTATAGGAACCATGGCGTTGATACCGCAAGTAGTTGACGCTGTCGGTGACCGGGTGGCAGTAATCGGCGCAGGTGGAATCACGGATGGTCGGGGGGTAGCAGCAGCTCTAATGCTAGGCGCAAAAGGCGCTTGGATTGGTTCGGCGTTCCTTGCTTCAGAAGAGGCGGGTTTATTTGACGGCCAGAAACAAGCTATCGTTGAAGCAACGGAGGAAAGCACAATAGTATCACGCGCAGTCACTGGAAAACCCGCTCGCATGATTAAGTCTAAATGGACACAACTCTGGCAGGAGAGTGGAAGGGAACCTTTACCTATGCCCTTTCAAACACAAATTTCACGGCCTGCCCTCTTTGCGGCTAACTTCGCTGGCCGCTCTCAAGACGTAAATCCTGGTTTTGCTGGTCAAGGCATCGGAATGATTAAGGCAGTACGCCCAGCAGCAGAAATCATGGCGGAGATCGTGCATGGGCTAGAGGCAACTTTAACCCACCAATTTAATGAGCTCGTAAGATAGGAATGAACGCATGGGCCACCAAGAAAAAAATCTAGACGTTGTTATTGTGGGTGCTGGAGTTGCCGGGCTTTATGCGATCCATAAACTTCGTGGCCTCGGCTTCTCAGTAAAGGCCTTCGAAGCTGGCGATGGGGTTGGAGGAACATGGTACTGGAACCGCTATCCTGGCTGTCGCTGTGACGTTGAGAGCCTCGAATACTCGTTTTCATTCGACCCAGAGCTGGAGCAAGACTGGCATTGGCCAGAACGTTACGGCAACCAGGGTGAAATTTTAGAATACGTGAATCACGTGGCTGACCGTTTTGATCTGCGGCGTGATATCCAGTTTGAAACACGAGTGACATCTGCGCAATTTGATGATGAAAGTGGCCTCTGGACAATCGAGACAGATAAGGGTGACGTCGTAAAAGCTCCCTATTGCATAATGGCAACGGGAAATCTCTCAACTCCGAGAAAGCCATCTATTCCAGGCATCGACAATTTTGAGGGAGATTGGTTCCATACAGGCCAATGGCCACACGGTGGAGTAGACTTCACCAACAAACGTGTGGGCATCATAGGGACTGGCTCTTCAGGAGTTCAATCGATACCTCTAATTGCTTCCCAGGCAAAGCATCTCTTCGTGTTCCAAAGGACCGCTAATTTTAGCCTGCCCGCTCGTAATGAACCGATGACAGACGCCCGTGAACAGCCGCATAAGGCAACATACCGGGATCGACGAAAAGCTGCCTATGACACACCTTTCGGTATTGCTGGATACCCACCACCCACAAAATCAGCACTAGAAGTCTCAGAGGATGAGCGCAACGCAATCTTTGAAGCAAAATGGCAAGAGGGTGGCAGTATCAGCTTCCTTTATTCCTTCACAGATTTACTAACTAACAAAGAAGCTAATGATACCGCATCTGATTTCGTGCGAAACAAAATCCGCGCAACGGTCAAGGATGAGGAGACAGCTGAGGCTCTATGTCCAAATGATCACCCAATTGGAACAAAACGTCTGATCTTAGACACGAACTATTACGAAACCTACAACCGGTCGAACGTAGATCTCGTGAATATTAGAAAAGATCCTATCCAGAAAATCACATCGACTGGGATTGAGACTCAAACCCAAGAATACGACTTAGACGTGATCGTTTTCGCCACTGGCTTCGATGCCATGACTGGCGCCATGAAAGAAATAGATATTCGTACCGATGCGGGAGCGGATATTCAAAAAAAATGGCAAGATGGACCGGCCACTTATCTTGGTATTATGATGGCCGACTTCCCCAATCTCTTCATGGTAACCGGTCCACAAAGCCCAGGCGTCAAAAGCCAGATGATCTTATCCTGCGAACAACATGTGAACTGGATAGCTGATTGTTTGGTCCACCTTCGTAACAGCAACTACCGTCGAATCGTGCCTACACAAGAATCTGAACAAGACTGGGTTACTCACAATAATTGGGTTGCTGATCAGACCCTCTATCCGCTAGCAAATTCTTGGTACATGGGGTCGAATATCCCTGGGAAGCCAAGAGTCTTTATGCCCTATGTCGGCGGGGTTCACACTTATAAGAAAAAGTGTGACGAAGTCGCCGCTGCGGGATACGAGGGTTTCGAGCTAAGCGCATAGCTGTAATACAATAGTTTTGATCGGAAGCCTGCGGGGATTAAAGGCGCCAGGGGTTAGCCTTAATTCTCGTATGGGTCACGAACCATTATGGTGTCATCCCTGTCAGGGCTTGTTGAAAGCAGGGCGACAGGTATGCCTACTAGTTCCTCAATTCTTCGAACGTATTTTATTGCTTCTGCAGGAAGGTCAACCCAACTACGAGCACCCTGTGTACTGCTGCTCCACCCTGGCAAAGTCTCATAAATTGGACGGCACTCTGCTTGTAATTTCATTGATGCCGGTAATTTATCGTGACGTGCACCAGACGCATCCTCATAACCTACGCAAATTTTGACCTCGTCGAGGCCATCAAGAACGTCCAATTTAGTCAAAGCCATGCCATCAATGCCGCCAATACGGCTAGTCTGTCGGACAAGCACTGCGTCAAACCAGCCACATCTACGTGGACGGCTTGTAACTGTACCAAACTCGCGGCCTCGCTCGCCCAAACCACGGCCAATATCATCGCTGAGTTCAGTCGGGAATGGCCCTGATCCAACACGAGTGGTGTAGGCCTTCGTAATACCAAGAATATATCCCACCGATCCCGGGCCAAGACCTGAACCGGCGGATGCGGCTCCCGCTACCGTGTTCGAGGATGTAACAAATGGGAAGGTGCCATGATCAACATCTAAAAGTGCACCCTGAGCACCTTCAAACAACATCCGCTTACCTTGCCGAGCTGAATGCTCAACACGGTCCCAAGTTGCCTCAACAAATGGTGCTAACCGAGCACCTACTTCCAGCAGCTTCTCCTTAAGACCTATTTCAGAAATCTCTTCCTGACCTAATCCACGCAAGAGGGCATTGTGATGATCAAGAAGTGGTGGAAGCTTGAGCTCGAGAGTCTCGGGCTCCATTAGGTCGACCACCCTAATTGATCGGCGCGCTACCTTGTCCTCGTACGCAATGCCAATACCCCGGCCCGTTGTGCCAATTGCCGATTTTCCCCTGGCTATTTCCCGAGCCTTATCTAATTCAGCATAAAACGGAAGAATAACTGTAGCATTTTCAGCAATGCGGAGCACTTTGGGAGTTATACTCAAACCCTGGGCCGTCACCCGATCTATTTCCTCGAATAGTGCCCAGGGGTCGATAACCACACCGTTTCCAATAACTGACAACGTCCCGCGCGTCACGCCGGAAGGGAGTAAACTGAGTTTGTAAGTTGCTCCACCAGTCTGAATGGTGTGGCCAGCGTTATGGCCACCCTGAAATCGCACAACTAATTCAGCTCGATCCGCAAGCCAATCAACAATTTTACCCTTACCTTCATCGCCCCACTGGGAACCAACAACGACCACACTCGTCATGATCGGTAACCTTCCTTGAAAAAGTCAATTGCGCCATCGCGCCAGAGGCCCTGGCATTCAAGTCGTTTGGCCTCTTCATGCGGATCACTATCAGGGTCCAAGCCAGAAATAGTTACGCATCCTGCCGCCTGTATGGCCTCACGAGCCACACTCATTCCAAAGCCGAACGGAAGGAATATGCGAGCCGGAGGCGCCTTACGTTGAGCCGCCTGACCTGCCGCAGACATAAAAAGGCTAAATCCCACGGCAGGCTCGCCCGCGGGATCTCCCCCCTCACGCACTGGTGCCTGGTAACGCCCTCCCCGACCCAGCTCGCCCAACCTACCCTTAGAAAACAGCGAAAAAGCTACATCACTGTAGTAATCGAAACCTCGATGCTCGACAAAGTCTATGGTCATCAGTAAGTCCGGAGCCTCAGCCCGGACCAGGCTAACTATAGTCTCCAGCCTCTCAACACGTTCTGCTGAAATAGGATCAAACTTTGCTCTTTTAATAGATCCTAGTGCCTCGTCTGCCCTACCACCCGCATCTATCAATTGACCCAAAAGACCTGCTGCGTCTGGCGCCACCCTGGCTATTTCCGATACATCCTTGCGATCTAGGGCATCAATAAGTGCTGGAGTTGCTTCATCAATCAAGCCAGCCGATATAGCCGCACTACTCGCCATGCGGGGCAAGTTTAAATCAACTGTTACATCCTCGACCCCGATAGCTTTAAGGGCCGCTGCAGCAAGTAAAACAATTTCTGCATCTGCTTCAGGACGAGAGGATCCTATAAGTTCAGCTCCAGCTTGACGCAATTGACGTTCAGCTCCTGGACGACCACCAGAAACTCGCAGCACCTGCCCTAAATAACACAGCCGAAGGGGCCTCGGCACATTACTCAACCGAGTTGCCGCGATTCTCGAAATTTGAGGGGTCATGTCGGAACGCAGCACAAGCATACGTTGGGATGCTGGATCCATTATTCGAAAAGTTTCACGAGCCAGAGGTTCTCCCGCTCCGGTCAAGAAACTTTCTTCGAACTCTAGGAGTGGTGGCGCTACCTGCTGATAGCCATATAACGCCAATAAATTCAAAGCACGCTCTGCAGCAGCGCTTTCTTGCTCAGCATCTGGGGGCAGCGCATCTATAAGGCCTGTCGGCAATAGGCCAGACTGGTATGATTGGTCACTCATCGGCTAAGCATCTGCGCTCATGAACTGGACAACATTCGAATACCGCGAAAAGCGAGTTCATGGAACCGCTCCAACGCCGCAGGCAGCATAAGTTCATTTGCTTCAGAAAAAGCTTCAGCTTTCCAAAGTTCGGCGGATTAGCCGAATATCCTCAGAAAGGCCACTATCAGCCGCCGAAAGTTCCTCAATTTTGCGAATCGCGTGCATCACTGTCGTGTGATCTCGACCACCAAACCTGCGGCCGATCTCTGGCAAAGAGCGGGATGTCAAATGCTTGGCTAAATACATCGCCACCTGACGCGGCCTTGCCACCGCTCGGGCGCGACGTGGTGAACTCATATCAGCAAGGCGAATATTAAAATGCTCAGCAACTTGTTTTTGAATTTCTTCAATAGATACCCGGCGTTCACTTGCTCTAAGCAAATCACGGAGGGCGCTTTGAGCTGTTTCAAGAGTTATAACGCGCCCAGAAAGTTGGTTATGCGCCACAAGTCTGTTTAAGGCACCTTCTAACTCGCGTACGTTGGTAGCGATGCGCTGGGCAACAAATTCCAAAACGCGACGGTCTAAATCCAAACCCTTCTCTGCTGCCTTAGCCTCCAGAATTGCTAGACGCAGGTCATAATTAGTTGGACTGAGCTCGACCACTAAACCCCAACCGAGTCGCGACTTGAGTCTATCCTCCATGCCTTCAATATCACCAGGTGAGGCATCGGCAGAAACAATAACCTGACGCCCCTGTTCCACCAAGGCATTGAAGGTATGAAAAAACTCTTCCTGAGTCGCATCACGACCACAGAGAAACTGGATATCATCAACAAGTAATACATCTACTGAGCGGAAAAGTTCCTTGAAAGGGACCGTTTCCTGAGCACGGAGAGCCCGGATAAACTGATACAGAAATTTCTCCGCGGTCAAATAAAGAACGCGCTTTTTGGGATACTTGGCCTGCAACGCCTGAGCCGTGGCGTGCATTAGATGCGTCTTTCCGAGCCCCACCCCTCCGTAAAGAAATAGAGGATTGTATGCAGGAGTTTCACTTTCTGCCGCGCGCACACAGGCTGCAAAAGCGAACTCGTTAGGTTTGCCAACTACAAAATTTTCAAAAGTGAGCCTGGCATCAATAGGTGAGGCCACTCCTTCCGCCCAGCCATCAAGATCAATCTCCGGGGGATCAGGCTCTGGAGGCGCAACCATGCTGGGTTTTCGTCCAGCAAGATTAGCATCGATCACAAATTCAATTTGACCTAATTCACTGTCTTCATCGCGCCAGAGTTCACGAAGACGGGATCCGTAGAGTGCCACCACACGATCCCGAACGAATCGAGTCGGAACTCCCAAAACAACCTTCTGATTTTCTACTGACATCAAAGTTAATGGTTGCAACCAGCTTCGAAAAACGCCGTCACCAAACTCTGCTCGAAGACGACCTCTCAGGCGGGCCCATTCAGCATTTCGCCGTTCTTCCACACTTGCCATCGCCTCTATCCCTGTATCCAAGGCAAACCTATTGCCTTCCAACCATTAATTTGACCGCGGTGTCCGTTCGGATCTTTATCTCCCTCAAAGCCACCAGTTATGTTAAAAGCAGAGCTATAACCCGCCGAAGTAGCAGCTATTGCTGCAGACCTGGAACGAACCCCTGATCTACAAAGGAACATTACCGGAGCGGACTGATCCGGCACTAATTCCATCAGTTGGGTAATGAACGCATGGTTAACTTCCATTGAAGGAAAGAGCTGCCAGCTTAACAAAACGACATCGAGCGAGCCGGGCGGAAGATTAGGTAGCCCCACGTAGCTCCATTCGGCATCAGTCCTTACATCAACGATCCGAGCTGAAGGATCTTCCCGAAGCAACTTAAAGCTATCATCAGGAGATAAATCTCCTGCGTATGCTAAATTCATTTAACCCAGCCCCACACAAATCAACCCAAAATAACTCGCACTAAAATGGGCAGTTTTTATTATTGTTTTTGCACCCGAACCGCTAAAATAACTTACAACCTTAAGTTTTAATAATTTCTATTTGTTTTTACTTGTTTTTATTGTTGCTTTTTAGTTATTTCAACCGTTAAGACCTTTTGTGACTTGTTGAAACGTACCCATGCATCCCAGGTCATGCAATGCAATGAATTCATGAATCTTTAATAAAAGTGGGTTGACTCTTGAGGCATTTTTATGGGGTCACCAACAACCTTTTGGAACTCTTAAGAATCTCTGCATGAGAGCAAAAAAAAACGCCGGGCAGAACCCGGCGCATCTCAATGCACGATAATCTGTTTACAGATATCAGGCCATCGAATTTACACGGCGGGCTAGCCTGGAAAGCTTCCGGTTCACGGTATTACGATGGATAACACCCTTATTGACCGCACTATGCATTATAGGTTGTGCGGTCTGAAGCGCGACTGCAGCGCCGTCCTTATCGCCAGCAGCAATTGCAGCTTCCACCTTTTTCACAAATGTGCGGTAACGACTTACCCTCATCCTGTTAACGCTTGTGCGGCGGCTGGTCTGGCGTATACGCTTTTCTGCCTGCTTACTGTTAGCCATCGGTGCTCGTTTCCATGTGGTTATTCTAGCAAATCGGTTCCCGCGCAGAATAATACGCGAAGCCGGGCTCTATACTGCCATGGGGCAGCCGACGTCAAGAGACGTACTATTAAAGTCAGGAAAAACAACCCGATTTATCGATTCAAAAAATCTACTTATGCATAAATGCAGGCTGTCGCTTATCAACAAAAGCCGACATTCCTTCCGACTGATCTTGCGTCGCAAAGCATGAATGAAACAGCCGCCGCTCAAAACGCACACCCTCAGCTAAGGTACCCTCATAGGCCCGGTTAATGGATTCTTTGCAAATCATCGTAATTGGGAGGGATTTATCAGCGATTGAGCTGGCAATCTTCAAAGCCTCACTTAATAGCTCGTCTGCCTTTACCACCCTAGCAACCAACCCTGAGCGCTCTGCCTCCTCCGCATCCATCATTCTTCCGGTTAAACACATTTCCATTGCCTTTGATTTGCCAATGGCTCGGGGAAGACGCTGGGTGCCGCCACCACCTGGAATAACACCAAGGTTAATCTCAGGCTGGCCAAACTTTGCTGTGTCAGCAGCGATGATCATATCGCACATCATCGCAACTTCGCAGCCTCCACCAAGAGCATATCCAGCCACCGCTGCAATTGTTGGCTTTCGACAACTTGCAATTCTCTCCCAGTGAACGGTGATGAAGTCCTCCATATAGGCGTCCATATAAGACTTCGATTGCATCTCTTTAATATCTGCGCCCGCAGCAAAGGCTTTTTCGCTACCTGTGAGAACAATAACACCGACGTCTTTATCAGCTTCAAGTTGATCAACTGTCTGAGCCAACTCATCGACCAGCTGAGCACAGAGTGCATTAAGCGCCTTAGGACGATTAAGGGTAATAAGGCCTACACGGCCACGCTTTTCCGAAAGGACAAATTCGAAAGCCATAGACGCATCCTTTAAGCTGGTCTGATATTATTAGATGGGTGAATAACCTACCGCTGGCACTTCGGACAATAGAAGGACGATCGGCCAGACTGAATGACACGGGCAACGACTCCTGAACCACAACGGTAACAATCCTCTCCCTCGCGCCCGTAAACTGCCCATGACGCCTTAAAATAGCCAAGTTCACCTGATGGCTGGCGGTAGTCTTTTAACGATGAACCACCGGCTTTGATTGCTTCTGCGAGAACCTCTGGAATAGACGCCGCAAGACGACGGGTTTCTGCTCGGGTTAAAGAACCCGCTTCCCGCTCTGGCCTAACCTTCGCCCTAAACAAAGCCTCCGCAACATAAATATTCCCAAGTCCTACAATCAGCTTTTGATCCAGTAGCGCTGCCTTCACCGACGAAGACCTTCCACTTAATAAGGCGGAAAGTGACTTGAAATTTAGATCTGTGAGCGGCTCTAGGCCTAGATCCTTAAGACGAGGATGCTCTGCTTCCTTATCTGTTCGAAATAGGTCCATGAATCCAAAACGTCGCGCGTCTTGATAAATAACGTATCCAATGTCGGTCTCCAGAGCGACATGATCATGCTTTCCCAACTGAGGGAGCGGGCCTTTACCAACTATAAGACGGCCCGACATTCCCAGGTGGATCAGCCACGTGAGACCTCCTTCGAACCTAACGAGAATATACTTGGCGCGCCTATCCAAGTTGTTTGCCACTTGCCCTTGTAAACGACTCGCGAAAGCGGCAGGCAGAGGAAAACGCAGATCCATGCGTTGCGCCCGAACAGCCGTTAGCTTCCGCCCCTTTATGGCGCCTGCAAGGCCACGCATTGTAGTTTCAACCTCAGGAAGCTCTGGCATCTGATTGAGTAGCAACTCGTTAAAAAGAACGCTATTTTCCTCCGCACTATGGATAAAGATCAAGCACCAACTGACACTACCGACTTCGGGTTTGCCGAAATCCCGAAAACAGAAAAAGCTCAACGAGTTCGAGGTGTCTTCGACTCGGTTGCCTCCCGCTATGACCTCATGAACGATCTAATGAGTGGTGGCCTTCATCGTTTCTGGAAGTCTGTTCTTATCGCTGAGCTGGCGCCCAAGGCTGGTGAAAGGCTAATCGATGTGGCCGGAGGCACGGGCGATATTGTTTTTCGGGCTCAAACATATGCCAAAGGCAAGCTTGAAGCAGTGGTAATCGACGCTAACGCCCAGATGGTTGCAGTAGGAAGAGATCGAGCAATAGACAAAGGCATCGATGGTTTGGAGTGGCTGGCAGGAGACGCAGAACGGCTACCAATACCAGATAGGAGCGCTGACGCTGTTACCATATCCTTTGGCCTCAGAAACGTAACAGATCGCCTGTCAGCACTTTGTGAAATGCGGCGCGTTTTAAAGCCAGGCGGCCGTTTCTTTTGCCTTGAATTCAGCAAAGTATCGGAACCAACGCTCCAAGCCTTATATGACAGGTATTCTTTCGGTGTAATTCCAGCTTTAGGCCAGGCCACAACAGGGGATCGCAGCTCATATCAGTACCTGGTTGAAAGTATCCGACGCTTTTCTGATCAACCGACACTGGCGGCATTAATGGAAGAGGCTGGCTTCGATCGAGTCTCGTGGAAAGACATGACCAAAGGAGTAGTTGCCCTTCATCGAGGATGGCGATTATGAATTTAGAGACGACCCCCAAAGCTAACGCTCAACTTCAATAAAAGTTTTTCCAGAAAACCTGCGTCTCTCCATAGCCGCTCTCTAAAAGCTAAAGAGCAATTTTAATTTTCCAATGTTTTCCTCGTTCAGACTCTCGCCAATTGTTGCAACGTGGCTGGATCTGTCATTGGAAGTCCAAAAAACTTCAGATAAGCAGGGATTTGCTCATAGTTCATGGCGAGCCCAGTTTGAATACGGCACCCTTTGGCCTTTGCTGCAGCGAGAAGAGGCGTTTCTGCCATTACGACCTCACCAAAAAAGGCGTTAGCTGCAATACCAGCCGGATCTATCGGCAAAGGGTCACCCGGCGCCAAGCCAAGAGGGGTCGCGTTAACAATGATGTCGCAGCCCCGAGGGTCATTTGAGCCTGTCTCGATCTCTAAGTGAGGGAAATGCTGGCGAAGCCTATCTTTCAGTTGATCTGCCAAGCCAGGTATCACGTCGTAGAGACAGAGCTTTCCCACTCCATGCTCGGCCAGGGCGCCAGCGATTGCCGATCCAACACCGCCCGCACCCGCCACTAGAGCAGAACGATCCTGTATCACCTCGCCCGCACGCATCATTGCTGAAATGAAACCGTATCCATCAAAAAGATCGCCCTCGAGTTTGCCATCTGTCCCTAAACGGACTGCATTACACGCCCCTGCAATGTCTACAGCACGGCTTTTTCGATCAATTAAAGACGCGGTCGTGCGCTTGTGAGGCATTGTAACCAAAGCCCCTAAAATGTTGCTGAGTCTAAAAACATATTTAAAAAAATCAGGATAATCCTCAGGCTTTGAGCCCATCGGTACGACGACAGCGTCAACGCCGGCTTTTTCGAACCAGGGATTGTATATGAGTGGAGCTTTGAATGGCTCAGTCGGCCAGCCGAGATGTGCAATTAGGCGGGTGGAACCACTTATATCAAGCATCAGGAGAAAACCCTTTAAACGGCAAAATTAAGCTTATCTAGTCAGACTCAGATATCCCGAATCATAAAAACCCTAAGAGATAAACCTGACACTGGTGGTACCAAAAATTACTGAACAAGAAGCAAGCGATCGCAGAAAGCGGTGGAAGTTGGGAATGGTTTTTCTATCGGCAGACTATGCCACAGCAATCTGCAAACTGCATCTATGAGTGATTTTCATTACTAGCAATTGCCATTTGGACTTTTAACAGTTCTCTTTAAGATATTGCATAGTTTTACGATGAGGTTTGGCGGATGTCTCCCCAACCATTGCTAGCGCAAATGACCCAATCAGAGATTGTATTCGTTCAGATAGCAGCCTCAAAAACTATTATTTTTCAGCCAATTTAGGAGCCTTTTATGGCAAGTATGAAAGAGATTGCTACATCCGACAGCCTAAAAGTTGGCACGTTTGTATGCGAATTTGCTACACCAGGCATCGGATATATCCTGAAGAACTCTGGCTTAGACTTTGTCTTTTTGGATATGGAGCACTCAGGCTTTGACGTAGCAACGCTTAGATCATTGTTACGTTACTTTGAGGCCGCCGACCTACCATGCCTCGTTCGGCCAGCCGGCAAAGGTTACTATGACATGGCCCGCGTATTGGATATCGGTGCGAAGGCGCTATGCCTTCCAATGGTATCCTCAGCAGCCGAAGCCAAATCAATCGTAAACCAGTGCAAATATGCACCGTTGGGTGAGCGCGGCGTTGCACTTGGGGTTTTACATGACCGATTCTCTCAGGGGCCTGTTCTCCAGAAATTAGAAGCGTCAAACGCTGAAACAGTTATTTTTCCACTGATTGAAACTGCTCAAGGTATCGCAGAGGTTGAAGACATAGCAAAACTAGATGGGGTAGATGGGCTATGGCTAGGCCATTTTGACCTCTCCTGTTCATTAGGAATCCCGGGCGAATTTGAACATCCCAAATTCCTGGATGCGGTCACTCGAGCCGTCGCGGCAGCTAAGTCTGTGAGCAAACCGATCGGCCGTATTGTTGCAGATGCTGAGGAAGGTGTTAAGCAGCACGCTGCTGGTTTTAACCTCATTGGCATCTCGGGCGATGCATGGATACTTCAAGCCGCTATGGCAGATGCCGCCCACAAACTTCGGAAAGCAGTAACTACATGAATAATAATAACTTTCGAGTAGGCTTGTCAGCAAAGATCCTTTCCGAAGACGGTCAACTGATGATCCCCGAGGTCGACTTATCACCACTCTTAAACAACCCCAGCATCGACGTAGTTAGCTTGCCGGACATAGGTACTGGTGACCTTACCCATGCGATGGTCAATGACCTAGATGCAGTTGTTCTATTCTTGGAAAAGGTTGGCGACCACACCTTCCGACCGGAGCAACGTATACGTCTCATAGCCCGCTATGGTGTGGGTTACGACACAGTGGATGTAGAAAGCTGCACTGCGCACAATGTTGCTCTGGCCATAGCTCCAGATGGCGTGCGCCGGCCAGTGGCAACCACTGTGATAGCCTTCCTCCTAGCCCTGAGCCTGCGACTCATCGAAAAGGATCGCTTAGCACGAGATACGCCTCACGGCTGGAATATTAAAACACAGTTTAACGGGATTGGCCTTGTAGGCCGAACTTTAGGCGGAGTTGGAATCGGCAATATCGGCGCTGAAACGTTCCGACTTGCTCAGCCTTTTGGGTTACGCTTCATAGCCCACGATCCGTTCGTTGACCCCAAAGTGGCGCGCGAATTAAACATCGAACTTGTCGAGTTAGATGAGGTCTTCCGCCAATCCGACTTCGTGACAATAAATTGTCCCTTGAATGAGAAAACACGAGGATTGGTAAACAAAGCACGGCTTAACCTCATGAAG
This sequence comes from Alphaproteobacteria bacterium, assembly GCA_030833925.1. Taxonomy (GTDB): domain Bacteria; phylum Pseudomonadota; class Alphaproteobacteria; order Bin95; family Bin95; genus VMCJ01. The sequence continues at coordinate 15,455 of JAURGE010000046.1, forward strand.
CAAACAGCCTACCTTATCAACACCGCAAGGGGGCCAATTGTAGACGAAGCAGCCCTAATCACGGCATTACGGGATAGGACTATCGCTGGAGCTGCCTTAGACGTGCTTATTGATGAGCCGCCAAACCCAAAGAACGCACTGCTGGCTATGGACAATGTTATTTTAGCACCACATGCCCTCTGTTTCACGGATCAGTGTATGGCCGGCCTTGGTAAGGCAGATATCGACGCATGCCTTGCTATCATGGCTGGTGAAGCTCCAAAAGCCGTAGTCAATAAAGAGGTTCTGGAGCAACCAGCTTTCAAATCAGCTCTGCTCAACTACAAAGACAGGTTTAGCTAAAAGCACATACTTGCGGTTGAGGCCCCATTTCCAATCTCAGCTGGAGGAGACCTGAATCCATTCTCATGTTGGATCTACTTATAGATCTGGCAATTCAGGCGCTCCCATTTCGAAGGGGCGAAGCACACCTACCAGAGCCTGCAAAGCTGGCATTTCGACCCCATGTTGTTGCCCCAAGGCAACCGCCTTTGAAGCTAACCATGGTAACTCAAGTCTGTTACCCCGCAACAAATCGATAGCCATTGAAGCAATCGAGTTACCGCCTTGCCCATCAATCATAGAAAGCCGCTTTTGGGGAAGGTCATCCGCAAGCGGCACTCCGGCCGCTTGGCCAACAGCAGTAATTTCTTGAAGCAAGCGAATTAATGTTGCGCGAGAATCAGGGTCAGAGCGGATATAATCCATACGTTGGCGAGAAGCTGCTGTTAGCGTCGAGACACTCACCAGAAAAACAAATTTTTCCCAGAGATCCTTGATAATATTTGGAGACACCCGGGCATCAATGCCCGCGGCATCACATGCGTCTTTCAAACCTTGGACACGTCCGTCTACAGCCCCATTCAGTTCACCAAAGGTTAAGCTCTGATACTCACCCATTTGATTAATATGCCCAGGTGATGCAATTGCAGCATTGACTATAGCCACACCGCCAATAACTGCTTCTTGTCCAATTACGCGAGCAAGCCGCTCGGGCGCATCAATACCATTCTGCAGCGTTACAACGCCGGTATGACTATCAATTAACGGCTTGATGACCGATCCGGAAGTCTCGACATCCCAGAGTTTCACTGTGAAAAGGACGAAATCAACTTTACCTATCCTTGCTGGATCATCAGTGGCTTGTACCGGGTGTAAATGAAAATTTCCCCGTGCGCCGTTGATACGCAGTCCATCCCGCTGCATGGCCTCTAAGTGAGCGCCTCTCGCAAGAAACCAGACATCCATCCCTGCTCTAGCCAAAGCCGAACCAAATGGGGCACCGACGCCTCCAGCACCGATAACAGCTATACGCATAGAGATAAGCTCCTTTATAAGTTTTTCTATGACACCTTAGGAGAGCTACGATGGCAGTGGAACACCTGAAAAATGGCACCAAGTTTGCGCTTCTTGCTAACGCGGAACGCGTAGACTTTGGCCCACTGTCTTATTATCGCCCATTGTTAGCTGATGGCACGACACCAGTTAGGACCGGCATACAAGTTGCAGAACCTGGCTACGTGGCCCCCATGCACTCCCACCCTTATACTGAGATCCTATTTATAATCGAGGGTGAGGCGGATGTCTGGGCAGAAGGTGAGGAGCATGAGAAGAGACGCTTGCGGACGGGCGACACGGTTGCTCTACCTCCGGACGTGAACCACAGCTTCGCTGTTGTAGGTGACCAGCCAATGCGCCTTCTTGGCATCCACCATTCCCGAGAGAGAATAGTAAACTATCTGACCGAGAAGACAGACGATCGAGGCTACCCTCTTAAATCAACCTAGTGAAACGAGCAAAAATGCCAAAAATTAAAACAATCGCGCTGTTTGGAGCCGGGGATATGGGTAGTGGCGTTGGCCGCACTCTAGTTGAAGGTGGATTTCGCGTTATCAGTGACCTTTCCCCCCGAAGCACCACCAGTAGAGCTAATGCAGCGAGTGCCGGCGTGGAAGATGCGGGGTCTCTAAAGGCTGCTTTAGAGACAGCAGACTTAGCGCTTTCAGTAATGCCCCCAGGTCATGCCGAAGGCTTTGCCAAGTCGGCCGCTAAAGCTTTGGATGGAGTTTCACGGAAACCTGTCTTTGGGGACCTTAATGCTATTTCTCCAGCGACTATGGCAAGGATCGCTGACATTATGTCAGGGGCTGGGGTCGAAGTTCTGGATGGTGGGATCATTGGCCCTTCGCCAAACAAAGGGTGCCCTCGGGTATACCTATCGGGACAAAGTGCAAAATCGGTAGCAGAGGCCCTTAATCGTCCAGATATGAGGGTGATTGCACTTGGACCAGACCTTGGACAAGCATCTGCGCTCAAAATGATGTACGCAGGGCTGAACAAAGGCATGTGGGCTATGATGGCAACAATGGGAGTTGCTGCGGACAAACTTGGTCTACTAGATGCGTTTTTAAACGAACTTCAAGAAAATAACCGATCGCTTTTTGAGCCAATGCAACGCTGGGTTGGATTTTTGGCTGCTGATGCCCATCGTTTTGGACCTGAGATGGATGAAATTGCAGGAACGCTG